>JANOUE010000138.1:0-10294 GCA_031416755.1 Hyphomicrobiales bacterium
GTGCCCATCATCGGCGATCCGCTCACGGTGATGGCAGGCATTCTAAAAGAACCTCTCTGGAGCTTTCTCATCATTATAGCCATCGCCAAAATTGGCCGTTACATATTTATATTGGGCTTGCTGCAACTGTTCTAAAAACAAAAAAGCCGCTGATCACTCAGCGGCCTAAATTGAATACAGACCTGCGCCACCGCCGAACTGGGTGGATTTGAAAGCCTAATATCAACTCGTCACATATTTGTGGATGATTGAATTGATCAGGGTCTGATAAGGAATTCCCTCCTGCAATGCGCGCGACTTCAGGCGCATTAAGTCGCTTTTCGGAATGCGCAACGAAACTTTAAAACGTTCATCATTAATCGTTGCACGAGCAGCGGCCACAACTTCGCGCCGCCGCGCAGGCGTGAGAAAGCTTTCCAATGGATTTGAGCTGTTCTCAAAATCTTCAATAAATTCCCGCTCTTCAGCTTCGGTCATGTCTGGATCTTTATGAGTCATGGGTTTCACCAGTTAGATAAGTATTTTTAAGACGACGACTTTGAAAGGCCGTTTTGAGAAAAATTTCGGTCTCAGTTTCAACATAGGGCACCCCAAACACATAATCATTTACCAAGACGACATACATTCGTTGATGCGGATATTTGTCTTGGTTGGGATGGGCGATGTCATCCAAGTGACCCTCATTCTCAAGCACCGCCAAAATATCTTCAAAACAGATAGACCTGTTCTTATTTTGTTTCAGCAACCTATTCTTTTCGATGCTCCAGCTAATCTTCTTCATGTGGCAATTGTATGGACAGAGGATAGGAAGTCAAATGATTTCGCTGGACCAAGGCCTAAACGCCACAGACTGGATCTGGACTTGCAACAACGACCGCCCCAACATGGGGCTTGGCGGGATAACCCCCGCTCAGAAACTGAAACAACAATTGGCCGCGTGAGTTCTACAATCATATCCCATTAAAAATGGGAGGATTACCTAAGCCTCAACATATTCCGCGATGCTAGTTGGCATGGGGACGACAAAGCCATCCTCTTTCATTCCCTCTAAATGAAAGCGAATCGCATCTCGTATCTCTGTTTCCACGTCAGAAACAGTTGCAGCTGTCGCAATGCAGCCGGGCAGGTCTGGCACATAGGCTGAGAAGTTTGATCCTGCTTTTTCGATCACAATGGCGTAGCGCATCAACGTGTCTCCTTCAGACCTGCTTGTTTCATAATACTGTTAAACGTTCCGGGGGCTGTGTCATCACTCATTTTGCCAGCAACTGTTACGCGCCCAGACTTAATGGGGTGCTTGAATTGGCGATGGCTGCCGCGTGTTGTTACCAAATACCAGCCATCGTCTTCAGTTATGGCAATAACTTCACGAACTTTGTGCAGCATTATAATATCCCAATTTTTACGCAAAAGAAAAGCATAGATTGTCTATATTCCAAAACAAAAAAGCCGCTGATCGCTCAGCGGCTTTTTCAAATTCAATTCTCTAACTCTTAGAAACCAGCGCCACCGCCGCCAGCTCCACCGCCGAAGCGCTTGGGCTTTTCGATCTTCTTGGGCATTGGCAACAGGCCTTCGCGTTGCAACTTCTTGCGCGCCAATTTGCGCGAACGGCGCACAGCTTCAGCTTGCTCACGGGCGCGTTTCACGGATGGCTTTTCAAAAGCGCCACGCATTTTCATTTCACGGAAGATGCCTTCACGTTGAAGCTTCTTCTTGAGAACTTTAAGGGCTTGATCAACATTGTTGTCACGAACGATAACTTGCAAGAAAAACCTCGAACAAAAAAGGGTTAAAGCAGATAAAAAGGGCCGTTAAAGCCCCAAGTTGGCGAGTTCCCTATCACAGCAGATTAGCCCTGTCGAGGGGTTATGCGGTTATAGTGTCCCATTTTTCGCCCCGGCCTAGCTTCGGCCTTGCCATAGATGTGCACCGCTACATTTGGATCGCCCGCAAGCGCCGCCCATTGGTTAATCTCATCACCCAGCAAATTGGTCATAACCACGTCAGAATGCCTTGTGGTGGGCCCCAGCGGCCAACCAGCCACGGCGCGCATATGCTGCTCAAATTGGCTTATACCGCAAGCATCTTGCGTCCAATGGCCGGAATTATGCACTCTAGGGGCAATTTCATTCACATAAATCACATCATCTGAAACAAAAAACTCAACGCCCATCACGCCCACATAGTCTAAAGTGTCGGCCATGCGCTGCGAAACATAAACCGCTTCAGCGGCCAACATCTCATCAATTTGGGCTGGAACCGTGGACGTGTGCAGAATGTGATTTAAGTGGATATTTTCAGTGGGCTCATAGGCAGCAAAGTCGCCATCTGCCCCGCGCACGCAAATAACTGACACTTCAGTGCGGAAATTTACAAAACCTTCCAAAATAGCGGGCTGATTCTTCATGGCAGCCCAAGCAGGTTCAATATCCGCAGCACTGAAAAGCTTGACCTGCCCTTTGCCGTCATAGCCCATGCGTTTGGTTTTCAGAATTGATGGATATCCAATGCGATCCACTGCTTTTAACAAATCGTCCAGTGAATTTACCGACACAAATTGTGCCGTGATAGCCCCCATCTCGCGAGCCAGCATTTTTTCGGCTTTTCGATCCTGCGCGACGCTCAAAGCTTTAGACCCCGGCCTCACTGTGGTCAGTGTTTCTAAAAACTGCACCGTGCTCGCTGGCACATTCTCAAATTCATAAGTGACAGCTTGCACTGAAGCCGCAAACGCCGCCAAAGCCACCTCATCATCATAAGCGGCAATGGTGAAAGCTGCCGAAACCTGAAAAGCCGGACTATCTTTCTCAGGCGCATAAATATGACAGTTCAACCCAAGCTGAGCCGCAGCCAGCGCCAACATACGCGCCAGTTGCCCGCCGCCTAAAATACCAATGGTTGATCCGGGAGGAAGGGCGCTCACGATTCGTCCTTAGGCTCTGTGGCAACTGAGGCTGTTTGCTTTTCACGCCAAGCGGCCAAACGTGCCGACAGTTTTTCGTCTGATAAAGCCAACACTGAAGCTGCCAGCAAGCCAGCATTGATCGCACCTGGCTTGCCAATAGCCAAAGTGCCAACTGGAATGCCACCCGGCATTTGCACAATCGACAGCAGCGAATCTTGTCCGCTCAAAGCTTTGGATTCGACGGGAACACCAAACACAGGCAAAATTGTCATGGCCGCTGTCATGCCCGGCAAATGTGCTGCACCGCCCGCACCAGCGATGATCACTTTAAAGCCAGCGGTCTTGGCACCACGCGCAAAATTATAAAGCCGTTCTGGCGTTCGATGGGCTGAAATAATCTTCGCTTCATGGGCCACCCCCAAAGCATCAAGAATATCGGCGGCGTGTTTCATGGTGGACCAATCAGATTGGCTGCCCATGATAATGGCAACAGGTGCAGTCACTTAAATGTCCTCACGCAATAATATCGGGAATGAGCATATTCTCGATTTGCAAGATCTTGTCCTTAATGCCCAGCTTCATTTTCTTCAAGCGCTGCAATTGTAACGGGTCGGCTTTGCCAGAAGCTTGAAATGCGGCAATGGCTTCATCAAGATCGCGGTGTTCTTGATATAAATTATGCAACTTAGAGCGAAGTTGAACTTCCTGCAGCGTATCCATTAAAATTTTCCAATTCGTCTCTCAAAAAAATCAACTATGCTCTTGTGCAGCAATCGACAAGCCCCCAAATCTATGTCATCTTCCCGTTACAAACATATGAAGTGTTTGTGCGTAGGTTCCCTTAACTCTCTGGAGACTGGAATGAGCCTGAAAAACCACCTGAACGAACTTGTAACGAAACATCGCGCTATGGAAAAAGAGCTGGCGGACGCTGCGGCGCATCCGGCCACCACTGATTCGCAACTGGCTGAAATCAAACGCCGGAAACTTAAAATTAAAGACGAAATTACCAATGTCGAGCGACAAATGAAAATGGCCGCTTGAGGCAGTTCACTTCGGCTGGATTAAATCCCAGCCATTGCCGTAAAGATCGTCAAAAACCGCCACGGTACCGTAAGGCTCAAGGCGCGGTGCTTCCCTAAAATTAACGCCTGCGGCCAGCATTCTCCCATGGTCGCGGGCGAAATCATCAGTGTTTAAAAAGAAAGCCACCCGCCCGCCTGCCGCTTTGCCAATGCTGGCCACTTGTTCAGCACCCTCGGCTTTAGCTAAAAGCAAACGCACCCCGCCCGCTTCAACAATAACCCAGCGTTTGCCAGCACCCATATTCGTATTTTCAATCAGCTTGAATTGAAGCTTCTGGGTGAACCAAGCAATGGCTTCATCATAATCTCTCACAACAAAACTAATGGCAGCAAGTTTCAGGGTCATTTTGATCACGCGTTTCATCACTGGCTTGTGACTGGCACGTCATAGCCCAATTCTTCAGCTTATGCACATGCGGTAATGAAACTGCAAAACAACCAATGAGGAATATTATGATCCACGTTTCAAAATCGGGCGCTGCCCTTGCCGCCGCCGCATTCTCAGCCATTCTCGCAAGCTCTGTCCTCGCACCCGCAAATGCAGCCATGATGAGCACTGCCAAAGTTAAATGCGTTGGCGTCAATTCGTGCAAAGGCCACGGTTCATGCGCACAAGCAGGTCACGGCTGCAAAGGCATGAATGCGTGCAAGGGCAAAGGCTGGGTTTCAATTTCAAAAGCCAAATGCAAAGCTATGGGCGGCAAGATGATTAACTAAATTATTTCTCACTTAATGCCCGCAAGAAATTGCGGGCATTTTTATGTCAACGCCACATAATCAATCTCTAAAAACTTCTCCACCTCTGGAATCCAGCGTTGCTGCACGAAGGCAAAATGATCGGGATGGATGTTGTATAAGTCATATGCAGCTTGATCAGCAAATTCCATGGAGAAGCCAAAATCATAGTCGTTCTTTGGGCTCACTTGGCGCAGTTTTTGAAATTTTTGAACTCCCGGAATGGCAATCAAGCTATCTGCCGATCTCAAAAAATCCACTTCGGCCTTTGACCCCTTCGCATGTTTCAAATTAAAAATAACACTGTGAACAATCATGTGAGTTCCTTTGACCGCTGAGGCCTTTGGGCCTTAAGCAAAAATATAACAAGCGCTAATATGATAAAACCGCCGGCAGCAAAGAACGCGATATCAGGCGAGACAATGGGCGAAGTTGGCAACAGAAAATAGCCAAACATTTGCGAGAAAAAGAGCGTGCCAATCAACATTGCAAGGCTTTGAATGCTGGCCATACCACCTTGCATTTCTCCTTGCGCATCGGCTGGCACTTCCTTGGAAATCATAGCCGTCAACATGGGATGCACAAAACCCTCTGGCCCATGCACCACCAATAAAACCAGAACCATGCTGAGCCCCGTTGCTAAACCGTATCCAAACACGGCAATCACCCCAATCACCATACCAAACAACGCTACGTTCCATTCGCCAAAGTTTTTAACGGCCCAGCCCGTGGCCCCACCTTGGAATAAGGCACTGACTATGCCAAAAGCAGCCAAGGTTAGGCCTATCATCGCCGCACTCCAACCAAATTTGGCTGTGGCCCAATAGGGCCAGATGGCGGGATAAACCGACGTCGCAAAGAAATAAATCGCCATCACCGCACAAAGCGGCAGCACGCCTTTGTAAGTTCCAAATATCTTGAAGGTTCCAATCGGGTTGGCCCGCCCCCACACAAAGTTGCGGCGCTTATCCGGCGGCAATGTTTCCGGCAACACAAAATATCCAAACAGAAAATTCAAGAGCGAAACACCAGCTGCCACATAGAACGGCACGCGCGGGCCAAATGTGCCAAGCAAGCCCCCAATGGCTGGCCCAATCACAAAGCCCAAACCAAATGCAGCCCCCATCATGCCAAAGGCTTTGGCACGATCTTCTGGGGCCGTTACGTCGGCAATATAGGCATTCGCCACCACATAAGAAGCGCCACAAAAACCTGCAAACAACCGACCCACAAACAGCCATGTCAAGTTGGGGGCCAGTGCCATGATTAAATAATCAACAAACAATCCAGCAACCGCCAACAACAAGAGTGGCCGTCGACCATAAGCATCAGAAAGATTGCCCATCGTGGGCCCAAATAGAAACTGCGTTATGGAAAATGCAGCAAATAACCAGCCTCCAATCAACGCCGCATGGGCAATATCCAGATGCCCCACATCCTGAATAAGCGCAGGCAAAACTGGCATGATAAGGCCAAAACCCACCATGTCGAGCAACACTGTAATAAAAACAAAGCTGATGGCGTATCTGCTGGGGGGCGCTGCTGTCACAATGCAAATCCTCGACTTTCCATTCCTAAACTTATCAGCTATCGAATTCTTATGACACACACATCTCCCACTCGCGCCCGCTGGGCAGTTTTCGCAATTTTCCTGCTCCACGGCATTCTGATTGGGTCTTGGGTGCCCCATGTGCCGCTGGCCAAGGATAGGCTTGATGTGGGAACCGGCATTCTGGGCCTCGCCCTCTTAGCGATAGCAGGCGGTGCCGTTCTCGCGATGCCGGTGACTGGGGCTTTGATTAACCGATATGGCAGCGCCCGCATGACAATGGTCACTGGCGTATTATTTGCACTTGCATTTTTTGGCCCCACTTTGGCACCAACGCTCCTGACATTTGTAATAGCTGGATTGGCCATGGGAGCCAGTATTGGCAGCATGGATGTGAGCATGAACACCCATGGCATTGCTGTTGAAAAAACCCTCAAGCAACCCATCATGTCTGGTCTGCATGGTGCCTTTAGCATTGGCGCAATGATTGGCGCGTTTGGCGGCGCAGCTTTGGTGCAAAATTTCGGGTCCTTGATTCAGGTTACGGTTGTAAGTCTCGCAGTTGTTCTGGCGCACTTAAGCGCTTCACAATTTTTGCTTCCAAACTCTCTTGATAAGGGCCTGTCTACTTCGCATTTTGCCATGCCCACCAAAGCCACAATTGGCCTCGGGCTTTTATGTTTCTTAGCCCTGATGATCGAAGGCAGCGTGATGGATTGGGCGGCAATTATGATGCGCGATAAATTTGTGATTGATCTGGGATTGGCAGCTCTAGCTTTTGGATTTTACCAAGGTGGCATGGCTGTCACGCGCCTATCTGGTGATTGGGGTCGCAAAAAATTTGGCGCAGTGAATTTAGTAACATACAGCGCAGTTCTCGCAGGCGCGGGCACCGCAATTGCCCTCTTCTCACCTTCGCCCTATCTCACCTTCGCGGCATTCGCTTTTGCTGGCTTAGGGGTGGGGAATTTGGCCCCCGTGCTGTTTGCCGGTGGCGCCAGATTGGAACCAGAAGCCCCAGGGCGCGGCATCGCAGCGGTTACAACATTGGGCTATGCAGGCTTTTTGGCAGGCCCGCCTTTGATTGGCCTCTTCGCCGAAGCAACCACGCTTCCTTGGGCCTTGGGTCTTACGGTGGTGGCGTCATTTATCATCGCCATCTTCGCACGCGGCGTTGCGGCGGCTGATACCTATTGATTAATCAACGCAGATAATCTGCCCGTTCACGCAACCTTCTACTGATTTGGTAAAAGCAAAACCAACTCGCGCCGAACTTACGGGAATATGTCCAGGAAAAAATCCATCATAGGCTTTGGCAGACTCTTCCAAAAGTCCAGGGCTCACAACATTAATGCGAATACCACGCGGCATTTCTAGTGCTGCCCCAAAAGCAAAAGAATCTAATGCTCCGTTGACGGCAGCTGCGTTTGCACCTTTGCGAATAGGATCGCGGTTGGTCACACCACTGGTCATGGTGATGGAGCCGCCATCAGCAACTTGCTTCATGCCAATCAGCGCAACGTTGATTTGGCCCATCAATTTATCATTGATGCCTTTGCGGAATAATTCTGGAGTCATTTCGGCCACGGGGCCAAAATGCGTGTGACCCGTTGTGATAATTACAGCGTCAATTTTGCCTGCTGTTTTAAACATAGCCAGAACTGAAACTTCATCCATGACATCAACTTTAATGCTGCCGCTATTGCGACCAGCTGAGACGATCTCGTGGCGCTTGGACAAATCTGAAACAGCAGCTTTGCCGACAGTGCCCTCAGCACCCACCACAAGAATGCGCATTACTTTTCATCCCCTTCGAGCTTAATGCCCTTCAGTTTCGCAAACACCGAATCCACATCATATTGCTTCTGATCGTCTTCACGTGTTGGTGCAGCAGTTTGCGCTTCCAAGGTTCGAGCAGCCTCAGCTTCTGCCATTGCAGCTGTATGAGCCGCAGTGCCGCTAACTTCCGCTGCTGGAATAAGGGTGCGCGGCGCTGCAGCATCGGGCATAATTTTCTTGCCCTTAGAAGCAGCCTTGGCAACCGCCATATCCAACTCCGACTGCGAGCACAGACCCAGCGTTACCGGATCAACCGGCTTAATGTTGGAAGCATTCCAATGGTCACGGTCGCGCACCGAAGCAATCGTATGCTTTGTTGTTCCCACCAATTTCATCAAAGCGGAATCTGGCATTTCCGGATGATACCGCAGAAGCCACATAATGGCGTCCGGACGATCACCACGGCGCGAAACTGGCGTATAACGTGGCCCAGTAGTGGCGCGCTTTACATTCACCGAAACTTTTGAAACCAAAAGCGAAAGCCTGTAATCGGCATTCTTCTCGCCCTTGGAAATTTCATCGCGGGTGAGTTGTCCGGCCGTCACTGGGTCCATGCCCTTAATGCCAGCGGCCACATCGCCATCTGCAATGCCCTTCACTTCAAGTTCGTGCAATACACAGAGGTCTGCAATTTGCTTAAAAGTGAGCGCCGTATTCTCAACCAACCATACGGCAGTAGCCTTGGGCATCAGAGGTGCGGACATAGCTTTCTTCTCCTTCAGAACCGTATTCCGGCCCTGTATTGTTTGACATAACGATGTCGGGGATGAAGCCTATATAGCGCGAGGTTACGGGTTTTGCAATGAGAATTGGAAAACCTTTAGCTTCTGTCTATTTGAACCTGATGACAGCCTGCTCAAGATGACTCTTCGCGAAGCGCATCCCAAGCCAGCCCGTGGCATTCCTTGAGAACGAGATCAATTTCCATCTCGGGTTTGTCGCGGTGACCAGGCGGCGGACCGGGCCGCAATGGTGAGGTGAATTTGGGATTGGCAAGTGTCTTGCGCCGCGCCACCAAACGCGCCAAACGCTGGGCTTGGCGCGGCAAAGTTTCGAGCGCATGGGCAACTGCTGCCAATCTGCGGCACAGATGAGCTGCGTTTATGCCGTCACCCAGTTCGGCTGGCGGCGGCTGGTAAAGCGAATTGAACGGATTAAAGGGATTGTCCTCATAGGTTCGGACCTTCACGAAAAGTGGATTTTCGGGTTCGATGAAGTCAAACATCTTGCGTGCGTCAAACAGGGCAAAAACCATCGCCTGAGACCCCTTGCGCTGGATCACCAAACCCTTGGGCATCGGGCGATTGCGCCTGGGTTTCACAACCAGCCCTCGCGCCACAATAACAATCAAGCGGCGCAAAGCTGATTCCGTGGGACGCAACAAACGCTCAACCGCGCGATAGAGCCTGTTCGGCAATCGGTCCACCGTGCCGCCCGCAACCAAACCCAGCAAAGCAAAAATCTCCGCCACAACGCGGGCGAGCGTAACTCGGTTAATCTCAATGGCTCGTGCCCAGTCCATTCCACACAAATCCTCCTTAGATCCGTACTGGAACAAACAAAGAACATTGTCAAGCCATCAAAAGTGAGGGATGAATTCGGTGACTGTGGCCACCAACCCTTCGAGGCTCGCTGGCGCTCGCTCCTCAGGATGAGGGAAATCTATAAATTGCCTCACCCTGAGGTGCCTGCGCAGCAGGCCTCGAAGGGTTGGTGGAGCTGGTTTCGAATTTTGCAACCATCCCGAATGAGTGGCAAGGTAAATGAGGTTTCGGCGACAACTCAATAGATAATATAATGCACTGTCACCGTAATTTAAGATCAATTAAATGCACTGTCACCGTAATTGAAGACAATTTGTGTGATTTGTGATGGCAAGCTCCAAGTTTCAAAGATTGTCAATTGCGCGCAATGAAAACCACATCGAAATCAACAACAGCACTATGCCGAATATGATACCCAAGCTGACTGGCTGACCAAAGAAAATAACGCTGATTACTGCACCTACGACAATGGAAACATAGTTTGCCTGAGATACAAAATTTCCACCAAACGAACGGGCAATCTGAAAAAGTAGAATTAGCACTATTTAGAATCATCACACAGTTAATAGCCAATACGCTTAAGCATGCCAATGCCACGCAAATAAACTTGGTATTTAAGCCAAATGAAGAACAT
>JANOUE010000139.1:0-5521 GCA_031416755.1 Hyphomicrobiales bacterium
TGTCGCCGATTTTCTTCACACCTTGCGCCAAGGTTTCGCCCGTGCGGAACACGGCGGCATCACTTTGCATGGTGCGCTGCATTTTCGCGCGAAGTTGTGCGGTGGGCGTTTGGCCATTGGCGTTGCGATATTTATCTAATCTCGCGACGGCTTCATCACCCATAGTTTTTTTAATATCGGCATGAGACGAATTGGGTTTTACTTTTTCAACACACCGCAGTGCAGCGGCGCGGCCGAACACCACAAGATCAATCAATGAATTGGAACCCAGGCGATTTGCTCCGTGTACGGATACACAGGCCGCCTCACCCACTGCCATAAGACCGGGCACGGTCTTTTCTGGATTGCGCTTGTCGCCAGCCAAAGCTTCCCCATGATAATTGGTGGGAATGCCGCCCATGTTATAATGGACGGTGGGCAAAATCGGGATTGGTTCCTTGGTCACATCCACGCCTGCGAAAATTTTGGCGCTTTCGGAAATGCCGGGCAGACGCTCATTTAATACAGTCGGATCAAGGTGTTCCAAGTGAAGGTGAATGTGATCCTTTAGGCTGCCAACACCGCGGCCTTCTCTGATTTCAATGGTCATCGAACGTGACACCACATCGCGCGATGCTAAATCTTTGGCCGATGGCGCATAACGTTCCATGAAGCGTTCGCCCGCGGAATTGGTTAAGTAACCACCCTCGCCTCTGGCACCTTCAGTGATCAGGCAGCCTGCGCCATATATGCCTGTCGGGTGGAATTGGACGAATTCCATATCTTGCAACGGCAGACCAGCGCGCAGCACCATGGCATTGCCATCACCTGTGCAGGTGTGGGCCGAAGTGGCTGTGAAATAAGCGCGGCCATAACCGCCTGTGGCCAGAATGGTTTGGTGGGCGCGGAAGCGGTGGATCGAGCCATCCTCCATGCACATCGCCATTAGCCCGCGGCACTCGCCATTTTCCATGATCAAATCGAGAGCGAAATATTCGATAAAGAAGGCTGTATCGTAACGCAAGCTCTGGCCATAGAGCGCGTGCAACATGGCATGGCCGGTGCGATCGGCTGCGGCACAGGTGCGTTGCACCGGCGGGCCATCACCCATGTTCATCATGTGGCCGCCGAAGGGGCGCTGATAAATCTTGCCGTCTTCGGTGCGGGAAAATGGCATGCCGAAATGCTCAAGTTCGTAAACCGCTGTTGGCGCATTGCGGCACAGATATTCAATGGCGTCTTGGTCGCCCAACCAATCTGCACCCTTCACCGTGTCATACATGTGCCACTGCCAACTATCAGCACCCATGTTGGCCAACGCAGCAGCAATGCCGCCTTGGGCTGCGACAGTGTGCGAACGCGTGGGGAATACTTTGGAAATGCAGGCGGTTTTTAAACCTGCCTGCGAAGCGCCCAATGCTGCACGAAGGCCAGAACCACCAGCACCCACAACGATAACATCAAAAGCATGATCAGTGATTGGATAGGCGGTCATTTAAAGTCCGAAGCTCATTTTGAGAATTGCGTAGAGGCCCATGGCACCCAGGAATAATGTTGCAAAATTAATGATCAAAAGCGTTGCCAATTTTTTGCCTTCACTGTGCACATAATCTTCCACTACAGTTTGCAGACCAAGGCGCATGTGCCAGAGGATTGAAATCATCGCGAGACAAATCAATACCGCGCAAAGTGGGGTTTTTAACGAAGCCACAACGCTTGTGCGCGGAGCGCCGAGATGAGACAGGATAAAATAAATTAGAAAGATCACTAAGGGAATATTGGCGATAGCTGTGACACGCTGGTGCCAAAAATGTTCTGTGCCTGATTTAGCTGAACCTAACCCACGCACTTTGCCAAGATCACTCATGCTCGCACTCCATAAGCCATCACCCAAATCAAAATGGTGAGGATAGTGGAGCCGATTAAATTGGCGCGCACCAACCACTCCACTTTGTTAAGCGCAAACCCGTGCCCGGTATCCCATACAAAATGGCGAAGCCCGCCCAGCATGTGGTGCATTAAAGCCCAGGTGAAGCCCAGCAGCACCAAGCGCCCAAACCGATGGGCAAAAATGCCGTTGACGAAATTGAAGTAATCATCGGAGATTGAAGCGGCGGTCAACCACCACACCAGCAATATCATTCCCAGCGCCAAAGCAACACCAGTGATACGGTGCATTATCGACATCATCATCGACAACATTGGGCGGTAAATTTGGAGATGGGGGGATAGAGGACGGTGTTTGGTCATGATTTCGCCTTGAAGTGCCTCAACCTTCTAGCTTGTGCAACGCAACATGGCAAATTTTTCTAATCTAAATTGAACGAGGGATTATTGGGGAATGCGGTTCAAGAAAACCCTTGTTCAAGGCATTGCGGCAGCAGCGTGCTTATTAGCAGGCGCATATGGCTTATCGCGCACGGGACTGATTGATTGGCCCGCTCACTATGATCCGCTGGCTTTACCGGATTTGAATGAAAAACCTTATTGGTTGACGCAGTTCCGGTTGAAGCTGATTGATGCCGTTCCAGAAAATTGTGCCCTTGCCCTCCGGCGCTCAGGTTTGGCATTTACTACTGCTCCTGAAGAAGGCCAGAACAGTTCTTGCCCGCTGCAAGATGCGGTGCAGCTAAATCACCTCAGCAGCGCAAAAATGAGGACTGAAAACATGCGCTGCAATATTGCCGCACGGCTTTATATGTGGGAGCGCAATGTGGTGCAGCCTGAGGCTCAGAAAATATTCGGCGAGCCGGTGGCAGAAGTCACCCATTTTGGTTCATATAGTTGCCGAACCATTCGGGGATCCACTCGTATCAGCGAACATGCTTTCGCCAATGCGTTTGATATTTCTGGATTTCGCTTGCGCAGCGGAAAAATGATCAGTGTACTGAAGGATTGGAATGGTGGAGTGAATTCCACATTCCTGCATGTGGTGCGTGATGGCCTGTGCGATTATTTCAATCTAACACTTGGCCCCGACTATAACGCCGATCACAATGATCATTTTCATGTTGAGATGGGTTGGGCGCGCGGCTGCCGCTAATGCTTATTCATATGGCATTCATGTTGCGACTGTTAAATTTATTTTGTTCAAACGGATGGAGACTCACATGAATAAAATGCTCAAACCTATGATCTTGGCTGCAATACTGTTTGGTGGCGCTTCAACTGCAATGGCAAGTGCTTTTATTGGTGGCACCGTTATTATGGCGCCGGCATCAAATCCACTCAATGCGCGGGCGTGGCCTTCACCTGCATCAGCCGTTAAACGCACCTATATAAATGGTGATATGCTCAGTCTTACGGGCACATGCAAAAACATTGCGACAAATGTTACTTTCAACATCAACACCACAAGCTATTGGAAAATGAAGAAAGCTTATGTGTGGTGCAAAATTTGGCATGAAGTGCCAAATGGCTCTGGCATTTATAAATTTGGTTGGGTGCGCGGCAAGTTTGTGCATCCATAAATCATAGCAAAGGGACCAAGCGCTCTAAAGAGCGAGTGGTCCCTTTTAACTTTTAAAGCTAAATCACAATCACTTTAGTGCCAAGGCGTGTTATAGCGTAAAGCTCTAAAACTTCTTTGTTCAACATACGGATGCAGCCAGATGATGCGGCCGTGCCGATTGAACTGGGCACGATGGTGCCGTGAATTCGAAAGCCTGTGTCGCTCTTGCCATTGTATAAATAGAGGGCAGCTGCCCCCAATGGATTTTCCGGCAGACCGCCCGGCATTCCACCTGCCCATTTTGCATATTTGGGTGTGCGCTCGATCATTTCAGGTGGGGGTGTCCAAACTGGTTTTTCACGCTTCATGGCGATGCGCGCAGTGCCAGACCATGAGAAGCCTTCTTTACCAACGGCTACCAAATAGCGGGTGGCCTTGCCACCGCCCAAAACCCGGTAGAGTGCGCGCTCTTTGGTTTTTATGATGATCGTGCCGGGTTTTTCAAATGACTGGAAGCTCACAACTTCGCGACCTTTATAGACTGGTCGCTTGGCCTTGGCTATTTTTACCCGCTTTGGCTTCTTTATAAGCGTGGCTTTAAGTTTGCGACTTTTCTTCGCCTTTTCCATGTGGAATGCTTCCGCGGCCACTGGCACGAAGGCAAGCCCTGCAACTAGCATGCGCAAAAAATTGCGTCGCAACATCATGATTCGGTTCCAACTCTGGTTAATTCTGGAGTGTTCAAATCACGAAACCCTAGAAATTACAAGACGATAACTTTGGTGCCGATTCTCACCTGTTCATAAAGTTCAGAAACTTCTTCATTCAACATGCGAATGCAGCCCGATGATGCGGCCGAGCCAATGGATGAAGGTTCGTTGGTGCCGTGAATGCGAAAGCCAGTGTCGCCTCTGGGATCAAACAAATAAAGCGCGCGAGCACCCAGTGGATTTTTCGGGCCTCCAGGCATGCCGTAACGCCATTCTTCAAGTTCTGGTTTGCGTTTGATCATAGCAGCAGGTGGGGTCCAGCGTGGCCACGCAACTTTGCGTCCGACACGGGCAATGCCCGCCCAATCAAAACCTTCTTTGCCCACAGCCACACCATAGCGAATGGCGCTAAACTGGCTGATGATGTGGTATAATACGCGCTGTTCAGTGTTGACGATCACGGTGCCGGTTTTTTCGCGTGACGCAAACTCCACAATCTCGGCGCCCTGATAGCGGCGTGGTTTCGGTTTGGCAGCAGCAGGAGTTGCCATTGCCATAAGTCCTAAAGTGAAGAAGCGCCTGTCCATCAGAATGCCATGACGCAGCGCTTTGGCAGGATTGTGGCGGACTTCTAGAGATTTGAATGTTGGGCCCTTTTTAGTTTGCCATCACCAACTTGACAAAATAAATAAAAAGGCCCGGAGTAATCCGGACCTAACCATTGATCATGATCGTTTTAGTTTCCAACCTTACCGCCCGGTAAGCCTACTGCGCAGCTCGCTTTCAGCGGCACAAAGTTGCTGGCAAGGCCACCTGCGCCCGGCACGATTGCCGAGTAGGAGGTGTTGATCGCAGTTGTGATCACGATCGACTTTGAATATGTTGCCATATAACCAGATCCAGCTTTAACCGATTGTACAAAAATCATCGGACCAACGGGGCCGTTCTTACGCATTAAGCGAAAACCCACTTTGCCTGGCTTGCTGGTTTTGAACCATGCCATGAGCTTTGCTGAGTTCGGGCACAGTTTAGTTTTTGGTCCGATGATGCCGAGCTGCGCGCTCATCACCTTGAAAGGCACAACAGGTGGGTTTGCAAGTTTGCCATTGCCGCCAAGTTTAATTTTGCACGGAACCTTAAAGCTTTCCCAATCGGAAATAATGCCTTTGCCAACAACTTCGACCATGTATTTAGTATTGGTTGCTTTGCTCACTGGTACATATTGCACATGTACGGCCATGAATTTTCCGTTTGGCATTTTCTTTGATTTCACCTTGATCGGCTGCGATTTTCCGCCCCCGGCTTGGCGATAAATAAATGTCACATTGCCATCAAAGTTTGTCACAAATTGTGCCGTAAGTGCGCCTTTGGATGGGCATAC
>JANOUE010000140.1:0-1517 GCA_031416755.1 Hyphomicrobiales bacterium
CTCAGACCGTGCTTAAGTTGGTTTGCGCGATCTTTGTTCTTGTCCCAAGTCCACATTGAGGCATTGCCCATATGTAGTTACAAATATATAACTACATTTTGCAATTACTGCAAGACCAAATGGTGCGGCATGGATTTCTAAATCCAACCCCTCCCCTAAATTACGAAACCCCGGCGGCAACACCGGAGTTTTTTGTTATTTTAGGTCATCGCATTGACGTTGGTTTGGCGGGCTTAAGCTCTGTATCGATTCATGATAGGAGTTTAAAATGAGCAAACGACTTGAAGCCATGCGCCGCAATCCACAAAGCGATTGGAAAATCGCTGATGTGGAAACATTGTGCAAGGAGTTTGGAATCAGCTGCTCGCCACATCGTGGTGGCTCATCACATTACAAGGTCAACCACGCTTCTCAAACCAAAATTTTGACCATCCCTTTCAAACGCCCGATCAAACCTGTATATATCCGAAATCTGGTGAAATTCATTGATGCCGTAAGGAACCTGCAATGAACCGACTTTCATATCCGGTTGTTGTTCAACCTCTAAAGGATGAAGATGGCGGCGGCTTTGTAGCCACGGTGCCAGACCTGCCCGGCTGCATGAGCGATGGCGAAACGCCCGAAGAAGCATTGCTCAATGTGCAAGACGCAATTGCTGCTTGGATTGAAGCGGCTCAAGATATGGGGCAAAAAGTGCCCAAGCCATCTTGGCAATTGGCTCTGGCGAGTTAGCGTGAGAAAGTATGAAACCTCAGTGGCAACACCGGGGTTTTTGTTATGGAGTTTACCCCACCAACCGGCTTTTTTCACTGGCGAATGGGCTGAGACCAAGCCACTCGTGCATGGCAGAAGCAATTGCAGGCTCGCCATTGATATTCAGGGCGCCACTGGCAACCTCCGCCTTGAGCGTACTGATCCCCATCCAGACAGATGTCATGGCGCGCAAAGACCCAACGACCAAAAGATCAATGTCATGGCCAGGATCATCTTTGCATAAGTCAACAACGCCGGCGGCCGAAACCAGCAGCCACCAATTTTGCTGTTTTGTTGAAACGTCACCATAGCTGAATTGAATACAACATTGGCGTCGTGGCAAAGGTTTTGGATTGAGATTTCGGCGCATGTCCCACATGAGCAATGACGGATCCAAATTCTTAAGAGAAAGATTGCTTTCAACCCAACGCTGGCCCCAAATGCCCAGTCCCATGACAAGTGGGCGTAAATCTTCACCTGCTGGTGTGAGGAGATACTCGGTCACACCCTTTTTGGTCGATGCAAGCTGAATGACTCCGCAACTTTCGAGTTCCTTTAAACGCTTTGACAGCAATGATGGCGACATGCGCGGAACCCCGCGTCGAAGATCGTTGAAACGGGTCGTGCCACAGAGCAACTCCCGCATCACCAGTGCCGTCCATCGGTTGCAAAAAATTTCAGCGGCCATCGAAACCGGGCAGAACTGCCCATAGCTTGCAGAGTTAAGCATAGGAACCTCATTTCAGCTGCCCCATGCCACAGTT
>JANOUE010000141.1:0-11681 GCA_031416755.1 Hyphomicrobiales bacterium
CTCGGCTTGTTTACTGGTTACGCCAGTCTTTTTGGCAAACGTGACGGCACCGGCGATATGGTGATGCCGGGAGCCTTTGCGGCCTCGCTCAAGAAGCGAGGCTCTGAGAATATTCGCATGTTGTTTCAGCATGACCCCGCCGAACCAGTTGGCACCTGGCTTGATATTCACGAAGACGAACGTGGACTCTTCGTTAAAGGCCGCCTCGACAAAAATGTGCAACGCGGCCGCGAGCTCTTTTCACTGCTGGAAAATGGCGGACTTGATGGCTTATCAATCGGCTTCAAAACAATCGCAGCCAAACAAGACCGCACCACCAAGACCCGCTGCTTAGTCGCGATCGACCTTTGGGAAATCTCCCTCGTCACCTTTCCAATGTTGGAGGGTGCGCGGGCGAGCGCGGTGAAATCGCATGCGCACCGACAAGCGGATGCCCTCTTCTCCCTCCCCACAAGGGGGCGGGTAATTCTACAAACAAGGAGCACTTAAATAAATGGACACTCTCGAAACCAAGGTGGCCTCGGCCAGCAATTCCTACGACGATGTTTTCAACGCCTTTGAAGCCTTCAAAGACGCCAATGACGATCGACTCGATCAGATCGAAAAGCGCATGAGCGCAGATGTGGTGACAACTGAAAAGGTTGAACGCATCAACAAAGCACTTGATGAGTTAATTTTAAAATCACGCCGCCCGGCATTAGGCGTCGATTCTCATACTGAACCCACTGAACACAAGCGCGCCTTCGACACTTATGTGCGCAAAGGCGAAACCAATGGCTTGGCCGCAATCGAATCCAAAGCCATGTCAGTGGGCTCCAATGCCGATGGCGGCTATCTGGTGCCAACTGAAGTGGAAGCCGCCATTGGCCGCCTGCTCTCAAAAGCATCTCCAATGCGCGCTATTGCTGATGTGCGCCAAGTTTCGGCAACGCTGTATAAAAAGCCGTTCAACACCAATGGCACTTCGGCCGGCTGGATTGGCGAGGCTGCTGGTCGGCCACAAACAGGCAGTGCAACCCTCAGCGAATTGCAATTTCCGACGATGGAACTTTATGCCATGCCTGCGGCCACCCAAGCTTTGCTGGACGACAGCATTGTCAATATTGATGAGTGGATTGCGCGCGAAGTGGAAACGGTTTTTGCTGAACAGGAAACCGATGCATTTCTGAATGGCGATGGCATCACTCGGCCAAAAGGCATTTTGTCTTACACCAAAGTAGCTCAAGGTTCTTGGAGTTGGGGCAATACCGGATATATTGCATCGGGTGTTGCTGGTGGTTTTGCAGCGAGCAATCCAACCGATAAAATTGTCGATTTGATTTATGCCACCAAAGCCGGTTATCGCCAGAATGCCAAATTCCTGGTGAGCCGCGCCACCCAAGCTCAGGTGCGCAAGTTTAAAGATGCCCAAGGCAATTACCTGTGGCAACCAGCCGCCACCGCCGATGGCAACGCCATGCTGTTGAATTTCCCAGTGGTGGAAAGTGAATATATGCCAGACATTGCAACGGATGCATTCGCCATGGGCTTTGGCGATTTCAAACGTGGTTACTTGATTGTCGACCGTGTTGGTGTGCGCATTCTGCGCGACCCATATTCCACCAAACCTTATGTGCTGTTCTACACCACCAAACGTGTTGGCGGCGGCATGCAAGACTTCGATGCGATCAAACTGATGAAGTTTGGTGTGTCGTAAAACATGAAATGCTGGGTGCTTCGAGGCTCTTTGCTACGCTTCGAGCACCTCAGCATGAGGGTGTTTTAACTTCCCTCACCCTGAGGAGCGCACTTTGCGCGCCTCGAAGGGCCCCGCAAAGGAATTCCCATGCCCCATATCCAAACCACTCCACCTTCCGTGGAACCCCTGAGCTTGGCTGAAGCCAAAGCGCATTTGCGGGTGACACATGCTGATGATGATCTATATATCAGTACACTGATTAATTCTGCGCGCAGCACTGTTGAACAGTTTTGTGGCATTGTCTTGTTGCAACAAAATTGGTCGGTTTTTCTTGATGCCTGGCCTGAGCAAAGTGTTTTTGCGTTGCCGATCTTTCCAATTCTGCAAATCGCCGATATCCTTATTTATGGCGAAGATGATGTTGCCGCCACGCTTGATGACGCTCATTACTTTCTTGATGCAGCTTCCAAACCGTGCCGATTGGTGTTGCGCCAGGGGCGAAGTTTTCCGGCCCCCGGCCGCCGCGCCAATGGCATTGAAATAAAATTGATTGCAGGTTTTGGCGCAGCCGCCACAGCAGTGCCCAGCCAAATTAAACAAGCCATTCTGATTATCATAGCAGATTGGTATGCGAGCCGTGGAGATGTGGATGCGGGTGAACTGCCACTCTCCGCCCGCAGCTTGCTCGCACCTTATCGCAATGTGAGGCTCACATGAACGCAGCCTCGGCAGTACAAACGGCGATGCGCGATGCCCTGCTGGCGCGAAGTTCGCTTCGCAGTCTATTGGGTGGCGCGCATATATTTGATGAAGTGCCGCGCGGCGCAAATGCGCCTTATGTGTCATTTTCTGGAATTGAAACGCACGATTGGAGTGTGGCTGATCAAAAAGCCCATGAGCATTTCATCACTATTGAAACTCTATCCAATCAACGCTCACGAGCCTCGGCACAGGCAATAGCCAATGAAATTGAAGCAGCCCTCGATAATGCAGGCTTGACCTTGGTCGATCATAAACTCGTCAATTTACGCGCCGTTTTCACCAATGTTTCGCGCCATCCAAAAACTGAAAATTTCGGTGTGATCCAACGATTTCGCGCCGCCACCGAACCCCTTTAGGAGAACTTGAAACATGACCGCCCAAAAAGGCCGCGACATGCTGTTGAAAATTGATTCAACTGGCACCGGCACCTATATCACGGTTGCTGGCTTACGCAGTAACACGCTGACATTCAACACCGAAACTGTGGATGCGAGCAGCCAAGATTCAACTGGTGCCTGGCGTGAATTGCTGAGTGGTGCCGGGTTGAAATCCGCAAGTTTGCGTGGCTCAGGGATTTTTAAAGATGCGGCATCAGATGCAACTTTGCGAACTTATTTTTTCAACGGCTCTATTGTGAATTGGCAAATCATCATTCCGGATTTCGGTATTGTTACAGGACCGTTCCAAATTTCATCACTGGATTTTGGCGCTCGCCATGATGCCGAAGTGACTTTCGAATTGAGCCTGGCTTCGGCTGGTGTTCTAACATTTTCAGCCTTGTGAGGCGCGCCATGGCCAACCGACATCGTGGTGAAATTGAAGCTGAACTTGGTGGGCAATCTTACACGCTTTGCCTCACGCTGGGAGCGCTTGCCGAAATCGAACACGCCTATGGCGGTGAAGATTTAATCGCTATCGCCGAGCGTTTTGAATCTGGCCGCATCAAAGCCACCGACGCAATTAAAGTAATTGGTGCAGGCCTTCGCGGCGCAGGCCACACGTTTTCGGATGAAGCAGTTTCGAAGCTTTCAGTGGCCGGTGGTGATGCAGGTTATCTGCGCATTGTTGCTGATTTGTTGAAAGCGACATTCACCAATGACTAAGTTTCCTCCTCTTAAGTTCCCATGGTCTGAGCTGATGCATAAAGGCCTTGGGCTTTTGCATCTCAGCCCCACTGAATTCTGGCGCAGCACACCGCGCGAAATCGCCGGAGCGTTTGGCTTCCCTCCCAAGCCCGTAAACGCTGAAGTGCTGCGCCAGAAACTTGATGACATGATGGGAGTGTTTCCTGATGCCTGACCCTTCGAGGCGCTGCTGTGCAGCCCACCTCAGGGTGAGGAATAATTATTAACCTCTCATGCTGAGGTGCCGCAGAGCGGCCTCGAAGCATGGGCCACACATGAGATAAAAACATGCTCGACACATCCTTAGATACTCTATCTCTGCGCACCTCGGAACTCCGCGCCGAAATGCAAAGCCTATCGAAACTGGCAGATAGTTTTGGCACAAAATTAGTCGGAGCATTTGCGGGCGCCATTATCCATGGTCGTAACCTTTCTGATGTGATGAAAGGCCTTGTGCTGTCGCTCAGCCAATCTGCCTTGTCTGCGGCGTTGAAGCCTTTGGGCAATTTAGTGGGAGGCATGTTTGGCAGCCTCTTTGCCAATGCCAAAGGCAATGTGTTGAGCAGCGGGCAGATTACCCCCTTTGCTTCCGGCGGCATTGTGAATAGCCCAGTGCTGTTTCCTATGCGTGGCGGTACCGGGTTGATGGGCGAAGCTGGGCCCGAAGCAATCATGCCATTGGCACGTGGGCGCGACGGAAAGCTCGGTGTGCGTGGGCCCGGTGCTGCCGCACATGTGACGATCAATATTTCCACGCCCGATGTGCAAGGCTTTAGGCAATCGCAATCACAAATCGCCGCCATGATGCACCGTGCAGTTTCTCGTGGGCAAAGGAATCTATAATGACCTTTGATAACATAAGATTTCCAACCTCAATTTCGCGAGGATCTTCGGGTGGACCAGAACGGCGAACGGATGTTGTAACAACAGCTTCAGGGCGTGAAGAACGCAATGCGCGTTGGGCCAATTCCAGACGCCGCTATGATGCAGGTTTTGGAGTCAAATCACTCGACGATATTCATGCAGTCATTGCCTTTTTTGAAGAACGCCGTGGCAGACTTCATGCTTTTCGCTGGAAGGACCACGCGGATTTTAAATCCTGTGCAGTATCGGCAACGCCCGCAGCAACTGACCAAATAATTGGAACCGGAAATGGTATCCTCGCAAGTTTTCAACTGATCAAAAAATATGGTTCCGGCTTGCGTGATTATGCAAGAGCCGTAACAGCACCGATTGCTAGCACGGTATTGCTTGCTGTGAACGGCGTTGCGACCAACTTCTTCTCCCTTGATGCACAAACCGGAATTGTAACTTTTTCCGCCGGGCATATTCCCGCTGCCGCAACCACCATCTCGGCGGGCTTCGAGTTTGATGTGCCGGTGCGGTTTGACACTGATGCCATCTCTATCAACCTTGCACATTTTTCTGCAGGTGAAATTCCACAAATTCCATTGTTGGAAGTGCGGCCATGAGAACATTAGCAGCTGGCCTGCAAAACCATCTCGATTCCGGCACAACAACATTGTGCCAGTGCTGGCGCTTAACCTTGCGCAGTGGCGAAAAATTTGGCTTCACTGATCATGATGAAGCCTTGGTGTTTCATGGCACAACATTTGAAGCACAGGCCGGATTTTCTGGTAGCGAAATTGAATCCTCGATTGGCCTGAATGTAGACAATCTCGAAGCCTCCGGTGCTTTGCAATCTGGAGCACTTGACGAGGTGAGGTTGAATGCTGGCGACTATGATCACGCCACAATCGAAATTTGGCGGGTGAATTGGCAAGATATTTCGCAACGCATTTTGCAGCGCAAAGGCCATCTGGGAGAAGTGAGTTATGGTCAAGGCCATTTCACCGCCGAAGTGCGCGGGCTAGCCCATCTCTTGAACCAGCAAAAAGGCAGGCTGTTTCAATTTTCTTGCGATGCCGACGTGGGTGATGCGCGCTGTGGTGTGAATCTGAATGCGACAAGTTTTCAAGGTAACGGCACCATTACTTTAATGTCTAATAATCGTATCGAGATTTCTGGCCTTGGTTCTTTTGCCGATGACTGGTTTACGCGTGGTTTGGTGGTTTTCAATTCGGATCACCAGCTGAGCATTAAACGCCACCGTAGTTTTTCGAACCACGCGCGCATTGATTTTTGGTCCACACCGAAATTTACAATTTCAGTTGGCGATGCGGTGACGCTGCAGGCCGGCTGCGACAAACAATTTTCAACTTGCAAGTCGAAATTTTCCAACGCCACGAATTTTCGAGGATGCCCGCATATGCCAGGCACGGATTTTGTGTTGGGAGTTGCTGGGCATCAGTCTTAACCCAACCAGCCCTTCGAGGCTCGCAAGGGCGAGCACCTCAGGATGAGGGTCGCGAATAACTTCATCCTGAGGAGCGAGCACTTCGCGAGCCTCGAAGGGTTGGCCACCACAATGAAAGACTCAAAACAATGCACCCACACATCACCACCATGGCCCGCGATTGGTTGGGCACGCCCTACCGCCATCAGGCCAGCCTTAAACATGTGGGCTGCGATTGCTTGGGCCTTATCCGTGGTGTGTGGCGCGAGCGCTTTGGCGATGAGCCGGAATTGCCGCCTGCCTATTCACCCGATTGGGCAGAAGCAGGCCTCGAAGAAACCCTGGCCAATGCCGGCCGCAGACATTTGATCGAGGTGCCACACCTGGTTTTTCAAGAGGGCGATGTGTTGTTGTTTCGCTGGAAGCCGCATTTGCCCGCAAAGCACGCAGGGCTTGCAACCAGCCGAACTTCAATGGTCCACGCCCAAGACGGTGCCGGGGTGTGCGAAGTGGCTTTGAGCAGCTGGTGGCTTAAGCGCTTGGCCTTTGTATTTCGTTTTCCCGAAGGTGATATTTAATGGCCACGGTTGTTCTGCAATATGCTGGTGCCGCATTGGGCACCATGCTTGGCGGCCCCTTAGGCGGCATGTTGGGCCGCGCCGCTGGTGCGATTGCGGGAAACATCATCGATCAAAAATTATTTGGCGATGATAACCACCGTGAAGGCCCGCGCCTTGCTTCACTGCGCATGATGAGTTCAGATGAAGGTGCGCCAATTCCAGTTGTCTATGGTCGCATGCGCATTTCAGGACAAGTGCTGTGGGCAACTGCTTTGGAAGAGGTAGCAAACACCTCCACGCAAAAAGCTTCATCCAAAGGCGGGCCGCAAGCCACGCAGACTGATTATTCTTACTACGCAAATTTCGCTGTTGGACTTTGTGAAGGTGAAATTGAAGCCATCGGAAAATGCTGGGCTGACGGCAAGGAAATTGATCTCGAAAGATTTAGCCCGCGCATTTACAAAGGCACTGAAACTCAAACTGTGGATAGCCTGATTGCTGCCAACGAAGATGCAGCACCTGCATATCGTGGCCTTGCCTATATTGTGTTTGAGCGACTGGCGCTGGCGCAATTTGGCAATCGCATTCCGCAGCTCGCTTTTGAAGTAATCCGCGGTGGCAATAGTGTCGCAACTGCCGTGAAAGCCATGAGCATCATACCGGGCTCTACCGAGTTTGGTTATGACACCACAGTAGTTACGCGAAAAATTGCGCAAGGCAAAACCGCAAGCGAAAACGCCCATGTGTCTGCCGAGCGCAGCGATTGGTCGATTGCTGTGGATCAATTGCAATCGACCTGCGAGCATCTCGATGCCGCCTCGCTGGTGGTAGCATGGTTTGGAACTGACTTGCGCTGTGGCACATGCTTGGTGAAACCAGGTGTTGACCAAGCTGCGAAAGAAACTGATCCCGTGACGTGGACCGTTTCTGGAACCGCCCGCAGTGCCGCACATCTGGTGAGTCAAATTTCTGGCAATGCCGCTTATGGCGGAACTCCTTCAGATGGATCAGTGCTCCGCGCCATTCAAGATTTAAATGCGCGCGGTTTGAAGGTGATGTTCTATCCCTTCATTCTGATGGATATTCCGGCAGGAAATACGTTACCTGATCCTTACGGCGGCACGGCACAATCCAATTATCCATGGCGTGGCTGCATCACCGGAACATCCGACAATTCGGCAGCGGCAGCAGCCCAAGTTTCGAGCTTTGTCGGGGCGGCAGCGCCTGCAAATTTCGCAAGCTCTGGCGAAACTGTAAATTATTCCGGCCCTGCGGAATGGAGTTTTCGTCGCATGATTTTGCACTATGCAAAACTTTGTGCAGCCGCTGGCGGAGTTGATGCGTTCTTGATTGGCAGCGAAATGGTGGGGCTTTCCACATTGCGCGGGCCAGCCAATACCTATCCCTTTGTTGCAGCACTGCAAACCTTGGCTGCTGATGTGAAAGCCATTCTACCAACCGCGAAAATTTCTTATGGTGCCGACTGGTCAGAATATTTTGGGCATCATCCCGCAGACGGATCAAATGAGGTTTATTTTCATCTTGATCCTTTGTGGTCATCGGCCTCAATCGATTTCATCGGGATTGATAATTATCTCCCACTCTCAGACTGGCGCGATGGCAGGGGGCACGCAGATTATGTTGCAGGCACGCGTTCAATTTATGATCAGAATTATTTGCAAAGCCGCATCACGAGTGGCGAAAACTTTGACTGGTACTATGCCTCACAAAATGATCGCGATACGCAAACGCGAACGCCGATCACTGATGGCGCATATGGAAAGCCTTGGGTTTACCGCGCCAAAGATATAAGATCGTGGTGGAGCAATGCCCATTTTAACAGGCCAGCAGGTGTGCAAAGTTCAACGCCCACAACTTGGGTGCCGCAATCAAAACCAATCTGGTTTACCGAAGCAGGCTGTGCTGCAATTGATAAAGGCACCAACCAACCCAACGCTTTCTATGATGCAAAATCTGGTGAGAGTGCGTGGCCCCATTATTCTGGCGGCAGCCAAGATGCGCAAATGCAAAATGCCTATCTTCGCGCGATGCAGAATTTTTGGGGAAATTCCACCCAAAATCCGATCTCGACTATTTATGCGAACAAGATGGTCGAGCCATCGCGCATTTTCTATTGGGCCTGGGATGCGAGACCCTTTCCAGCTTTTCCGGCGCGCAGCGATATTTGGTCCGATGGAGCAAACTATGCGCGCGGCCATTGGCTCAATGGCAGATTGGGGGCTGTTGATTTAGGCGATTTGATTGCGTCGATTGCAGCACGATTTGGTTTAACGGAAGTTGATGTGTCCGCCGTTGAAGGTTTGGTGGATGGCTTTGCGATTGATAGGCCCTTGTCGGCGCGCGATGCCCTGGAGGGCCTCATGCAAAGCTTCAGCATTGATGCCGTGGAATCCGGCAGCAAGCTGGTTTTCAAATCGCGACGCATTTCAGACGAAGCTGTGATAGCATTAGAAAACTTGGTGGAGGAGGGGCCAGAAAAACCGCTCCTCATGCAAATCCGTGCGCAAGAAACCGAACTGCCTTATGCCGTGCGGCTTGGCTATGTGGAGTCTGGCTTGGATTATCGCACGGCGGCCGTGGCTCAAAAGAAATTGGGCACCGGCAGTGCCCGTGAAATCAGTCTAAATTTGCCTGCTGCTATGGGCCAAGCTTTAGCGCAAGCGCGAGTTGATGTGGCCATCGAAGAGGCTTGGGTTTCGCGCGAAACTGCACAGTTTATTTTGCCGCCGCATTTTGCAAATCTGGAAGCTGGCGATGTATTGACCATTGGTCAAAACCAATGGCGCATTCGAATTATTCATGATGGTGCTGCGCGAAAAATTGAAGCTGTAGCTTATGACGCGTCAGTTTATGATCCGCCACCGGCTGCTGATCGCGTGGCCACGGGGCCTAGTCCAACTATTTTTGGCTGGGCCGATTATGTGATGTTGGATTTGGCTAAATCGACTCCGACTGCTGCTCCTTGGATAGCAGCCCAAGCCACACCTTGGCCTTCCGCACTGGCGCTTTACCGCAAGTCCGGATCAGCAAGTTTCACTTTCAATAGAACGATTTCTCAACAAGCCACCATCGGCACAACCAAAACGAATTTGGCCCAAGGCCTGAGTGATAGAATTGATTATCATGCAACCCTTGATGTTGAAATGCGGGCTGGCGCTTTGGCTTCAGTCTCAACCGATGCCCTTTTGGGTGGTGCGAATTTAGCGGCACTTGGCGAGGAACTTATTCAGTTTGAAAAGGCTGAATTGATTGCGCCAAATACTTACCGACTCAGTGGAATGCTGCGTGGGCTTTTTGGCTCGACGCCCGAAATGTTGCCGACGGGTCTTGCTGGACAAAATTTTGTGCTGCTCAATGATGCTGTAGTGCAGCCAAACCTATCGCTGGCGGAAGCTGGCCTTGAAACAACGTGGCGCTTGGGCCCGCAAAATCTTGACCACGGCCATCCGTCCTATGTTGAGTTTAATTTCACCAGCGGCCTCAAATCCTTGCGACCACTCGCGCCGGTGCAAATTAAAACGGCGACAAGTGCAACCGGAGTGCAACTCAGTTGGATCCGCAGCACGCGTGTAAATGGTGACAGCTGGGAGCTGAGCGAAGTACCTCTGGGCGAAGAAAGCGAACTTTATAAACTTGATGTGCTGAGCGGCGGCAATGTTGTGCGCAGTGTTACTGTGGCCACGCCAAGCTATTTATATGCAACAGCGGATTTAACCGCCGATTTCGGTGGGCTTCCCGCGAATTTCAATTTGCGACTTTCACAAGTGAGCCAAGCTTTTGGCTCTGGTGCCATTCTCGAAAGGACCATCAATGTCTAATTCTCCTCTGCTTGCATTGCCATATCTGGCAGCATCGCAAGCGCAAAAACATGTGACGTTAAATGAGGCCCTCTCCATTCTTGATGGCTTGTTGCATCTTGCAGTGATTACCAGATCATTGGCAACACCTCCTACAACGCCTGCCGATGGTGATCGCTATTTGATTGCGGCAAGCCCAACTGCTGCTTGGGCGGGCCATGCCGGAAAAATTGCGTTGCGTATGGCAGGGGCCTGGCGGTTTCTGACTCCGCAAACCGGGTGGCGTATTTGGATTTCTAATGAAACTGTGTTGCTGGTTTACAACGGCACAGCATGGATTGCCCCGCCGGCGCCAAGCTCGCTGCAAAACTTATCGCTGCTCGGCGTGAATGCCACCGCCGATACCACAAATAAATTCGCCGTGAGTTCTTCAGCAGTATTGTTCAACAATGTGGGTGCGGGCGTTCAGTTCAAAATCAATAAAGCTGCCGCTGCCGATACAGCAAGCTTGCTGTTTCAAACGGGTTTTTCTGGGCGCGCCGAAATTGGTATTACCGGAGATGATGATCTTCATTTCAAAGTGAGCGCCACCGGATCGAGCTTCAAAGAATCACTGATTGTTGCCGCAGGTTCGGGCTTGGTGACATTTAGAAACACCTTGGCGCTTGATCCTCAACCAGCTGATCCTACCACGCCAAGCAATGGCCAACTCTGGTATAATTCGACAGCAGGAAAATTCCGTGGCCACCAAAATGGCGCAAGCCTTGACATTGTGGCGGCCGCCACTGCCTTGGCAGATGGCGATAAGGGCGACATTACAGTTTCCGGTTCCGGAGCTGTGTGGGCAATTGATCCAGGCACGGTAACAAATGCAAAGCTTGGCAATGTGAACACTGCCACCTTCAAAGCTCGGACTACAGCGGGTTCTGGCTCACCCGAAGATTTAACTGGCACCCAAGCCACCACATTGCTTGATGTGGCAACGGCTTCACTTAAAGGCTTGATAAGCTCGGCTGATTTTACCAAGCTTTCTGGTATTGCCACGGGTGCAACTGCCAATAGCTCTGATGCCATATTGCTGGCGCGGGCCACCCACACCGGAACGCAATTGCTGGCCACTGTGAGCGATGTGACGATCACGGCCGCCAATCTCAACATTCTTGATGATGGTGTTGACACTGCGCTGCATTTCCACGCGGCCGATCGTGCGCGGGCAAACCATACTGGAACGCAATTGCTGGGCACCATCAGCGATGTGACCATGACGGTTGCGAACCTCAACACGCTTGATGACGCTGTGAACACGGCGCTGCATTTTCATGATGCTGACCGTGCCCGCGCCAATCACACGGGCACACAATTGCTGGCCACTGTGAGCGATGTGACCATGACGGTTGCGAACCTCAACACGCTTGATGACGCTGTAAACACGGCGCTGCATTT
>JANOUE010000142.1:0-4160 GCA_031416755.1 Hyphomicrobiales bacterium
CCAACCAAAATCTCGTCAACGCTGAAGTTCTGGGCAAAATGGCAGAAGGGTCAATGCTGATGAATTTTGATCGTGGCGAATGCGTTGATACCAGTGACCTTGCCCAAGCAATGCAGCAGGACCACATAAGATACGCTGCCATTGACGCTGACCTATTCAAATCACCCGAAGGAAAATTATTTGGGCCGCTTCTCCCATATTTGCCATTGGCCAAAAAATTTGGCGCCCGCATTTTGCTCTTGCCTCACGCCGCAGCAGACACCTGCCACACATCGCGCGTCGAAGGGGCAAAACAAGCAGTGGATCAAATCATTGCTTGCATCTTGAATAAACAGGTGACGAATTTGAAGGGCGACTTGCCCGAAGGCTATGCCAACGCTGGCAGTCACACCGTGAAGGGCGTGGGCAAAGTGTCAGCCCATCGAATGAGCGCCGTGTTGAACAATCCGATCGACCACGCCGCCATGACAAGCTCGCTGCAAAACATGATCAAGCATTGGACCACCATCGCAACCGACAATCCGCATAGCCAAGCAGAATTAATGATGGCGCTAAATCTGCACACAACTCTCCTGCGCGAACTCGGGCTGATTGGTGCATTTGAATAATGGCGGTCTGTTGGCTGCACCGCTCGCTCCTCGTTATAAAAAGAACAAGCAAAACTGCGACTCTCAAAATCCGTACCTTGCTGTCGTGAATACTACGGTTGGCAGGACATTCTTGACAGCTAAAAATCATGCAGAAAATAGCGTGAAGTATAAAGTGTAACGTTACGCTTGACCTTGCCCCAAACTTCTATCCAGTTTTGAGTTTGCTCTGGCGGTTGATTATGCCCTTTTGGGCTGGTTGTGCAAAGGCCATGGGCGCGTAGACACCAAGTTTCGCAGCGTCCATGTCCTTTGCTTGCGCGGACGTTGCGGTTTTGGCGAACTCGGATGGCGTGAGGCACATGTTAGTTTACTTCTGTTATTGTGCAATCAAGCTATTAGCTATTTTGCCAACTACTGCATGCCGGAGAGACCCGAAGCTTCTCATTCTATAACCGGACTCCGACTCGCCATCAAAAAGTTTGGCTTGCTGTAGGTATGCAGAAATATCTTGCGAGTAGCACTGAGTAAACTTCAGCCATAGGTAAAGTTCCATTGTTTTGTTTAAACCAACTGCTTTAACCAAATCAGCAGAAATTTTTTCGCAGTTTTCCGCGACACTTTCCAAATGGAATAACGCATATTGCGGACTGGACAATGCTTGACTCAAACGCTGGTTGTCACTCTTAGATAGTTCCGTTTTCAACCAAGCAAAGTTTTCCGGCGAGTTACGTGGAAGGCGCTCATTAAAGCTTTGCCAGTATTGCAGTAGTGCACCTGCTAGCTCTTTTCGGTGAGCAAATGATGAAGTCTGTAGGTCCCCAAGATGAACGGCTCGTAATACGGAGTCATCTAGGTTCTTTGTACTGGCCGCAGCAGGCTGCATAGTCGCAATAACGAGCATGCCTATTATATATCTGCCAATCATGTTGCGTGTAATCCCAAACCAAGAGTCTACGAAAGGTTCAGCTCAAAATTGTATTGTGCACCGAGGCTAGAGCCGCCGAATCGGAAATACAAGTTGCAATCTACGTTTTGAAGTTCCTCAAATTACCTTCAAATCTAGCCGACTGTGGGCAACCTTATTCACAGATCATCCCACGCTGGTTCAATCGCAGCTACCTACCAAGCCTCAAAATTTTGGGTAAGGACAAAGTTTTTCATAGCTTTCGCCACACATTCAAAACCGAGCTTTCGAACAAACGTGTGGGCCGCGATATAAGCGATTTCATCACAGGCCATGACGATAGCAGCTCCGGTGGAATCTATGTTCATCCCGGACTTGCGGAACTACAAACGGCAATCAATCAAGCAACGTTTAATGGAATTAAATTCTAAAAACTCCTAAGCCGCTTGCTCGTAAACTTTGGCGCATAAGGAAACACAGCAGGAACCGTACACGAACAAGTTAGCAACACTATATTGTGCTTTTCCGGAAACATGCTACTACTGGTAGTGGGAAGGAGAGTGCTGATCACACTCCCCGATTCCCTAACTCGGCCAGTGCTCGGCAGAGTCGTTGTCTAGTTCAGTTAAAGCCTGAAACCGATATACGTCAAGCACTGGGTTCTTAAAAGGAGCCATCATGGCTAAGAGCGACTTCGACAAACCTTACGAACCACACCCGCACACCCAAAATGACATGCGGGTTGGTCTGGCTGCTGATCATGCAGCGCACCACTTAGGACGTATTAGTGCGGCTCTCGAGCGGATTGCGACCGCTCTTGAGAAAAGTAGTGATCCTGAGAAAGTTGACGGTGGGAAGTTCTAAGGTCCCCTCAGATTGCTAATGCCTCATGGATTGGCATTCCGCGCTCCACCATTAGGGGCATGTTTGGTGAACCGTCCATGGGGTCAATTAGAATTTCGCTTTTTTGGCATTGTTTGGTTTCCCCTTTTTTTGTGGAAACCTTGTGAGGCCTGTGCGGTGTTGCAAGAGCGCGGGCTAATGCTGCATCTCGTTTAATTTCGGTTGTTTTTATTTCGTTCTTTCTAATTTTATTAAAGGTCATTTGATGGCTTTCAGATTTGAACCAGTTGGATGCTGTATCTATTGCGGTAAGACAAATGCGATGTTGGGCGAAGAACATATTATCCCGTTTGGCTTGGGCGGCCAACTGATTTTGCCAAAATCAAGTTGCAAAAAGTGTGGTGACGTCACTGGAAAATTTGAAGGTGTTGTTCAGCGCACCATCTATGGCGATTTCCGAATGAGGCATGGGATGCAAACAAGGCGCAAAAAAGAACGCCCAACTCATCGGGTAATTGGAATAATTGATCAACATGGTAACGCATCCCAAAAGTCTGTTTTTGTTAAAGATTTTCCGGCTCCTATGTGGGTATACACATTCGGGAAATGTGGAATTTTATTGGGGACACAACCCGAAACAAACGTGTTGCTTGGCAGTATAAAAACTATCCATGATGACATCGCCTTAAACGCTTTTGCCGCCGAACACGGCTGGGATAGGAAGCTTGTATTTAAGTATATGCCAAATGAATTTATGCGAATGATCGCAAAAATTGGATATTCTTTTGCAACGGCGCTTCTTGGCTTTTCAGGCTTTAAACCGTTGGTTCTAGAAGCCATCTTGGATAGCCAAGCGAACCCTTCATACTTCGTTGGAATGAATGAGGAGCAAAAGCCTTATGGTGTGAATTACAACCATGAACTAGAGTTATTAATCCAAGGTCGCCCGATAGGTTCGACTTTAATCATCGCACAAATAAGACTATTCCCGTTTGATGAAACTCCCACTTACCATGCGGTTGTTGGTGAGTTCGTAGATATTGCTCAAGAACAAATCGCTATTGAGAAGACCCTCAAACACAAAGATATACAACTCGCGCGTACTAGAGGTGATCTCATTCCACCTTTCCCCCATCACTAGGGTCTAATTTTTCTAGTCTCTCATAAAATTCAAAAGCAATACCTTCAATAATATTCAGCCTTTCACGTGGCATGACTGAAATCCTTCATTAGTTGTTTTGTCAAATACATATTACACATTATTTTCCTTGCATAGGAAATATTTCTGTGCCATAGTATTGCTATGAAAGATCATCAAATGTTGAGTGTCATTGCCCTTTAAGGGCCTGACACACAGAGTCAAAACAACTATCCAGAGCGCTCTATCGCTCGACACCAAAGGTTCAATTGCGGCACCCGATGCTGCATTGTTGGCATTGTTTGGTGCAGCCCCTTCCCTAACTGGTGCAAGTGTCACACCGCATTCGGCTATGGGTGTTCCCGCCGTTGCAGCAGCCGTTACCCTTATCAGTGATGCTGTTGGCACCCTTCCCGCTAAACTTTTCACCAAGTCTGCCGATGGCGGTAAAGAGCCGGACACCTCAAATCCAAATTATCAGCTTGTCCATGATGACGCGAACGAATGGACAAGTGCGAGTCAATTACGCTCGCAACTCACCGCCGATGCTCTGTTGCATGGCAACGGCTACAGGCATTTTGATTTCTCCAAGTTCACTTTAAAACACGAAACAAGTAATTCCTGACTTATCAATATATTCCTTGACATGAGTCTGGCAACATGTAATCCTGAATACACCAAACGA
>JANOUE010000143.1:0-19009 GCA_031416755.1 Hyphomicrobiales bacterium
TTTGGATGGTCATCCACAGCAGATAAAAATATGCAAAGTGCAATAGCTTGGAATCGAGATAGGTGCGCCATGGCTTATTGATTCGGCTGGCGAGGAACAATCCTGAAATTAGAAAAAAATCTGGCATGCGAAATGGTCTGGCCCAATCAATGAAGCTGTGCAGCCATGAAATTTCACCTGCCGCCTTTTCAACGCCCAAGGTGGAATGCATCATCACCACAAGAATGATGCAGATGCCTTTGGCATAATCTACCCAATCAATCCGCGATTTCTCAAGTATTTCCATGGCTCATATCCAATTCCCGAATCGGCACAGGTGGTTTTAAGCTGAAGAGATGCAAAGCGTAGTCCAAAATCGCGAAAGTGACGCGTTCGGTTCTTAAAAAAAGAATCTAAGGTTAATTATTTGGGTGCTCAGGCCAAAGGAATGTTGAACTGGGTTATGACTTGGATGGCGGAAAGGGGATTTAACTTTTGGCGTGGGAGTGCTCCATTGGCTTGCATGATCAAGCGACAGCAGGTGTTCATGTCGGTTTTCAAATTATGGTGCAGCACGGCGTTCAGTTTCGACTGTTTCAACAATTTGAGATTATCCGAATCCAAATCATGGGCAATAAAAACTTGAAGTTTGCGGTTGAGTGCCGCGAAAGCATTCAGCACCGCAATATTTGCTCCCCCCACGGAATAAACTGCACATATATCTGGGTTACTGCGCAAGGCTCTTGTCACCAACTCTTCGGTTACTCGGTTTTTGCCAAATCCTTCACTCACCTCAACCGACTTCAAATGCGGATAGTTTTTTCGGAGCGCTTTTCGAAAGCCCATTTCACGTTCTTCCTCTCCGCGAAAAGCTGAGCTGGACACAGTTACTAATACGGTTGCTTGCGGCAGGTTTAGCCAAGAGCCGACCAAATAGGCCGCAGTTTCGCCTGCCGCTCGGTTATCAATACCCACATAGGCAAGGCGATTTGAATGTGGGATATCAGTTACCACGGTAATCACCGGAATGCCTTTTTGCACAAGGGCATTAACCGCCTCAACAATTTCTGGCAGGTCTGGCGCTTTCAGCACAAGGCCATGGCTGCCGCGCAATCCGATTTGGCGAAGTTGTGCAACGATGCGGTCTGGTTTGATTTCCTCAGCCATGTGAAAGCGGCAGCGAAACACTGCTGGGTTTAAAGCTTGCAACTCTGATTCAAGTGCAGCCCGCAATAATTCTCCAAAGCGGTCAGGTGCTTCGACCAGCACATCAATCATAAATTTTCGTCCAACCATAAAAATCTGATCTTGCTGATTTTTAAGCTCACGAAGGGCTTGCTTCACGCGCTTTAATGTCGATGGCCTCACACCGGGTCTAGCGTTCATCACCCGGTCAATTGTAGCGAGGCTAAGGCCTGCTTGATGGGCAATTTCTTTAAGAGTGAATTCGCTTTTTTTCATTTCTTGTGAGGTGTTTTTGAGGTGATTGAGAGGTGTGTCTGTTTAGAACATGTTATAGACTTTTACAAACACATGGTGAGGACAATATGAGCAAGAACCAAACAAGTGCAGATCGATCAAACCGCGTTTGGCTCACGCCAGAGTCGTGCAATCTTGAAGACTTCAAAAAACTAATTGCGCGCTCAAGTGATCCTCAAGATTACCCCTTTGCTGCGGCAATCGAAAAAAATGTGCCGGTTTATGACAGTGCAGAAATTGTAAAAATTTCATCCACGCCAGAAGGCCGCAATGCAATTATGGCGGAATGGGCTGAGGTGTTTCTATCTGGTCCGGGCATTGTAGTTTTCAAAAATGCTCTGACGGATGTGGCTGCACTCGATAAAATGAGCGAGAATTTTACGGCGATAATTGCCGAGCAACATGCCAATAATACTGGTGCTGGGGATCACTTTGCCAAAGCTGGAGCCAATGACCGAATTTGGAACGCGCTCGAAAAAATTGCTTTGCGCGACCCAGATTGTTTTGCCCGTTATTATTGCAATGACATGATTGCCATGGTGAGCCAAGCGTGGCTGGGCACGAGTTATCAGATCACCGCACAAGTGAATGTGGTAAATCCAGGTGGTGAAGCGCAGTCAGTTCACCGTGATTATCACATGGGTTTTCAAAGCGCTGCCGAGATTTCAACATTTCCAGCCCATGCGCATTTGCTATCACCTGCACTAACGTTGCAGGGGGCAGTCGCACATGTAGATATGCCGATTGAAACTGGGCCCACTTTGTACATGCCCTTCAGCCAGACTTTTGCGCCGGGATATTTTGCGTGGCGCAAGCCAGAGTTTAAAGAGTTTTTCAACGCGAATTACACGCAGTTGCCTTTGAACAAGGGCGACATGGCATTCTTTAATCCGGCACTTTTTCATGCCGCTGGTCATAACAAAACAACGGACAGAAAACGGATGGGCAATTTGCTGCAAATAAGTTCAGCTTATGGACGCGCCATGGAAAGCATGGATAGGGCCAAAATGAGTGCCGCACTCTATCCGGTGTTAGTCAGTTTGAAGTTGGATGAACGTTCTGCGCACAATGCAATTGCAGCCTGTGCTGAAGGCTATGCCTTCCCAACAAACCTCGACCGCGACCCGCCAATCGGCGGCCTTGCTCCTGAAACCCAAGCTGCCCTGATGCGCCGCGCGCTGAAGGAAAAGTGGCCCGCGGATAAATTCAAGGCCGCACTCGCTGCGCAAAACCAACGTCGCCTCACATAAGGTTGCGGCTCAGGTTTGGCTAGGCTATAGCGATGCGTATTGCACCCGTAGCTCAGCTGGATCAGAGCGCTGCCCTCCGAAGGCAGAGGTCACAGGTTCGAATCCTGTCGGGTGCGCCATTATCCTTAATTAAATTAAATACTTAGGCCTCACTATACGATAATTCTTTTGTATCGTTTGAAACTGGCAACCAATTGGCAACCAAAAACTGCTTAATTCCACAAGCGAGAACCAACCCAGCAAGAAGACAGCATTGTTTGCGGCTTCTTCTCAGTTTCAGCCAAGCCATACCAGAAGATGTTATTACCGAGCACGTTTGCAGTGAAGGGTTTGCATTCGACTTAGGCGCTGCTAGAAAAAGGCTGACCTTGCCCCAAACTTCTATCCAGCTTTGAGTTTGCTCCGGCGGTTGATTATGCCCTGTTGGGCTGGTTGCGCAATGGCCTTGGTCGCGTAGACATCAGGTAACGCAGCGTCCAAGGCCATTGCTTGTTTGGATGTTGCGGATTTGGCGAACTCGGATGGCGTGAGCCAGCCTAGCCCTGAATGTGGGCGGTGATGATTGTAATCGTTTTTCCATGTGGCCAGTTCAACACGGGCCTGGTGCAATGAGCTGAATAAGGTGTCGTTCAGTTTTTCATCTCTGAACTTACCATTGAAGCTTTCAATAAAACCGTTCTGTTGGGGCTTTCCGGGAGCAATGTAATGCCACTCCACCTTCGCTTCATCAGCCCACTTTAAAATAGCGTTGCTGGTGAACTCGGTGCCATTGTCACTGACAATCATTTCTGGTGTTCCTCGTTGTGCCATGATGTGATGAAGCTCGCGGGCCACGCGAAGACCCGAAAGCGATGTATCGGCAATCAAGCCCAAGCATTCGCGTGTGCAGTCATCAATTACCGTTAGAACTCTGAAGCGGCGGCAATCGGTGAACTGGTCAGAGACGAAGTCCAATGGGCGTGCGAACTGGATGTTATCAAACTTGAAAATTCTCTGGCGGAGTTGTTCAAACGGAAACGTGGTAATGCTACCAAGTGAGAAGGGTTACAAGGCAATGAACTTGAGTGCTCCAAATAGAAACTTGAACGTTGTCATTTCTGAACTTTCTGTCGTGCGAACAGAATAAGTGAAGGCTGAACATGAGCATCGATTTTTGGCTTTGGATTGGTTTCGGGCTGGTGCTTGCCATCTATATACTAATTGGACGTGTTATCGTTTCCCGTGAGAAGTGGGAAACTCCCAGAATATTCCATAACAGATCGGTTAGATTGTTCCTTGTAATGTTACCATTATTGGGATTTTTGGCTGTAATTGCCGCTGGCTTCATATTAACCAGTAACGGGTGGTGGTGGCTTATGTGGAGTATAGGCTGTTTCATTTTGTTTTCGGTGCGGTCCAAATTATAGAAGCTAGTTTGGCGCGGCTACTTTAGCCCCATTGACAAGTTAACGCAGTAACATCATTTTTGTTCCTACCGCTTTTTTACCGGAGAAGTGCTCATTCATACTAAAAACCATAGAATCATTACCTTTCTGATCAGTCTGTTGGTTCTTATGGTTTTGGCAGATCGTTCCTTCGCCGAAGATTTTGCCAATTGCGTTGATACTAATCCTCCCAAATTTGATATCCAGATCATTACATGCACGCAACTGCTCACACGCAAGAATTTAAGTGTTGGCGATAGAGTGCGTATGCTTAGCGCCCGTGGCAAAGCATACTTTCAGACAGCTGAATATGACAAGGCGATAATAGATTTTTCTCACGCAATCGGACTCGATCGTGGCTATCGCTATGCTTACGAGTATCGTGGGCTTAGCTATTTTGAGAAAAAATTATTTAACCAAGCTATTCTGGATTTCAATATCGCACTTAGTTTGGATCCCAAACTATCCGGCGATCCGACTGGTGTATTAATTTACTTAGGGCGCGGGGGTGCTTATTTTGGAACAGATCAGCTCGACCTTGCAAGAGCAGATTTAGAGAAGGTGCTGAAGCTTGGAAATGAAACTGCCATTCACGACTTGGCTCGGTTAGGCATCGAAGAAATAGACCGTGTTACCGCGAACAGGTCACTCTTAGACAGTTTCGATAAAGCTATAAGAATTGGACGAACACACTGGCTTCTGACTTTGGTATTTTTGATCGGGTTGTTGCTAGTAATTCGTCGATGGCGTGCGATCGTACTCAGCAGGCGATATAATAAGTTGATTGACATGGCAGATGACTGGTTTCGAGAGCATGAGATTGATCCCAGAAGCTTGATATTTAATGTATATAACAAAGCTGTATTGGTGAAGAATAGAGACGCTGTGGCGTTCGTTGGAAGCGGGCAAGCACCAGGAGAGCCCAAAGGGTTCATACTTGAAGTGGATCCAAAGTTGGGAGTGGTGGATGGTCTTATTGTTCCGCACATGGCAGCGATGCGGAGCAAGGAAAGAGCCCGACTGGCTCGCTTACACGGCACTACTCTAATTAATCTATATATTTATGAGTTTCGACGTGAGATACCCAAAGACTCGCCAGCAGACGAGAAAAAGGTAGAAACTCAACCTCCAGGTTCGATCCCAAACCCGACAGATATTGATAAAGGCGTTTTGCCTAAACTCCACGGCAACATGCCTGATATTATGAGCGCGAAACCAGTGTCAGTCTTCCGTTGTGATAGATTCCTTCTTTACCTTCTGGAGAACCCCAAAACAATCAAAGAGACAATCACTGGAGAAGTAGTTACTGCTCTGAAATATCCACTCTCTCTTGGTGTGCTCGATCCGGCAATAAAGAAAGTGGCAATATTTGTTAGTATTGAAGAATCTGTATTTGGCACAAGAATGCTGGGAGTGTTCAATGAGGAAGGTGTTCACCAGAACAGGGGTCCAATTGGTCAGGTGACAAAAGACGAGTTTCTCAAAATGGCAGTTCAGATATTTCGCGAAATAACGGGATCCGCTGGCTCATTACAAAAGTTGAGTTAGGTCATATCTTTAAACCGCCAACATGGCCAGAATGCTCGACTGAATACCTTGCAGCGCTTCGAGCGGCTTGAAGTTGCTGCCCATTTTTTCGAGCATGGCCCGCAAACGTGTCTCGTCGAGGTCAGTGGGGTCAAGCATCAACGTCATTTGCAGGCGTTTCTTTTTCGCGAAACCGTTTGTTGCGCATTTCTTTTTCACCCAATCGTAGCTGCATGTACTGCCTTGAGCGATCAGGATTCTATGCACTTCCGCATATCCAACAGGATCCGGAGCCGACACGAATGCAGCCCAAAGTTCATCGACCGTGCAATCAACGGGATCGAAATTCTTTGGCCTTTTTGTTGGCATATCGTTAGTCATGTGATTGTTCTGAGAAAAGATTTTCCAAATAGCTTCATTCTCTTTGTATCAGATTGAGATTGGGCGTGTGCCAAAGATTTTAACGGCGCAAATTCCCACCTATTTCCCTAACCTTATCCTTCAAGATCAGGCAGCTTAGGGCGTTGAAAGAATGTAGGCGCGATACTCCAACACTTTCTGTTGGCAGCCGTGATTACATCGTATTTAATGGCCGTGGCACCGCATTAGTCTTCCGGGAACTTGTTCAGGCTGAGAGGGCACGTTGACAATCGTTTTCAATTCTTTCCATAAAGACGATAAAGCACGCACAAGATCTTCCAGAGCGAAGTGCAACAGTACCACCGTTTGCAAGGAGTATGCCTTTCGTGACATCCAAAACGTTCGTGCCAACAACCTTCTACAACTCCATTGGGAGCCACGAGCCTGCTATGATATTGGGCGATGGAGAAACTGTTGTTACTGAGACACTAGACGCCCACGGATTTGACCGGCACGGGATAAAATGCGCCGAGGCGCCAAACCCAATGACCGGCCCGTTTTATGTTTCAGGCGCTGAATCTGGTGATGCGCTTCTTATCCGCATAGACCACATCGTAATGACCCGGCCCACCGGCTGGACCTTCCAGGTTCTAAGCCCGAACGTGGTCAATCCTGGTGCCGTATCTAGGTTGCCAAAACGCGAGAAGACAGACTGGAGCATTGACATATCCTCACAACGAGCGCGCTTAGCGAATCCGCCAGTCGCCTTGCGTGATTGGGCAGTGCCATTGGAACCGATGATTGGCTGCTTAGGTGTCGCTCCTGCCTTGGGTCAGGCAATCTCGACAGCCACCAGCGGTGCATACGGAGGCAATATGGATTATCGAGGTCTCGGCGCGGGCGTCGAAATAATGTTCCCGGTCTCTGTCCCGGGAGGTTTGTTTTTTTTGGGCGATGTTCACGCAGGCCAGGCCGATGGGGAAATCGTGGGGACCGGCATTGAGACTGCGGCCGAGGTTCAGTTCACTGTTTCAGTTATCAAAAAGAAGCAGATAGGTGGTCCACGTGGGTCCAACAAAAGCGAAATCTTCACGATCGGCAATGCGCGACCACTTGAACAGGCTCTCCAACACGCAACCACGGAGATGTTGGATTGGCTCATGCAGGACTATGGCCTTGATGAAGTTGCGGCAAGCCATGTGATGGGGCAAGCGGTGCGCTACGACATAGCAAATGTGTTCAATCCAGCTTATTCAGTCGTCTGTCGAATCCGAAAGGATTGGCTGGCAACTTTGCATAGGGACTAACTAGGTTTGCAAAATTTGGGCGAAAAGGGCGTGCCAAGGTTACCCCTGCAAATATGGATTGGGTTTCCCCTCCATATACCGTTTGTCATCACGATGAATATTACCGCAATGTCGTACAGGAGCATGCGATGAATCTATTTGATCTCACGGGCCGGGTGGCCGTCATTACGGGCACCAGTCGAGGCATCGGTCGAGAGTTAGCCCATGGCTTTGCAAATGCGGGCGCCAAGGTGGTTGGCTGCGCCCGCACAACAGGAGCTGCCGAGAGAACCTCAAAAGAAATTTGCGATCTAGGCTTCGACGCCGTAGGGCTCGAAGCCGACGTCACAAATCCAGAGTCTTGTGAGGCATTGGTTCAAGCTGCCGTCGCAAGGCATGGCCGGCTCGACATCTTTGTTTGCAATGCGGGCATTAACATCAATAAACCAGCTATTGATTTTTCGGCAGCCGAATTTGACATGGTGATTTCCGGCAACTTGCGCTCCTATTTTCTCTGCGCCCAAGCCGCGGCCCGTCAGTTCATGAGACAGGGTTCAAGTGGGGTGATTGTAATGAACTCTTCGAATGCCTCAGTTGCGGCATTTGAACGACTCACACCCTATTGCGCCGCTAAGGCCGGAGTTGACATGCTGGTGCGTTCTCTAGCTACAGAATGGGGACCTCAGGGCATTCGCGTCAATGCCTTCAACCCTGGTTATACAAATCACTCTATGACGAGCGAAGGCCAAGTATTCCTCAAAGACGCTGATCGCGATATCATTGCCCGTACTCCACTTCGGCGTAAAGCACATTTGAAAGAAATGGTGGGACCGGCCATTTTCCTAGCAAGCGATGCTGCATCTTTTATCACCGGAACAATCTTACTTGTTGACGGAGGGTGGTGTGCTTGTTGATAGAAGACTTGACCCTCTTAATTTATTACTTGGTACAGGCCCAATTTCCGGCACTTCTATGGCGCACTTTAGGCAGTCAATTCTAAACCTATCCTCTAACCCGGCCTGTAAACCCTTTTGGCTTCCGGATCTTCCATGTCAAAGGGCAGCGCTAGTAGATCTTTCCACAGCGCATCTGGAACCGACCAATTCGCCCAGTCGATAGTTTGTTGCACACGTTCGGGCGCTGACACGCCGCAGATGGTCGATGCGACCAGTGGAGATCGGAGGGAGAACTGTAATGCTGCTGCACCAACGGGCACCCCGTATTGTGAACAGAGTGCTTCGATTGCCTTGGCCCTGGAGACGATGCCGTCATCAGCCGGCATGTAAGCAAATAGCGGCTGAACCGCAGCACCCTTGGCCAAGATCCCGCTCGCATAGGGTGCGGCATTGATGACCGCCATATTGCGAGATTTGGCCAGTTCAAACATTTCGGTGCCTTGCCGATTGAGCAGCGTGTAGCGATTGTGACTAATGATGGCATCAAAATCCCACTCGCGTATCAACGGCATCATAATGTCGGTCCTGCCCGCGGCCAGACCGACTGCTTGTGCAAGTCCCTGCTCCTTCATACGGAAAAGAACTTCGAGCGCCCCGCCCTTTTTGGTGACATCTTTGATGTCAGAAGCATATTCAGGGTCATGCAAGTGAAGCAAGGGAATGGTAGAAACACCAAGTGCCTTAAGGCTTTCTTCAAGTGATCGTTGGGCCCGATCACCATCGAAGAGATTTGTAGTCATATCTCGATCAAGCTTTGATGAAATTACAAATCCCTCGGGCAAGCCGACACGTGCCTTGATGGCGGCACCGATGCGCTCTTCACTGCGGCCAGCGCCATAATTGCGCGAAGTATCGAGAAAGCCGATCGGACTATCAAAGATTGCATTCAATGTGGCCTGCGCACGTGCTTCACCAACGGCATAACCATAGGTGTCAGGCATATCACCCAGAGCGGTTGTGCCAAAGCAAATGGCTGGGATGTTAAGGCCGGACCGAGCGAGGGTAGTGCGAGCAAATGGAGACATGAGTTCCTCTTTTTGATTTGTAATCTTTTATTGTATAAAATTCTAAGGCGGAAGTTGCTGTGCCGGATAATGCACATTCGTCACCATTGCACCAAAACAAACCACGTCTTCAGACGCCGCCTTATCCGCAATAGTCTTGTTATTGCGTCTGCTGTAAAGGCTACTTGCAATAGGCAATTCACGCGGCGGGGTCTCATGCGCCTACCAGAGATCATGCACGTGTGGTCTTATTTTCTCATCATAAATGACTTTGAGTTGCTGAAGCGTGCTGGTGCTTAGAGGCGGATATTTATCCGCACCGGCATTCGCTGAAGCTTGCGGGGCATTTTTGGCACCCGGAATAACGGTCGTGATTGCGTCGTTGGATAGAATCCATGCCAGAGCCAGTTGTGCCATAGTAAATCCGGGAGCGACCAGTGGGCGGATCTGTTCTACTGCTTCCAGAGCGACGTCATAGGGCACACCTGAGAAAGTTTCACCTTTGTCGAAAGCCTCGCCATTGCGATTGAAAGCGCGGTGATCATCTGCTGCGAACTGGGTTTGTTTATTCATTTTTCCCGTCAGCAGGCCGGAAGCCAGGGGCACGCGTGCAATCACGGCAATGTTTCGCGCCTTGGCTTGCTGCAAAAACAACTCTGCCGGTCTCTGCCTAAAAATATTGTAAATGATCTGAACTGAAACGACGCCCGGATATTCAATGGCTTTCAGCGCTTCTTCGACTTTCTCGACCGACACACCGTAATTGCGGATTTTCCCTTGGGCGATCAAACCTTCCATCGCCTCAAATACCTGTGGGCGATAATAAACATCAGTTGGTGGGCAATGAAGTTGCACCAAGTCCAGACAATCAGTCTGCAGGTTTTTCAGAGAACGGTCGACGAAGGTGGTGAGATTGGCCTTATTGTAACCGTCCGCCGCGTGTGGCGTTAAACGCCGTCCAGCCTTGGTCGCGATGAAAGGCTTTGTGCCCCCGCGGTCCTTCAGCACATCAGCGATGATGCGCTCGGATCGGCCGTCGCCATAAACATCTGCGGTATCAATGAATGTGGTGCCTTGATCCAACGCGGTATTCAGAGCTGCACGGGCATTCTCTTCGGACACTTCACCCCATGAGCCACCAATGGCCCATGCGCCAAAGCCGATTTCTGAAACTTTTCGGCCGGTCTTTCCAAAAACGCGGTTCTTCATAACTGCTCCTTGCGATGTCAAACAGAGCCTTGCACACATAGAGTATCTGCTTAGGAATCGGAAGCAATCTCTTAAAGTTGGCGCAGATCGAGTGGAGGGTTACAATTTAGGAAATGTTGGCGAGTTTCACTCTCCCTGCGGGTTGCCTTCTTGCATGTTCATTCCTACCAGCTCCGCACGCGGGCAGCCAGGTTGGTGGCAGCGAGCGTGGGCCGCGAGACGGTACTGACCGAGGTGGATGAGCAAAGCCTTCGGTCGTGATCGGTGGTATTCTGCCTCTTCCGTTTGATTAGAAGGGCAAGCCTGTCCAGCCGAGCGCGTCTTCAAGCGCTTTTGATACACGCAAAACAAGCGCATCTTCGCCCGGTCGACCGGTGATCTGCACGGCTACAGGCAAACCAGAAGTCGCAAGCGAAACGGGCAACACGGCAGAAGGTTGTCCGGCCAGGTTTGCAGGAACCGCAAAGGGAGCAAAGCGATATCCCCCCTCAACCCACCGATCAATGTGTGACCCACTGGCTGCATATGTCAGAGTGCCAATTGGTGGTGGATCTTCACTCAATGCGGGGGGTGAGAATCACGTCGGTTCCTTCCATCGAGCGCGCGATCGCCTGCGCCACCGCTGTCATCTTTATGCGTGCCTCCAACAGATCAAGTGCTGAAAGCTCCTCTGCACGTTCGATAAACGCCCATGTCATTGGTTCCAGTTCTTCGCGTTCTGGTTGGCGTCCAAGCTCACGCGCGCGCTCCTTCACCAAGTGCAGCACTTCCGCGATCCAAAGCGAGTCGAACCAAGCACCGGACTGGGCTTCAACGGGAAAAGCGTAGGGCAGCACACGATGGCCCATCGATTCCAGCAGCACCGCGACCTTCTTGGCTGCGGCCACCTGAGCGGCCCCAGCAGACCGGCCATGCGCATCCTTTGTGGAAAGCCCAATTCGCAGGGGCGCGACTGTTCTCTCTAATGTCGTAAGGTAGCCACCCGCGAGTGGCGACCGCCCGATCCGCGTTCCCTGATCTGGTCCTGCCGTGAGATCAAGCGCCGCCGCGCTGTCGCGTACAGAGCGTGTCAACACATGGTCCGCATCAAGACCGCCTGCTATTTCGTCCCACCACGGACCGAGCGGATTCAACCCGACCGAGGGTTTGAAGCCGAACACGCCACAACACGCTGCGGGGATGCGGATCGATCCGCCGAGATCTGTCCCATGCGCCATGGGCACCATTCCGCTGGCAACCGCAGCCGCAGTGCCGCCGCTGGATCCGCCCACCGTCACCTGCGTATCCCAAGGGTTCCGGCATGGCCCGTAGGCGACAGGCTCGGTGGTGAAATCCCCAGCAAACTCTGGAGTGTTGGTCGTGCCCAGAATAACGAGCCCGCCAGCGCGCCAGCGCCGAACCATAGTGCTGTCACCTCTGGGCTGCGCTGTCGCAAAAAACCGCGAAGCAAAACGGGTGGCGTGCACTGACGAATAGAGGTTCACGTCTTTCAACAGGAACGGCACACCCCAAAGCGGTCCTGCCTGTTCAGGATGGTTCTGATCCATTGCTTCTGCGTCGGCCAGGGCGGCATCGAACCGTTCAGCCACAACAGCGTTCAGCTGCGGGTTTTGCTTTTGGATGGAGGCAATCGCGGCCTCGGTTGCCTCTCGAACTGACAGTTCTCGCTTGGTGATCCGAGCGGCTAGGTCCAGGGCATCGGAGTAGTGGTTTGGTCATCGGGTTTTCTGCAATCTAAATTGGGGTAACATTTGCGCATCCAAGGAAGTCTTCGCGGCCTCACTTTGCACTAGGAAACGCCGAGAGGAAAAGACGGGCCCGTGGGCTAGAACGCCGCCGTCTTCGCGCGGCATTCGGTACGGGCCTTGCGGTAGAATCTATCCCACTGCGTCCGGTCGGCGGCGTTCTTCAGCGATACGCCTCCGCCCCGGCTCATAACAGCGCCCTTCGGTGGCCCCTTGCTTTTCTCGACAATGGTGCGGATCGTGTAAATCGTCACTCCTCCTGCCAGTAGTCCAGTCACCAGCTTGTGGGATTTGAAATTTTGGTCCGCCTTCTTGGCGGCCACGATTTTGCAATTGGCGCTCTCCATCTTGGCGGCGGAAATAGGTGCTGACAACGGCAGGCAAAACGCCAGGCTAAAAAGGACAGTGCAAAGTTTTTTCATCGGAGTCTCCCGCTTGCTAGTCTTGTGTTGATGTCGGCGATTCTACATCCCAAACTATACACTGACATTCCCCAGGCGTTAGGGGATCGCCTGTTCCAGCATTAAAACGCAAGGTTGGTGGCAAATGAACAATTATCCCGCGAGACCGCCGATATGATTCAGCAGGCGAACAGGTGATGTCTTCTGAGGCGCGCCAGATCGCCAGCGCCGCTTCTGAGCGCGGTTTTGCTTGGGGATCGAGTTCAGCTGCACTGTATTTCCGGTGGTTACTGGAAAAGCTTCTTCCTTGTTTGCGCTCAAAGCTTCTTTTCTGAAAATTGAAAGGCCCGAACTTCTCCGGGCCTCGCGAATTGCATCCGACAGGTTGAATTGCATCTACTGAACTTGCAGCATCTCGATACCGAGTTTCTGGTAGTCGACGCGATAGAAGCCATCGCTGCCCATCGAAACTGCAGATGGCTCAACTTTCAAAACATCCTGTGCCATGACGCCAATGTAAGTGCCATACTTGCCACGATATTGGAATGAGTAAAGCGGAAAGCTCAGGACCGTGGTCCCGACACGGTGGATATTGTTTTTCAAGCGGACATCAGATAGTTGGCCACCCCTAGATTGCTCTGTGTCATGTGATGGTTCTTGCGTGTTCGGTCTCTCAACACGGCAACGCTTTTTGCTTTTCTGACTGCCACCGCAAGTCACAACGTTTCGCACAACAGTTTACTATCTGTCATCCAGAGAGGGCGCTTGGCAGCTGTTTCGCTATGGCAACAGGCAATTACTGAATTTTTCGTCGGTCCTATGCATTGAAGAGCGTTTCCGGCAGTTGCGCTCCCTACTGAAACCAAACAAAGCAGGCACAGCGCAAATATTGCGCCAACGGTATGAATTGTTGATTGATAAACTGAAGCGTGAGGCATTTGATGGTCTCCTAAAAGCTAATCTTTTGAAGGGCACCGTGGTTATTGAAAAATGGGGTGTCGGGTAACAGGCTATCAGCGGTCGGGTTGTAATACAATTGGCATACCCGAAGGTTTTAGAGTCGTTGGCTCAGGTTGGCGATTTCTGCCTCGCGCAGATGCCTTGTTGGCCTGAGAGGTTAGATAGGATTCCATTTTGGAGTTGGTTGGACTGCCCCAATTGAGTGCTACGGGTTCAATGTTGGTCCATGATCGGCCTCTGGTCCATTGGGATGATGGTAGGTAGTGATCTCATAGCAAAAAGTTACGGGCCTTATGGGGTTGAAGTATTCGAACGCCCCCGGCCTAACTTGACTATCTCAGCCTGAGGATTTGGCGATAATGCTGCTGAGATATGGCTGCCAACGGCGTCACTCGCAGCGCGCAGTGGATCATCGCTCAAATGAGCGTATCGTTGTGTTGTAGCGCTATTTGCGTGACCTAACAAAGCCCCTATAATTGGCAAGCTTGCACCGCCTGAAACAGCAATGCTGGCAAAGCTGTGCCGAAGATCATGCAGTCTGACATTTTCGATTCCTGCTATTGATCGTATACGTTTCCAAACTTTTGGTGTGCCTTCATAGTAACCTTTGCCACGATAGGCAGGGAATACAAAATCGCTCCCCTCCATAACTTTCTGATCACTAAGAATTTGCAACGCTCCTGCGTTGAGAGGTATGGCTTTTTGACCCGTTTTGGAATCCGAGAGTTTCAAATATCCTGTCTCAAAGTCGATTTCCGGCCATCTTAGAGTTTCAATTTCGCCCTTGCGCGCTCCCGTGAAGACTAGAAGTTTGAGAATAGATAGTGCGGAAGGATTTTCACCTTCCAATTCGGCACGTCTCAACCCTTCGCCGAGGGCTACAAGTTCCTGCTGGCTGAGATAACGATTTCCTTTTTTGTCTATAAACCGCTTCACTCCAATCACCGGGCTCGTGTCGATCATTCCGCAATCAACTGCATAAGCGAAAATGCCTCCAAGAAGCCCGACGGTGCGGGTTGCAGCGCCTTCACCACCTCTGACGATGGCCCTACCGCGCTTGCCCGTTTTAACGTCAGCCGCAGTCTTGCCTTGCGCAACGTCCTGCAAAAATTTCTTGATGTCTGCCCTTGTGACGTCCTGAACCTTCTTTCTCCCAACCAATGGTTTAATGTGACGTTCGATACGGCCTTTATCCGTGGCCAATCGAGCAGCAACTTGGCGACGATCCATATGCCCAAAAATATTTTTCCGACCTCCTGCGAAAAGCAATTGAAGAAGCATCCGCATATTTCGGATACCCTCTTAAGCAATATGCAATTTTCAAAGACTTGGAACAGCGTGTCAGCACGAGAGATGTCAATGACGCGCCTCAAGAGCTCGCCGGTCAAAGGCATGCAAGCGCCTACTTCGGCATACTGAGAATGGTTGCAGGTGATGCACATGCACTTGTGGAAGAGAGGCAAAACTTCATCAACGCCGCGATCAGTATCGAGAAGGATGTTCAAATCTCTGTTGCTGAGAACTCACTCAATCCTCAAAATATTGAATCGGCTATTCGGAAAACTCTCCTCCCAAAATTGTTCGGCCTCGTCGGTCTCGATGCTGCAAAAGAGGCTATTGAGCAGATTGTAGCAGTGACGCAAAATGGCCTCAGTAGGGATCGCAAGTTATGACAAGCCTTCTACTAAGATACGGAGATAGGATCACTCGGTATAGTATCGAAGAAGCTGAACGGCTCACGGCAAGTATTCTTGTTCATGTCGCTCCGGACGGAAAAGTTATTGTTGAAGCGCCCCCTAAATGCCCTTTGGCGAAGGTGAAAGTGGCTGTCCAGAAGCGAGCCAGGTGGATTTTTCAGAACCAGGATTCGGCAAAGCATTATGTCGGTCACCCTCTTCCTCGCGAATATATCAGCGGCGAAACGCATTTCTATCTTGGCCGTCGCTATCCGTTGCGTGTGAAGGTCGGACGATCTGATACAACGGTAAAACTTCTCAGGGGGATCATTCAGATTAACGTCCCTCTACAAGATCGCACACTTGTTAAACGCCGACTCAAACAATGGTACTCTAAGCTTGGACGTGATTATTTAAATCGTCGCGTCGAAGTTCTCATGGATCAATTCGATTGGTTGTCAGAAGTCCCAAAAGTAAAATTGTCACCGATGAAAATGCAGTGGGGAAGCTGCTCCCCGAGGGGCTCAATCAATATAAATCCAGCACTTATCAAAGCGCCAAGGCAATGCATAGACTACGTGTTAATCCACGAAATATGTCATTTAAAAGAACACAATCACAGTAGGCGGTTCTATGCTTTGCTGGGCAAATACTGCGCCGATTGGCAAAAGAGAAAAGCTGAATTGGATAAGATAGCGGAGTTGCTGTTAGCCGAATAAGATTTTAAGATTTATTCGCCAGTGTTGAAAGTCCAGAGTGATGCAGCAGGGCATCTGTTACCAACTGCGCCGTCATGGTGGCACACCACATTGATTTTCCCGATTACAGTAACGACGAATTGCTCGCTATCGCGGAGACGATGCTGAAGAACCAGAACTACTCGCTGTCGCCGGACGCTTCGAGACCAGCGCGTTCAACACCGTGCTCATGGCACCAATCGAGCAGTTCTTTGTGCCCGATTTGCGTATTGGTAAATCGCTCGACTTTACTTCGATTGGCAATGGCGCAATCCGGGTCCTGTGAAGTCACTGGACTGCGATCGAGCGCAGAAACGGACACAACGGTCCAAGGTGCGGCCGAATGCGCCGCAAAGCATCAGTCTCCAGCCTCATGCATGGCTTGCACATAGCGCTCAATTGCCAAGGCTTCCGTTGACAGGCCTTGACGATAAAACAATAACAAACTCAAAGCCAAAGTTGCCCCAATTGAAAACACCGGCCCCACAAATAAAAATAGTGAGGCCGCTGTAAAATAATATCCGCGAATGCCATTGTTTAAACTTTTGAGAGACTCGGTCAGGACTGTGGCCGTCTGCTCGATCATGATTTTAGCTTGTGGGCTTTCAGCCGGCGCTTCATCAAGCCCCCCAATCATCGCCAGCGTATAAGCCAGTTTGCGAATAGCATAAGTGAAAGAGAAAAAACAAATTGCCATTATTAAAGTAATAGAAGAAAAATATACTGTAAACATGCCAAGGCTAACCGGCGGGAAAAATGCCATCTGGGTCATGGAGGCGTGAACGTGGTTGATCGAAGCTAAAGTGCCAACCAAGCCCGCCAATACGATCAGCGTGGCTGACCCGAAAAACGACATTGACCCCGAAATATGCCCGAACAAAATGCCATCAAACACGCGGTTCTCGCGCTTGCTATGCAACAACATGCGCATCCACTTCAGCCGCACCACATGCAATTGCGCATTCAAGGTGCCATGGCCAAAAAACGATAACAGCGGCCCATATAGCCCCCACAGGATAAAAATCCACAGCACGGCAAATACATGCAGCAGATCAAAATCATAAGGCAGGCTCATGCGTGAATTTCCTTGATGGTATCAGCCTTCATGGCAGGCGTACGCTCCAATGCATAATTCAAATTGAAAGCCGATGATGCCATGAACACAGGTGCTCCATCAAGGTCATGCGCAATTGACGAGCGATTGGCATCTTGAAACCCTTCCATAATTTTTGAATCATCACAGGAAATCCAGCGGAGAATTTCAAACCTGGTGGTTTCGAACGTCGTTGGCACACCATATTCATTTGCCAATCGATCTGCGAGCACATCAAGTTGCAAAGCCCCCACCACGCCGACAATGGCACCAGACCCATCGATTGGCGTGAACAATTGTACAACACCTTCTTCGGCCAATTCCTCAAGCGCAGACTTTAATTTCTTCGCCTTCATCGGATCACTAAGCCGCACGCGCCGCAAGATTTCCGGTGCAAAACTAGGAACTCCGGTGAACACTAAGTCTTCGCCCTCCGTCAGCGTATCACCAATGCGCAGCACGCCGTGGTTGGGAATGCCCACCACGTCTCCGGCAAAAGCTTCTTCTGCAAGCGAGCGATCTTGCGCAAAGAAAAACTGCGGCGCATTCAAAGCTAGGCTTTTGCCCGTGCGCACAATCTTCACCCGCATGCCGCGAATAAGTTTACCCGAAGCCACGCGCATAAACGCAATGCGGTCACGGTGGTTGGGGTCCATATTGGCCTGAATTTTAAATACCACACCTGTGAGTTTTTCTTCGGTTGCTTTCACCACGCGCTGGCGCGCCTTTTGGTCGCGTGGCGGCGGCGCATAAGCAATTAATGCATCCAACAAATCACGCACCCCAAAGTTTTTCAGCGCCGAGCCAAAATAAACCGGCGAGAGATGGCCTTCGAGAAAAGCTTGATGATCGAACTTTTGGCCAGCCATGTGTTGCAAGGCCAATTCCTCGCGAAATTGTGCAGCGCCCGCAGGCGATAAAAGCGTATCAAGCAATGGATCATCTGGCCCAGATACAACTTGGCCCTCAGGGTCTTCATCAATGCGGCGCACCCGAGCACTCATCAAATCATAAGTACCAACAAATGTCTTACCAATACCAATAGGCCACACCATTGGCACAATCGTCAGTGCCAAGCCTTTTTCAATCTCGTCCAGCAAATCTAAAGGTTCGCGCGCTTCGCGGTCAAACTTGTTGACGAATGTAACAATCGGAATGTCGCGCAAGCGGCAAATCTCAAAAAGTTTGCGCGTTCGATCTTCAATGCCCTTGGCGCCGTCAATCACCATCACGGCGGCATCAACCGCCGTCAGTGTGCGGTAAGTATCTTCGGAGAAGTCTTCATGGCCCGGCGTATCAAGCAGGTTAAACACACAATTATTATATTCAAATGTCATCACTGAAGTGACAACCGAAATGCCGCGTGCCCGCTCAATCGACATCCAGTCGGAACGTGTGCGCCTGCGATCCCCCTTAGCGCGCACTTGGCCCGCCAGCTGAATGGCTCCGCCGAACAGCAACAGCTTTTCCGTCAACGTTGTTTTACCAGCATCCGGATGTGAAATAATCGCAAAAGTGCGGCGTCTGGCGGATTCGGTTTGAATATCAAGGGTCATGGTGGCTGCCGCTTACTATTAAGGAGAGCCTGCGTCCAGTCCGAAGGGTCGTTGAAGTCTCTTAACTACCAACTCCTCATTGCCCTTTTTGGCAACCTGTGGCAGTGACACATTATCATGTCAAATCTTTCTCTCGTCGGCGATATAGGTGGCACGAACTCTCGGTTTGGACTTGTGGAGCAGGGCTCCATGGTGGTTCAACAAATTGAAGCACAAAAGAACGATAATTTCCCATCGCTCGAAGCCTCTATCGCACATTATTTGCAACACCGTGGTGTCGCAGCACTTCACGCCGCCGCCATCGCAGTGGCAGCGCCGGTCGACCGCGAAGTAATCCGCCTCACCAACCGCGATTGGAGCTTCAGCG
>JANOUE010000144.1:0-4305 GCA_031416755.1 Hyphomicrobiales bacterium
CAGAATGATGTAAATCCCCGGATTTAAGGTAACACTGCCTCCCGCTTTGACATCTAAGCCACCACAATAGGTGCCTGGGTCAAGCGTGCCCGAAGTTTTTTGAATTCTTGTATTCGCAGCAGTGCAAGCACCGGGTGCTGGAATCTTCAAATTTGCATAGGGATCAACGATCGGAATAGTTCCAGTGACCGGTGGATTAGACCAGCCATTTCCTGAAACTCCACCTGTCACACCAAACATCGATGCTTTTGCAACAGATTTATTTCCGGATATTTCCATCGCAGAATTTGAATTGGAATTTGCCTGAACAGCACAGTCTGCAGTGAACTGGGCATTGCCATAAACATAAAAATTGCTGGAATTCGACTGATTAAGTGTGAGAACACAAACTGGACCAGATTCCATTTTTTCAGCGGTTGCAAATGCATTCACTTTAAGAGAAGAAATGCCAATCGCGGTTCCAAGAGAGTTCTTCAGTTTGGCGTTTGAAGTTCCGGTTACAGTTGCTCCATTTACCGTGAAACTAGGTACAGGCACACCCCCAGCGGAAAATTGGCTAGTTAATGAAGCTCCTTCTAACTTTATATTATAGTCGAATATTTTTTGGGCCGCAGCAATCCTTTCATCGGCAGTTGCACCATATCCAAGGCTGGTGCCTGCCAAGACCGCAGCATCAACACCAGCCTGCAAACGATCCCTGGCATCATTGCCTTGATTCGACAAAACTGCCGCCCCAATAACACCTGTCAATCCCGCTAATGAAACAGCGCCTAAGACAGCCATGTTTCCTAAACAATTATTGATGAAGTTTTTCATTGCATTACGGAGCCAATATTTAATAAGAACGTGAAACTGATAACTAGTTGTGCCATCAAAAATCTTTAGGTATTGGCATGATAATATCTCAAATTTGAACTACTGTTCGAACCACTCGAATGACAGTTACACCCCAATTGCTGGTGGTGCTGACGGACAACAGCAGCCCTACCAATCAATAAATACTCCCTGCCCCCTGCTGTCCCATATTCGTCTTTACCTCCGGTCCGGTGAAAATCTGGTCGGCATAAAGCTGCCCGCCTTGGCTCACCGCCCCCACGGCCAGTTTTACAAAATCGCGGGCCAGAAGTGTCTTGCGGTGCGGCGCACTTTTCACCCATTGCTGAAACAATTTTCCCGCCATCACCGCATCAACTTTTCCGGGCTTACTCACCCGCGCAGCATTCTCGCCCATCGCGGGCAGCACCAGCATGCCACCGCCGCGAAGGGCCCGCATTCGTGCGTCAAAATCTTGGCCGCTGCTGGCCACATGGCCAACCCGGCCCAGCTGCATCATGTCTAAAGCATGGGCACGGGCATCATCCAACATCACTAAATCCAGCGCCAAAGCCTTAAGGCCCTTGCTGGCGCGAAACGCATTGGTCAGGCGAAACAGCTCGGTTTCTAAATCAGCCCGCACTAAATTTTCGGCCACTGCTTCAGCCGCAAGCCGCGCCGAGGCCTGAACATAGGTCTCGCGCGCCAAACACAGCGCCGGATTGAATATTACAATCAAACACAACGCCACAACGCGTAAGCGGGGAAGCCGATTGAAAATCACCTGTCTTAACCTTTCAGCAAGCGGAATATCTTTACACCGAGTCTAGTTTCCGGCCTTATAGCCGAATCACTTCGAAGCGGCAAAACATTGAACCAAATTCTGCCAGAGCAATCATCAGAGATCGAGCGGATGCAAGTGCGCATCATGCAGCTCGAGCGCGATATTGCCCATTTGATCCGCCACGATCAACTCTCCGGATTGATGAACCGGGCCTCCTTTGTGCATGATGTTGATCTGATCATGAAAAATGCCGATCACGCCACCAGCAAAGGTGCCATGATTGAAATCAACATCAAGGGCCTGCCGCGCATCACGGGTTCTCTTGGTCGGCACGTTGGTGATTATGCTGTGTCTGCTTTAGCTGCCCGTTTGAATCTCTGGCGCGCAGCAGACAGTCTATGTTGCCGCCTCGATTACTGGAGCTTTGCCGTTTTCATTCCAAAAATCAGCGAGCCTCTCGAAGCCTTGACTGCTGCCAAGAAAATTATTGAAGCACTAGGCCAGCCTATTGATTGGGTGGACCGCAAATTAACCCTAGAAGTTACAGCCGGCGTCGCATTGACATCAGTTGAAGATCATGATGCTGCAATGCTTTTGCAAAATGCCGGTCTTGCCTTGAAAATGGCGTTGGATCGCACGGTCGCAGGCTATGGTTTTTATAACCCGGCCATGGCGCAAGCTGCAAAACGCCGAAGTGATGTGTTAACTGCCCTGCATGATGCCATCGAGCATCAATATATGCATCTGCATTTCCAACCTTTCTTCAAGTCTTCAAGCGGGGATTTGATGGGTTTTGAAGCTTTGATGCGCTTAACCCACCCAGAAATGGGTGTAATCTCGCCTGGCGAATTTATTCCCGTGGCCGAAGAATCTGGCCTCATCAATCGGCTGGGCGCCTGGGCCTTGGCCGAGGCTTGCCACGTTGCGTCGTCGTGGCCTTCGCATCTTACTGTTGCCGTCAACATTTCACCCGAGCAGTTTTATTCCGGCACCTTATTAACAGACGTCCATAACGCTCTCGAACTCTCAAGCTTTCCGGCTTATCGCTTGGAAGCCGAAATCACCGAAAGCACCATGCTCAAAGACACTGAAATGGTCTTGCAGCAAATCACATCATTGCGTGATATGGGCTCGGCCATTGTGCTCGATGATTTTGGCACCGGTTATTCTAGTTTGAGCTACCTCTGGAAATTCCCGTTCTCAAAATTGAAGATTGATCGTTCCTTCGTGCAAGCCTTGGAAACTACACCTATGGTGCGCGGCATGCTGCAATCCATCATCGGCCTGTCGCGCAATTTAGGTTTGAAAATCACCGCGGAAGGCATTGAAACCCAAGGCCATGTTGAAGCCTTGCGTGAATTCAATTGCGATTATGTCCAAGGCTATCTTACCGGCAGGCCTGCCAGCACTGCCGATGTGGCCGCCATCATCCTCAAAAACTTCGCCGAACAACTGCGTCCACAAGGCAAAACCAACGTCGCACCAATTGAAAATACCTTTGCCTTGAAGCGTTAATCCGCAAAGGGATCAGTCATCAAGATTGTATCTTCGCGCTCTGGCGAAGTTGAAAGCAAAGCCACCGGGCATTCAATCAACTCTTCGAGATACTTCACATATTTAACCGCCTGCGCCGGAAGTGCCGACCATGACCGAGCCCCAGCCGTGGTGCCCTTCCAGCCTTCAAAGCTTTCATAAATCGGCTCAACGCGGGCTTGCGCTTCTTCAGCAGCAGGGAACAATTCAATCCGCTTGCCATCCAGCATATAACCAGTGCTGACTTTAATTTCATCAAGACCATCAAGAACATCCAGCTTGGTCAAAGCAATGCCGGTGATGCCAGAGGTTTTAATGGCTTGGCGCACCAGCACAGCATCAAACCAACCCACCCGGCGCTTGCGGCCCGTAACTGTGCCAAACTCATGGCCACGCTTGCCAATCCATTCCCCCACATCATTCATCTGCTCGGTTGGAAACGGCCCTGATCCCACGCGCGTGGTGTAAGCTTTGCAAATGCCCAACACATAGCTCACCGCCGATGGCCCAAGGCCAGAACCTGCCGCAGCCTGCCCTGCCACAGTGTTCGATGATGTCACGTAAGGGTAAGTGCCATGGTCAATATCAAGCAAAATGCCTTGTGCCCCTTCAAACAAAATGCGCTTGCCTTCGCGGCGCATATCATCAAGTTTGGCCCAAACTGCATCAGAGTACGGCAAAATCTTCGGTGCTACTTCGGCAAGTTGTTTCAAAACATCGGCAGCCAAATACTCAGGCTGCCCAAGCCCGCGGCGCAATGCATTGTGATGGACGAGCATACGGTCAATCTTTGGCCCAATCGTCGTAAGATCAGCCAAGTCATTCACGCGAATAGCCCGTCTGCCAACCTTGTCTTCATAAGCAGGCCCAATGCCGCGCCCCGTGGTGCCAATTTTTCCAGCCCCCGCCGCTTCTTCGCGCATGCGGTCCAGCTCGCCATGAATGGGCAAAATCAAAGTGGCATTGCCCGCAATGCGAAGATTGTCGCGGCTAATGGCAACGCCCTGCTTGGACAATTTTTCAATTTCAGCAATCAAAGCCCAAGGGTCGATTACAACACCATTGCCAATCACCGAAAGCTTGCCCGGCCGCAAAATGCCAGATGGCAAAAGTGAAAGCTTGTAAGTCACACCATTGATAACCAGAGTATGGCCGGCATTGTGCCCGCCCTGAAA
>JANOUE010000145.1:0-11808 GCA_031416755.1 Hyphomicrobiales bacterium
CCAGATTACTAAGCACTTCAAACAAGAATGAACTGAGCATGGTGTGATAGTCTGGATTCAAGTGCTGAGTGTCACCCAACACAAAACTTCGCAAAGAAAAGCGGCGCTCGGTTATGGCAAAGGCCAAAGGTTGCGGCAGGGCTGGGATGACGAGGCCACTTTCAGCTTTGGGCCAATTAGAGCCAACGAATTCATTGTGTACTGGCACAAACAGATCAATGCCAGGTAACTCTTGAATGGTGCGGGCCATTTTTAATGATGTATTAGTGCGGTCCACAATGAAGAACACAAAAATGCGAAAGCCTGCTTTGTGGGCCTCATCGAAAAAATTGAGTTCGCCCACGGCTTTGAAAAAACCCTCCAGATGGCGGGCAGGAAGATCGACCACATAATCACGGCCCGGAGAAGCCAAAATGGTATCGAATAATTTCATTTGACCTTGCATCTGTGAAAAATCAGCAAGGGCCGTGCGACCGGGGAAGTAATTGCGCAATGGGCCGTCTGGCGCGTCGGTGTCGATCATGAAAGGATCGTGACCATCCAGCATTAAATAATCAGCCAGCAACCGCGCGAGCAAAGTTTTGCCGTTGCGGTGCTGGTCTGATGCTGTGATGTAGACCGTGGGAATATGGGCCACGGAATATTTAAGCCTTAGACAAGATTGCCAGCAGCACGGCCACCGGCCACGATTTCCTGCAGCATTTGCACATGGGCAAATTCGGCATCAATTTCGGAACACCACTTGCGCACATAGCCGCGCAGAACGAATGAGAATTTTCCTTGGCTGCCGTCGGCAGAGCGGTTTTCAATGAAGTCCTTTAAGGTGACGCCAGAGACATCCACTTGCTCGTAAGCCATTTCATTAAGCTTTGGCACGTTGATTTCTTGGGCCTTTGGAATAGCTGAGAAATATTTGCGGTGAGTTACTTCATCCCATTCAAAGAAGTTGGTTTCATTGATGGAGTTGCGGGCTACGAGATATTGGATACCTTGGAGATATTTGGCAATTTCGCCGATTTCATCAAGCGATGCGATGGATGGCCCAACCACGTGCATCAAACCCATGTTGAACACGCCATTGCGAGCGGCTTCAAGAACGCCAATGCGCTCAAACAAATCCAAAGCGTATGAAAGATTGCCGGCTTTGAGATCTACCACGGTTACTGGCACGTTTGCAGTTTCCATGGTGTCCAGAACTTTCATCTGGTGGGCCACATTGCCGAGATCAATTACTTCAGCAATTGCAGGGTAAAAGCGCTTGAGCGAACCGCGGGGATTTTCCGTGTCGAAGGCTCTGGTCAGCACATTTTTGCGCGCGAAATAATCGAGTAGCGCACGCGACATTGTGGTTTTGCCCACGCCGCCCTTATCTGCACCGACGAGAATGAGTGTTGGTTTCATATTTATCCCCTCTTAATTTTACGCCTATGATTTGGCAAGCTTGGCTTGCCTCATATCATGGGTTGTGAAGTTAGTATACTAATTGGTGCCAAGTTTTAGAAACCTGCTATGCAAGGCTGGCAAGGGATTGGAGTAAAACCATGGCACTTATTTATGTTGGTATGACACTATTTGCTACTCCGCATTTGCTGTCGATGTTGTTTCCGGCCGTGCGCAATCGCTTGTCCGCGCGCTTAGGCGAGAACCATTACAAGGGCGTGTACTCGCTCGCATCCCTGCTCGGACTGATTTTGATCGGCATTGGGTATTGGCAGATGCGACACGGGGCACAGGCTGGGGCCACATATTATGAAGCCACAACTGGCGCTGGTCACTTAACCTTGAGTTTGGTTTTGATTGCTTTTATTCTTATCGCTTCAATTGATGGGCAAGGTTACATTCGCAAATGGGTGCGGCATCCGTTTTCAATTGGTATTGCAATTTGGTCAATCGGGCATTTGATGGCCAATGGCGAGATTTATGTGGTGCCTATATTTGCTATGTTTTTGGCGTTGTCGATTTTAGATATTGCTTTGGGATTTTTGCGTGATGGTGCTCACCACTTTGAACCTCAAATCAGACGTGATGGCATTGCCGTGGTGGCAGGGATAATTGCCTTTGCGGTTTTCGCTTTTGGATTTCACCCCTATATTCTTGGCCTTCCGGTATTGCGCTGATGCAGTTTAGTTTGAGTTTTTTGGTTCATTTTGTTTTTAGCCTGCTGGGCTTTCTCGCATTGGGCATTTTTATTTGCCGTGGCTCATGGCGAAACAGAATTCGGCATTCGTGGCTTCTGGCAGCCGCACTCATCAGCGCTGGCCATATTGTAGGAACACACAAGTATTTGGGGGTAATGGCGTCTGCCATTGCTGCTGGGATATTGGTCGCACTCTATGTCTTTATGCTTAGCCGCCCTGGATTTGTGCCTTCTGAAGTGCGCGGCGGGCACAATGCATTTTCGTTAATTGTTGGTGCTGCTTTGTTTGGCTTAGCTGTGCAATTGCATTATGCTGTTACGGGTGTTTCAGTTTTTGAATTGGTGAAATAATGTCTGTTCATGCAGTTTCTAAAAGAATAACCGCGCCCGATATTCGCGCTCGCAAAAACGCGGAGCCGATTGTGGCGCTCACATCTTATCATGCGCATACGGCAGCCATTGCCGATAAATATGTGGATTTTTTGCTGGTGGGCGATTCCCTCGGCATGGTGATGCATGGCTTTGAAACCACATTACCTGTGCCGCTGGAACTTATGATTATGCATGGCCGCGCAGTTACACGCGGAGCCAAGCGCTCACTCGTGGTGGTGGATATGCCATTTGGTTCTTACGAAGAAAGTCCGGCACAAGCGTTTCGCAATGCGGCGCGCGTGGTGAAGGAAACGGAATGCGGGGCTATTAAGATTGAAGGTGGGGCGCGCATGGCGGAGACTATTCGCTTTCTCTCTGATCGCGGCATTCCGGTGATGGCGCATATTGGCATGACACCGCAATCGATTAATGTTTACGGCGGCTTTAAAACTCAGGGGCGTTTGCGTGAACAGTGGGCGCTCATTGAAGAAGACGCCCGGATCATTTCCGAAGCTGGCGCATTTGCGGTTGTGTTGGAAGCATTAGCTGAACCCTTGGCAGCGAAGATTACCAAAGCCATTGAGATTCCCACCATCGGCATTGGCGCTTCTGCTGCCTGCGATGGCCAGATTTTAGTGATGGAAGATATGCTTGGGCTTTCCCCTCGGGTTCCGAAATTTGTTAAAGAATTTGGCAAGGTCGGGGCTGCTATTGAAGGGGCTATCAAACTTTATGCAGAAGATGTGCGCTCACGGCAATTTCCGTCGCCCGACAATACTTACGACCTGAAGGATTAAACCAAAATTCCTCATGCTGAGGTGCTTTGCGGACGCAAAGCCTCGAAGCACTCCACGCGCGGTGCCCTTCGAGGCTCTGCTTTGCAGAGCTCCTCAGGGTGAGGTTTTCCTTCTTAATTCAGCCACCGACTCAGATATAGTCGCCGTCATGATTTCACGGCGCGGATTTGTTATGGCTGGCGTTTCGGCAATTATTGCTCCACGACTTACGGTGGCGCAAGATGCTGAAGGCACTGTTATTCTCATTGCAGAAAAAGGCCAAATGCCTTTGCTTGGGAACACTGGAACTGCAACTGATGTCTGGCGGTTTGATCAAAAGCAGCCCATTGCAGTTTTACGCGCCAAGCAGGGACAGGAATTTAAAGTTCGGTTTATCAATCGCTTAGACGAAGAAGTGTGGTTGCATTGGTTTGGTGTTCGCGGCAACACCGAGGCCATGACTTTGAACGTGGCACCAGGCGAGGCCAATGCCGTCGACATCAAATTTACGCCGCCTGATGCGGGAACATTTTGGTTTGGGCCGTTGATCCATGCTTCGCAGCAGCGCGATATGGGGCTTTATGGCATGTTGATTGTGGAAGAGGCCGCGCCGCAGAATTTTAACGATGTTCCATTGATTTTTGATGATTGGAAAATTGTCGAGAGTGGCGCGATGGAGCAGGGTTTTGGCGACTTGCAAGCAGCGATCGGGGAAGGTCGATTGGGTAATTGGTTCACGCTCAATGGGTCTTTCAAATCTCATATCAAAATTGATCGCGCGAGGCCATCGCGCTTGCGGCTTTTGAATGCAGCCAATGTTCGAACGATGAATATATTATTCAAGGGTGCAGAGCTCTATCTGATGGCGTTGGATGGGCAGCCGGTGCCCCTCAAACCCTTGGGTCAGGAAGCCCTTAGGCTTTCACCCGGGCAGCGGGCGGATTTGCTTTTGAGCACCATAAAATCTCAAATTGTTGTGTCGCTTGATCTGTTGGAAGACGTGGCCGAGGTTGGATTTCTTGATCCGGTTGGCAGTGCGGGCAGTCTTGAGTTGCCAGATAATTTCATGTTGCCGCGCAATCCTTTGGCAAAGCTAGGTGACTTGAGTTTGGCCAAAGCTTTTACGATTTTGATCGAAGGCGGGGCCAAGGGTGGGCTTAAATCGGCTATCGTGGGCGATGAGCGATTAGACATTCGCACTTTGCTGGAGAGGGGCTTGGCTTGGGCATTAAACGGTGTAGCAGGGCCGGGTGGGTCGCCACTTTTTGAAGTGCCTCTTGGAGAATCTATGGTTTTGACTTTGGATAATCGTACTTCATTTCCGCAGCCCTTGCATATTCATGGCCATGTTTGGCAGATGATTGAAGCAGAAGGGCAAACGCTCGAAGGCGAGCCGTGGCGCGATACAGCCATTGTGCCAGGGCTCTCAAAAATCAAGATGGCTTTGGTGGCTGACAATGTGGGCTTATGGGCAATCCAGAGCTTGCTTGCTGAAAGAGTAGATTCTGGCCTGCTTGGCGCGTTTGCTGTGGTGCCGGCCCAGCCTTGAAATGCCTTGATTTGGCCTTGGCTCTGCTTTACTGCCCAAGTTGAATTTGACGGAGACTACACGTGAGCGATACGGATGAAGCAATTTTCCGCGAAGTGGACGAAGATGTTCGCAACGCAGAATATAAGAGAATTTGGGACCGTTACGGCAAATACCTGACTGCTGTTGCTGTTGCCGTTGTTGTCGCTGTGGCTGGTTTTCAAGGTTGGAAATATTATCAGGTAAAGCAAACCGAGGAAGCGAGCGCTGTTTATCTTGATGCTGTTAAAAAGGCAGCTGATGGCAAGACTGAAGATGCACTCGCGGCGTTTGCGGCTGTTCACCACGATGGTTTTAAGCAGCTTGCGCAATTGCGCGTGGCCCAAATTAGCGCCGACAAGGGCGATGTTGAACAGGCTGTTGCGGCCTATGACGCCTTTGCAGCTGATGCAAAGAGTGATTCCGCCTTGGCTGATCTGGCGCGCATTCGTGCAGCCTATGTGCTGGTTGATACAGCAAAACCAGAAGAGCTTCTCACAAGACTTGTACGCTTTGAAAAAGCGGGCGATGCGTGGCGCAATTCAGCGCGTGAAATTCTTGGCCTCGCAGCTTGGCGGGTTAAGGATTATGCGGGTGCGAAAAAGCAGATGGATTTGATTTTGGATGACTCAAAGGCGCCCGGTGCATTGCGCCAGCGGGCGCAGTTCATGGTTCAACTCATCACACCTAATTTGCCGCAGAAGTGAGTTTGGCCGTATGAAGTACTTTTTAATTTTAATTTCAATCTTGGCGTTGGTGGGTTGCACATCAATCAAGAAAATTACCGGCCAAACCAACGACACGGTGCTTCCTGGCCAACGTGAAGATATTTTGGATGCAGAACAGCAAACCGCGCGTGACCCCGCCGTAACGGGCAAAAAGGGCGAGACTTGCGATCCCACAGTTTCAATTTGCCCCAAAGATGAACTGCAAACACAATGACTGTAACTATCGCCATTCTTGGGCGACCTAATGTTGGAAAATCCACGTTATTCAATCGGCTGATTGGGCAAAAAATTGCCTTGGTTGATGATCAACCGGGCGTTACCCGTGATCGTCGCTTGGGTGCGGCCAAGCTTGGTGATTTGGAATTTGATGTTTTCGATACAGCAGGTTTGGATGATGCCAAAAAAGGTTCACTTGAAGCCCGCATGAGTTTGCAGGCCGAAGAAGCGGCACGCCTTGCTGATCATATTTTCTTCGTGATTGATGCCCGCGCCGGTGTAACACCGATTGATGAGAAGTTTGCTGAGCGCATTCGCAAGCTTGGAAAGCCGGTTACTGTTCTTGCCAATAAAGCTGAAACGCGCGCTGTGGCCAACTCTGTGGGGGAAGCGTTTCGATTGGGCTTTGGCCAGCCCTTGCCAATTTCAGGTGAACATGGCGACGGCATGGAACACATCTATGATGTGGTTCGGCCTTACATTGATGCTGATGCTGAAGCCACAAAAATTGCCGAAGAAGACGACGAAGATTTTGTACCAGCTCCCTATGATCCTGAGTATGAAGGGCCAGACCAGCCGGAGCGCAAATTGCGCCTCGCCATTATTGGTCAACCCAATGCAGGCAAATCTACTTTGGTCAACACCATGTTGGGTGAAGACCGGATGCTCACCGGGCCTGAAGCTGGCATAACGCGCGATTCGATTTCCAGTGAATGGAAATGGAAGGACCGCGAGATTAAACTGTGGGACACCGCAGGCATCAGGCGCAAAGGCAAAGTGAAAGAGAAGCTGGAAAAGCTTTCGGTGACCGATGCGATGCGTGCCATTCGTTATGCGGATTGTGTTGTGGTTTTGGTTGATGCTGCGGCTCATATTGAGAAACAGGATTTAACGTTGTGTGATTTGGTTGCACGCGAAGGCCGCGCCATTGTGCTGGCTTTGAGCAAGTGGGATTTGGTGGAAGACAAGCAAGCCGCAATGGCCAAGGTGAATGACATCATGGAAGATATTCTGCCAGACATTCGCGGGCTGCCCATCGTCACATTATCGGCCAAACAGGGGCGTGGGCTTGATAAGATGATGCAGGCTGTGATTGATATGGACAAGAAGTGGAACCAGCGGATTTCCACGTCGAAGCTTAATCGTTGGCTTGAAGCTGCGGTTCGCAAGAATCCGCCACCAGCGCCCACAGGTCGCCGCATTAAAATTCGCTATGGCACCCAAGCCAGCGCAAGGCCGCCAACATTTGCACTGTTCGGCAATCAGCTCGATAAGTTGCCGAGAACTTATGTGCGCTATTTAATGAATGGCTTGCGCGCGGAATTGAAGCTGGAAGGTGTGCCGATCAGGTTCAGTTTGCGCGGTGGTGAAAACCCTTACGACAAGGGTAAGAAGTAAGCGTGCTTCGAGGCCCGCGCAGGCGCGGGCACCTCAGCATGAGGGTGATTTGTGCTTCGAGGCCCGCGCAGGCGCGGGCACCTCAGCATGAGGGTGATCTGTGCTTCGAGGCCCGCGCAGGCGCAAGCACCTCAGCATGAGGGTGGTTTGTGTTTCGAGGCCCGCGCAGGCGCAAGCACCTCAGCATGAGGGGTTATAAGATTCCTCATCCTGAGGTGCGAGTACTTGCGAGCCTCGAAGGATTGGTGAGGTTAGGTTACCTGCTTGAACAATCCACTCGCCGCGTATTTATAAACAGCGCCATTATCCACAAATTTATCTTCACACATGGCCACAATCTGGGTCGCAACTTCATCGGCTGATGGCAAAGTCATCGGGTCTTCGCCGGGCATGGCGAGGCTACGCATTTTGGTTCTGGTGGCGCCAGGGCTGAAAAGGTTGGCGCACACGGAGGTGGTGGCCATTTCAGCGGCGTAGGTTTTAACCATCGCCTCTAACGCTGCCTTGGAAATGGAGTAAGTGCCCCAATAGGGCCAGCATTTATTGGCCAGACCTGATGTTACGAAAATGGCGCGGCCATGGGGAGCCAGACGCAACAAGGGGTCCATCGAGCGCAGCAGACGATAATTTGCCGTGAGGTTCACGGCGAGAGTATCATCCCAGGTTTTGGGATCGACATGGGGCAGGGGAGTGAGTTTGCCCAAAGTGCCTGCATTGCCCACCAAAATATCAAGCTTCTTCCAGCGCTCAAAGATGGCAGCCCCTAAGCGATCAAGGGCTGGATAATCGGTGATGTCCACGGGCACCAAGGTGGCGCTTGATCCTGCAACTTTGATTTCATCATCAAGTTCTTCAAGCCCACCTTGGGTTCGCGCTGTGGCGATGATGTGGGCCCCTTGTTTGGCCAGTGTGAGTGCAATGGCGCGCCCAAGCCCGCGTGATGCGCCGGTGACTAATGCGATTTTTCCGTCAAGAAGCTTGGTCATGCTCAGCCCGCTTCTGCCAGAAGAGACAGCTGTTGCTTGGGGTTTTCGCCTTGCAAATCGGTGAGGTGGGTCGGGTAATCACCAGTGAAGCAATGATCGGTGAATTGTGGGTTGGCATTGTCGCGGGCTTCATAGCCTGCAGCTTTGTAAATGCCATCGACGGAAATAAATGCCAGTGTATCTACGCCGATGAATTTACGCATTTCTTCTAGGGTATGGCTGGCGGCGAGGAGCGATTTTTGCTCTGGTGTATCGATGCCATAATAATCAGGAAACTTTATTGGCGGGCTGGCGATGCGCATGTGCACTTCTTTGGCGCCTGCTTCGCGCATCATTTGCACAATTTTAATCGAAGTGGTGCCACGCACCACCGAGTCATCAACCAGCACAATTCGTTTTCCGGCCACAACAGCGCGGTTAGCATTGTGTTTCAGCTTCACACCAAGAGAACGAATGTGTTGGGTTGGTTCAATAAAGGTGCGGCCCACATAATGGTTGCGGATGATGCCAAGTTCAAATGGTATGCCTAAGGCTTGCGCATAACCTAATGCAGCTGGCACGCCTGAATCTGGAATGGGCACAATCACATCAGCGTCGCAGGGCGCTTCAAGGGCAAGCTGTTTGCCGGTGGCTTTGCGCACATCATAAACCGAGCGGCCGCCGAGCATTGAATCTGGGCGCGAGAAATAAATATATTCAAAAATGCAAGGACGGGCTTTTTGTTTCGGGAAGGGATGATGCGATTCAATGCCCGCTTCGGAAATGACAATCACTTCCCCATTGTCTACTTCGCGCACAAATTTCGCACCGATAATATCAAGCGCACAGGTTTCAGAACAGAGAATGTATGCGCCGTTTAATTCACCTAATATCAATGGACGGATGCCCAAAGGATCGCGTGCACCCATAAGTTTTTTATTGGTGAGAGAGACCAATGCATAAGCGCCCTCGAGGGAGCGCAGCGCATCGATATAGCGCTCAATTAGGCGGGACTTTTTGGAGCGGGCCACGAGATGGAGAATTGCTTCAGTATCGGACGTGGATTGATAGATGGCCCCTTGCTCGATGAGATCTCGGCGTAATGTAAGGCCATTGGTGAGGTTGCCATTGTGCGCCGTTGCAATGCCGCCAACTGCCAGTTCAGCAAAGAGCGGTTGCACATTGCGCAAAATGGTTTCGCCAGTTGTGGAGTAACGCACATGGCCCAAGGCCTGAGTGCCTTTCAAGCGGTTGATAGTTTTCTCGGACGAGAAATGATCACCCACCAAACCCATGCGCCGTTCAGAGTGAAAACGTTCGCCGTCATAGCTCACAATGCCTGCTGCTTCTTGGCCGCGGTGCTGCAACGCGTGCAGGCCTAAGGCGGTGAGGGCTGCAGCATCTGGGTGGCCGAATATGCCGAAGACGCCGCATTCTTCGCGTAAGGTGTCGCCGTCCAAATCAAAGTCTTCGCTCATTGTTGCGTGGTTCCTTGGCCAAAGATCGGTTCTTGCGTAGCTGCACTTCCGGTTCCCTCAACCAAATTGTCAAGGCTTTTGGTTTCGCCATTGGAATAGCCAGAGCCGGTTTCGGTGGCGGCCGAGGTTGCTGGCTTGCTGACCGGCGCGTCGGGGTTTCCGATTAAGGTGGCATTGGATAATTTTTCGGCAATATCTGGTGGCATAAGGCCTAACATGGCGTTGCTCACTGTGCGGATAACTGGAAGAGTTACGGCGTTACGCACCCAATCTTCTTGGCGGTCAACCGGCAACAACCAGCCATAAAACAAATAGGCAATGGAAACCAACACCAGCCCGCGCAACAGGCCGTAGAAAAAACCTAATGTGCGATCGAATGCGCCCACAGAACTATCGATTACGCGATCAGATATTTTAACGCTGATCACAGACACCACAATGAGCACGAGAACGAAGGCGATGGCTGCCACAGCAATTTGCGCAATGATTGGCTTATCGACATAGGGCAAAGCCAAATCGATCAGTGGCTGTTGCTTTGTGGCCAGATAGGCTGCTCCAGCGGCAAGGCCCCATGCCACTAGCGATAGCACTTCGCGGGTGAAGCCGCGCGCCAATGCCAAAAGGCTAGAGACAATCATAATACCAATAAGGACGAAATCGAGAATTTGAAAGGACATGCGCTGGGGTTCCGGTGAAGCCACTTGAATGCTCTCTATATAAAACTATCGCGCTGGGAGCTAGCAGGGAATTTAATTATTAAGCCCTCATGGTGGGGTGCCAGCCTTTACGAGCCTCAAAGCACCTTCGCATGTGGCCCATCTTTCGAGTCCTTGCTGATGCAAGGCACCACAGAGTGAGGTAAACTTGAACGTTAGGCGATTCTCCTCAAGCCTTTCGACCTTGATGCTACCCAAGCGACCAAATCGGCCACGGTGCTCAACTGTTTGGCGTTTATTGTTCCTTTAACCGGCTTTTCACCCTGATCGGCTATTATGGCATCAGTGAGGCCCAGTTTTTGTGCCTCTTTCAGCCGTGACTCAGTTTGACCAACAGGACGAATGGCCCCTGATAAAGCGATTTCGCCAAAAATGACGGTGCCGTGGGGTATCACAGTGTCGGACAGGGAAGAAAGCAGGGCTGCGGCAACCGCCAGATCAGCGGCGGTTTCTTTAAGGCGCAAGCCTCCCGCCACATTCAAATAAACATCGTGATTGGAGAGGGAGACCCCGGCTCTGGCTTCGAGCACGGCCAAAATCATGTTGAGGCGGGCGGTATCCCAGCCCACCGCGGTGCGGCGCGGGGTGCCTAACGGGGAAGGGACGACCAGAGCTTGCACTTCAACCAGCAAGGGCCTTGTGCCTTCAATGCCAGCAAAAACGGCGGTGCCGGGGGCCGCACGTTCGGCTGACCCCATGAACAGCCGCGAGGGGTTAGTGACTTCACGCAAACCCAGATCCGACATTTCAAACACGCCAATTTCGTCGGTTGGGCCGAAGCGGTTTTTAACGGCGCGCAAAATGCGGAATTGGTGGCCACGGTCGCCTTCAAAATACAAAACTGTATCGACCAAATGCTCAATTACCTTTGGTCCGGCGATCTGGCCATCCTTGGTCACATGGCCCACCAGCAGCACACAAGCGCCCGTGGTTTTGGCATAACGCACCATGGCCTCGGACCCGGCTTTGAGTTGCGAGACGGTGCCGGGGGCAGATTCCACGGCGGGGGACCACAGCGTTTGCACCGAGTCGATCACCACCACGGAAGGAATTTCGCCTTCCTTCAAGGTGGCGATAATATCAGACACGTTGGTTTCAGCGGCCAGAAGCACCGCTGCATTTTCGAGGCCGAGGCGCGAGGCGCGCATGCGCACTTGGGCAATGGCTTCTTCGCCGGTCACATAAATCACGCGCTCGCCTTTGCTGGCAAGAGCAGCGAGGGCTTGCAAAAGCAGTGTGGATTTGCCGATGCCAGGGTCACCGCCGATCAAAACCGCCGAGCCCGGAACGAACCCGCCGCCCGTGGCGCGGTCGAGTTCGGTAATACCGGATTCAATGCGTGGTGGGGCCGGAGATTCGCCCTTCAGCTCCACCAGCTTGGCCACACGGCCCTTGGGCAGTGTGGCTCCCTTAGCGCCGGATGCGGGCGGGCCCGAGCGCTCTTCAGTGATGGTG
>JANOUE010000146.1:0-14299 GCA_031416755.1 Hyphomicrobiales bacterium
AGATAATCTGATCCACCTTTGTCAGGATGGAAGTCTTTGATTAACCGCTTGTGGGTTTGTTTGATTTCTTGTTCGGACGCTCCGGCTTTCAACCCCAGCACTTGCAGGGCTTCTTCGATGCTCATTGAGCCTCGTCTTGGAGGTGTTGAAGGAGGTGGGCGATGTTGGCCCGGAGCTTGCCCAAAATTCATGCCATTTGGAAAAAGGGCCGACTTTCCATAGAGGCCCATACCAAACACAAACAGACCAATGGCTAAATTAATCTCGCCACGCAGTGTCAACAAACCAGCAAACGCCATGATGCCAGCGCCTGCAATCTTTTGCAGGAACGCAGGTGTTAGGGCTGACATTTTGGAAGCCTTCTTTATGAACCAATAGCCGCCCACCACGATGATCAATGCGAGTAAAAATTGTAGCATGGCTTATGGGCAAGGTGCCGATTTCAAAAGATCTAGCTTGGTCAACTTGCCCTTCAAAACATAGCTGCCGTAATCCATTAATAGATCTGTTGAAACGCCATTCTCATAAACGTTGAAGCTGGCTTGATAGATCGGTGCTGCCGCTTGATCATCTTCGGCTGGATAATAACTCACTGTCATTGGCCAAGATGGCAAGTTGCGAACGGTTTCAGTTTGAGGGTTACTTTGGTCCAACGCAAAGGTGCCGGGGGCCCGCTTTTTGCCAATAAAGGTTATTGCCCTATACATTTTCTCACCGTCTGAACCATCAAACACCAACGATGAATCGCGGGTTAGACCTTGTCTCGCAGCTTCCAATATTTTGGTTTGATGGGTGGACGGAAACAGCGCCTGCGGAAGAACCTTAAATTCAAGTTCCTTCGGCAATGTCATTGTGCCGTTGGCTTCAGCGCCAGGTTTGGGACGTTTTACAACCAAACGTTCCTCAGAATCTAAAGTGTTATCAATGAATTGTTTCTGGCTCAGGTTCATCTCCAAACCATCACCTGATTCCCATGTCGTAAGCTGCGTATCAAGAACCCTGCTCCCTTTTTCAGCTTCAACATAGCGGTTGGCGATACGGTAGTTAACAGCCCAACCTTCGCAAACAGAACCCGTTAGCTCATAAGCCAATTTGCCTTCAATGCTTGAGTATCCGCTGTTATCACTCATTCTCGAGACTTCAAGGTCGTAAATTGCACGGTGCGACACCAGTGTGGCGGCTGAGGCAGAGCCGCCAAAACACAGCAAACACGCGAAGGAAACTCCAAGTCTCAAATAAATGATCATAAATTTTGTTCCTATTAACACGAAGCATTGGCACTCAATTGACGGCAGTGTTAGCATGATGAAAGCATAGATTACAGTCAATCAGAGGCCAAACTATATGAGTATTGCAGAGAAACTCAAATCCCTCGGCGTAGAGCTACCACAACCAGTGAAGCCGGTGGCAAATTATGTGCCTTGGGTTAAATCTGGGAATTTAATATTCATCTCAGGCCAGCTGCCATTTGTGCATGGAAAAATCGGCTGCACCGGGCATCTGGGCAGTAACGCATCAATCGAACAAGGAGCAGCCGAAGCTCGCCAATGCGCCATAAATCTCATTGTCCAAATGCGTGATGCCTGCGATGGTGATTTGAATAAGGTAAAGCGCATTGTGAAAATCACTGGCTTTGTTGCCAGCACAACAAGTTTTGCGGACCATGCCTCGGTGATGAACGGCGCTTCCAATTTCTTTGTTGAAGTATTTGGTGAAATTGGCCGTCATGCGAGATCTTCCGTTGGCATGGCCTCCCTGCCCCTGAATACTCTGGTGGAAATTGAAGCCATTATTGAGGTGGCGTAAATATGCGGTTCTCGCCAGCGCTGCGCGATCTAAACTGGTTGGTCACCCGCCCGATTGCACATCGAGGCCTCCAGCATAACAAAGCAATTGAAAACACTGAGGCTGCATTTGCTGCAGCCATAGAAAAAGACTATGCGATTGAATGCGATTTGCAACTCACGGCTGATAACGAGGCTGTGGTTTTCCATGACGACACGGTGGATCACCTGTTAGATGGCAGTGGTCCGGTGAAAAGTTTCACGACCAAGCAGATCAAAAATATGACCTTCAAAAGCGGAACAAGTCGCGTCCAAACCTTTGCCGAACTTTTAGAACAAATTGATGGCCGCAGCACTTTAGTAATCGAACTCAAGACCTTGTGGGACAAGAACGTTACTCTGGCCAAAAGAGCACTCGATGTTCTCCAACACTATAATGGTCCGCACGCGTTGATGTCTTACGATCCGCTTTTAATCAAGTATGTTGCAGTTGATAATCCATCGACCACGCGCGGCATCGTTGGCGAACGCTCGGCATCAGACACTTATAAAACTTTGCCAATGCCTTACAACTTGGCTCTGCGCCAAATGTCTCACCTCGCCGAAACCAAACCCCATTTCATCTCGTATTATTTCCGTGATCTTCCTTACAAACCGGTGGCACTGTTTAGAGCAAAAGGAAATCCGGTGATCACCTTCACAATTCGCAACCCGCAACAGGCGGCCTATGCCCACCGCTACTGCGATCAAGTAACTTTTCAAGATTACTACGAATGACAAGTTTGCGAACCATTGCAAGTTTGAAAGAAATCTCAGCCTCGCAATGGAATACTTGCGCCGCAGCTTCTGGCCAACCCTACAACCCTTTCACGTCACATGAGTTTTTGTCCGCACTGGAAAACTCTGGTTCCGCTGCGCTTAAAACCGGATGGGCAGCTTCACATTTAGTTCTTGAGGACAGCGGAAAAATCGTCGGCGTTGCCCCCTGCTATTTAAAATCGCACTCCATGGGTGAATATGTTTTTGACCATGCTTGGGCCGATGCTTTTGCGCGCGCTGGCGGCAATTATTATCCCAAACTGCAAGTATCAGTGCCCTTCACACCCGCCACCGGGCCACGGCTTTTAGCGGCCACTGCAGAGCACCGCGCAACGCTGGCGCAAGGGCTTGAAGCGCTGTGTGGAGAACTTGATGCTTCGTCAGTTCACATAACATTTGCGACTGAAAAGGATGCAACCGAAAGCAAGTGGCTTCACCGAAACGACATTCAATTCCATTGGATGAATAATGGTTACGCTAGCTTCGATGAATTTCTGGCATCGCTGTCATCAGCCAAGCGCAAGAATATTCGCAAAGAGCGAAGGGCGCTCGGTGAAATAGATGTCACCTTTGAAAGGCTAACCGGAGAAGATTTGCGCGCAGCACATTGGGATGCTTTTTATAATTTCTATATGGACACAAGCTCTAGAAAATGGGGCCAACCCTATTTGACGCGAAAGTTCTTCCACCTGATTCACGAAACCATGGCCAAAGAGATTTTGCTGGTTCTGGCCTATCGTCAAGGCCGCGCCATTGCCGGCGCCTTGAATTTCATTGGGGGTGACGCCCTCTACGGGAGGAACTGGGGTTGCATTGAAAACCACCCCAACTTGCATTTTGAAACTTGTTATTATCAGGCTATCGATTTTGCCATTGCGCGCGGACTACAGCGCGTGGAAGCCGGAGCCCAAGGTGAACATAAATTGGCGCGGGGCTATGTGCCCGTAAAAACTCACAGTTTGCACTATTTGGTCCACCCCGGCCTTTCGCGCGCAGTTGCGGATTATTTAGAACATGAACGCCGCGCGATAGATGCAAACCAACAAGTGTTGGCCGAACATACGCCATTTCGCCATGAAGAAAGGGAATGATATGACTTACGACCCCAGCAACATCTTCGCCAAAATTCTGCGTGGCGAAATCCCCTGTCACAAAATCTACGAGGATGAGCACACTTTGGTTTTCATCGACGTGATGCCGCAAGTGGATGGTCATTGTTTGGTGGTGCCAAAAACTCCATGCCGTAACTTGCTCGATGCTGAACCAACGGTGCTCGCGAAATCAATGGCCACCACGCAAAAAATTGCCCGCGCCGCGATGAAAGCATTTAACGCAGATGGCGTGCAAATTCGCCAGTATAATGAAGCAGCAGCGGGGCAAACTGTGTTCCATTTGCATTTTCACATTATGCCAATGAAAGCTGGCGAAAAAATGCGGCCACACACGGGAAAAATGGCAGATCATGCTGTTTTAGCAAAACACGCAGAACAAATTCGAGCCGCACTCTAGGCCGTCGCTGCCTTGCTTTTCTCAAATATAACCAAAGCAATTCCGGCAATGATCGCAACTGAGGCTAGAGCCAGCCGCAAGCTGAAACTTTCCCCGAGAAGCACGATGCCACCCATTGCCGCAATCACTGGAACACTGAGCTGAACGGTTGCAGCTTGCGTTGCTTTCAATTCCGGCAATGCCCGATACCAAATCGCATAGCCGATGCCAGACGTTATTGCACCAGAAGCCACCGCCAAATAAATCCCGGTCTGATCCAAATGATTATGGCTTAACATCAAAACACTGAGAACCAGCGTGAACGGAATTGTGCGGATAAAATTTCCGCCCGTTACAGCCATTGGGTCGCCTGCCCCCCTGCCTCTCAGAGAATAAACCCCCCATGCGACACCCGCAACAACCATCAGTGCTGCACTGAACCAAGGTGGCGCGGCAAGACCCGGCAACACCAGAACAATTAAACCCGCAACGGCCAATAGCAGCCCACCCATTTGCAAACCACTAAATCGCTCGCCGCTCCACATACCAACACCAATCATTGATAATTGAACCGCGCCAAACAGTAACAATGCTCCTGTAGCCGCAGTGAGATTGATATAGGCAAATGAGAACCCAGCGGCGTAGATAAACAGTGCCAAAGCTGAAGGCCAGTTGCCAAGAATTGCTTTCGATTTCGCAAAACACATCACCAGCAACCAGAGTGTTATCGCAGCTGCAACTAAGCGAACAGTCGTGAAACTGGCAGCATCAATGGCAGTATTTTTCAGCGCCATGCGGCACAGCAGTGAATTTCCAGCAAAAGCCAACATCGCCAAGGCGGTAAATAAAATCACTCTCAATGTTGGCACTCAGTTTACTCCAATCCGACTATGATTGAACCAAATTGATTACTTCACCTTTGCACTCTTCTTCGCCACTTTCTTCACCGTTGCAACGCGTGAGCGTGGCAGAGATTTGCGCTCTGGCGGAGTGGGCAAAGTTTTTTCTTCATCTCTGCTGAGATAATCAAAGGCCAGGCCATCATCCTTTTTCAGAATACGCACAGTGCCACCCTTGGCGAGTTTTCCGAATAACAATTCTTCAGCCAACGGCTTCTTGATATGCTCTTGAATAACGCGGGCCAAAGGCCTCGCACCCATCTGTTGATCATAACCTTTCTCGGCCAACCAATCGGCGGCCTCAGCTGAAATTTCGATATTCACTTGGCGCTCGGAAAGCTGTGCTTCCAATTGCAGAATAAACTTCTCAACCACTTTGCGCACCACAGCAGCTGGCAAATGCCCAAAGCTGACCACCGCATCCAAGCGGTTGCGGAATTCAGGCGTGAACATTTTTGTGATGGCTTCCGTGTCGTCACCTTCGCGCACTGTGCGGGTAAAGCCCATGGCAGATCTTGCCATGTCTTGGGCACCAGCATTGGTGGTCATGATTAAAACTACGTTGCGGAAATCAACAGCCTTGCCATTGTTATCAGTCAGCTTGCCGTGATCCATCACTTGCAACAGAATGTTAAACAAATCGGGATGGGCTTTTTCAATTTCATCCAAGAGCAAAACGCAATAAGGCGATTGATCGACAGCATCCGTGAGCAGCCCACCTTGGTCAAACCCAACATAGCCTGGAGGTGCACCAATGAGGCGCGATACGGAATGTCGCTCCATATATTCCGACATATCATAGCGCAGTATTTTAACACCCAGCACTTCTGCCAAACGTTTGGCCACTTCGGTTTTGCCCACTCCAGTTGGACCAGAGAACAAATAACTGCCAATGGGTTTTTCCGGTTCGCGCAAACCTGCCCGCGCCAATTTAATGGCCGAGGCCAATTGCTCAATCGCCCTGTCCTGGCCAAACACCATACGCTTCAGCTCGGTTTCCAGATTCTTCAACACAGTTGAATCATCTTTAGAAACAGTTTTGGCAGGAATCCGCGCCATGGTCGCAATCGTAGCTTCAATATCTTCGAGCGTAATAATTTTCTTGCGCTTGGCTTCCGGCAGCAACATCAGAGAGGCACCAGTCTCATCTATCACATCGATGGCTTTGTCTGGCAACTTGCGATCAGCCATATAGCGGGCGGAAAGTTGCACCGAGCCTTCAATCGCCTCATCGGTATACTGAACTTTATGGAACGCTTCATAATAAGGCTTGAGGCCCTTCATGATGGCAATGGCATCAGGAATGGATGGCTCATTGACATCTATCTTCTGGAAGCGCCTTGCGAGAGCTCGGTCCTTCTCAAAGTGCTGGCGATATTCCTTGTAAGTCGTCGAGCCAATGCAGCGCAAAGCGCCCCCGGCCAAAGCTGGCTTTAAGAGGTTTGAAGCATCCATTGCACCGCCAGATGTTGCACCAGCACCGATTACGGTGTGAATTTCATCAATGAACAAAATCGCACCCGGCTTTTGCTCAATTTCTTTCATGACAGCTTTGAGCCGTTCTTCGAAATCACCACGATAGCGCGTGCCTGCCAGCAAAGTGCCCATATCGAGGCTGTAAACCGTACAATCTTTCAAAACCTCCGGCACTTCGCCTTTGGTGATCTTACGTGCCAAGCCTTCTGCTATGGCAGTTTTGCCGACGCCCGGTTCGCCCACGAATAATGGATTATTTTTATTGCGACGGCACAGAATTTGAATGGTGCGATTTACTTCGGATTCCCTGCCAATCAGAGGATCAATCTTGCCTTCGCCAGCTTTTTTATTGAGATCTACACAATAAGCTTCAAGGGCAGACTCCGTTTTCTTCTTTCCACCTGCGCCCCCTTGAGCAGATTCATCTCCGCTATGTTCGCCTTCTCCGTCAGCAACACCGCGCACTGGCCGTGCTTCAGAAAGCCCCGCCTTTTTGGCGATGCCATGTGAAATGTAATTCACCGCATCATAGCGCGTCATATCTTGTTCTTGCAGGAAGAAAGCCGCATGACTCTCACGCTCAGCAAATATTGCCACTAAAACATTTGCGCCGGTCACTTCTTCACGGCCCGAGGATTGAACATGGATCACCGCGCGCTGAATTACGCGCTGGAAACTAGCCGTAGGTTTAGCTTCGGTTACATTGTCGGTAATAAGATTACTGAGTTCGTTGTCCACATAGTCGGTCAGGCTTTCTTTGAGTTCTTCAATATCAACACCGCAAGCCCGCATCACGCCAATGGCATCTTTATCGTCGGTCAGTGAAAGCAACAAATGCTCCAGCGTGGCTAATTCCTGCTTGCGGCTGGCGGCATGTGCCAAGGCGCGGTGCAAGGCTTTTTCTAAACTTCTGGAAAATGTGGGCATGCTATTTGTCCTTTCACCAAACTGTGACTGATCGCTGCGCCACAAGTTACACTCAATTTACTATATATGCATTCTTCAACTTGCGGTTAGGTCCCGCTTGAAAAAAATATTCAGTCTTTTTCCATCGTGCATTGCAACGGCTGTCCATGCTCTTTGGCAAAATCCATCACCTGCGTTACTTTAGTTTCAGCAACTTCAAATGTATATACGCCGCAAACACCAACTCCGTTGCGGTGCACATGCATCATTATATTTTGGGCCTCATCACCAGATTTATTGAAGAAGAGTTGCAGAACCACCACAACAAATTCTTGTGTCGTAAAATCGTCATTCAGCAGCAAAACCTTATACATTGAAGGTTTTTGTGTCTTAGGTTTGGTTTTAGTCAGAACACCCGTCTCGGAGTCGTCTGATTTGCGTGTGGGGGCTTTCGTCATTTCAGCAATATAGGATATTTTTACAAAATGTGGAGGGGCTTTGACGCATGTTCCGGTCACAGGCGAATAAACTTTCTTAAAACAAACTTATACACTTTTATTCCTTTTATTAAATGGAAATTAATGTTGGCTGCAATAGAACCGCAAATGGGAAAAGAATGCAGCGAAGATATTGTCGGCGCTGTTAATGGTAGGAAATGGTCAAATGACCGACGTTGAGTTGCGTAAAGTAGGCCGTTGGTTGACGGAAGGTGGAAAATTGTTCATCGGCATTGATGACGATGGAACCCAAAAAATCAAGATCGTGCATGGCCCGCTCGGCATGTTTGTGCATCGGTTTGCAATTACAGAAGAACAATTGCTTGAGTTGAAAGACATGATCCTCGAGAGCATGAACACAAAAGCGGCTTAAATATCCAATCCATCCGCACTCACAAATTCCGCACGCTCCGTAATAAAATTAAACCGCTCCTCTGGCTTGTTACCCATAAGCTGCTCAACAATGCGAGCCGTCGCCGCTTGCGCCGCCACATCGGTCGTCACCCGCAGCAGTAAACGCTTTGCTGGGTCCATCGTGGTTTCTTTGAGTTGATGCGCCATCATCTCACCAAGACCTTTGAAGCGCCCTACTTCCACTTTTCCGCGTCCGCCAAAGTTTTCGAGCAACTGATCCTTATGGGCATCGTTGCGCGCATAAACCGTCTTGCCACCTTGCGTAAGGCGATAAAGCGGCGGCACTGCCAAATATAAATGGCCATCGTCAATCACTTTGGGCATTTGCCGATAAAAAAACGTCATGAGCAATGCAGCAATATGCGCGCCGTCAACGTCAGCATCGGTCATGATGATAATTTTGTCATAGCGCAAATCTTCTTCACGATAGGAATTGCCCATGCCACAACCAATTGCCTGCACCAAATCACCAATCTGTTGATTGGCGGAAAGCTTATCTTTGCCGGCACTGGCCACATTGAGAATTTTCCCCCGCAGTGGCAGCACCGCTTGGTTCACCCGGTTACGCGCCTGCTTGGCAGAACCACCAGCTGAATCGCCTTCAACGATAAATAATTCCGAGCCTTCAGCTAAAGTTGCGGAACAATCTGCAAGCTTGCCCGGCAGGCGCAATTTACGAACGGCAGTTTTGCGCCCCACTTCTTTTTCTTGGCGGCGGCGAATGCGGTCTTCGGCACGGTCGATGATCCACGCCAACAATTTATCAGCCTGAGCTGGGTGCCCTGTGAGCCAGTGGTCAAAATGATCGCGAACTGCATTTTCAACAATGCGTGCCGCTTCAAGTGTCGCAAGCTTATCTTTGGTCTGGCCTTGAAATTCAGGTTCTCGGATGAACACAGAAAGCATCGCACCTGATTGCACCATCACATCATCGGCAGTGATCACCGAAGCGCGTTTATTATTGGCCATCTCAGCATAGGTTTTAAGCGAACGCATGAGCGCAATGCGAAAGCCCGCTTCATGTGTGCCACCGTCTGGCGTTGGAATGGTGTTGCAATAAGATGACATGAAGCCATCCTCGCCACCAAACCAAGCTACGGCCCATTCAACTGAGCCATGGCCGCCGGTTTTCTCAACCTTGCCAAAAAAAGCTTCGTCGACAACACGGGTTATGCCTTCTAAGCGTTCTTCAAGAAAATCTTTCAACCCACCAGGAAAATGGAACACGGCCTCGGCTGGTGTGTCTTTGTCTTTCAGAAAGGCCGGATCACATTTCCAGCGGATTTCGACACCACCAAACAGATAAGACTTGGAACGCGCCATTTTATAAAGGCGGGTGGGCGAGAACAGAATATTATCTTTGCCAAAGATTTGGTGATCGGGCTTAAATTTCACCGTTGTGCCGCGACGACCTGAAACCTTGCCCAAAAGTTGCAAAGCACCATCTGGAATGCCGCGCCGAAACTCTTGACGATAGAGTTGGCTACCGCGTGCAACCTCAACTATGCAGTGCTCGGAAAGCGCATTGACCACCGAGACACCAACACCATGCAATCCACCTGATGTTTCATAAACCTTCGAGTCAAACTTACCACCTGCGTGCAGTGTCACCATAATGACTTCCAAAGCCGATTTGTCTTTGAACTTCGGATGGGGGTCAACCGGAATACCGCGACCATTATCAGTCACAGCCAAATACCCATCAGCAAAATATTCAACTTCAATGCGGCTGGCATGGCCTGCCACAGCTTCGTCCATTGAATTGTCAATCACTTCGGCAAAAAGATGATGCAACGCTTTTTCATCAGTGCCACCGATATACATGCCGGGGCGGCGCCTAACTGGTTCAAGGCCTTCCAGCACTTCAATATCGGCAGCCGTATAACTTTCCTCGCCCTTGGATTTCGGCGGGGCTTTGGCGGCGGGCGCAGGCTTTGAGGCAACAGGCGTGCCACCGAACAGATCATCAGCTTTAGACATTCAAACTCATTTCCGAATCATTTAACCCAGTATGGCGAGGCCAACCCAAAAGCTCAAATTAGACGATGCTGATTTGCGCTGCTTCGTGTAGCATGTTGACGCTAGGGAGTTGTAAAAAATGTCCAAGTTCATTTGGCTGCTCATATCTTCGCTCCCAATGTTGCAAGTTTCATTTGCAGCTGAAGTACAGCTTTCTGGTGCCCAGATTGCAGCCATGCTGAATAACAATGTTCTCTACGGCGAAACCAATGGGCAAGCGACCGACCAGATCTTTCAAAAAAATGGTGTAACTTATTACCATATCGGCAGCGGCCAATCTCAAGGTCAATGGAAAGTAGTGAGCGATCAATTTTGTTCGCAATGGTCGCCCAATCCAGCTTGGGTTTGCTATGATGTAACGCGCGAAGGTCAAAACGTTATATTCATTTCACCATCAGGCGAGCGCAGCGAAATGATTTTGTCTAAATAAACTTTACTTGAGTGGGCGAAGCTTTATAGCAACGCGTTGATTTTAATATGCGTTTGGAGGAGAGTTCCATGGCGACACGACCTAACTTTGCGACATGGAATGGCCCGATTGTGATGATCGGATTCGGCTCAATTGGCCGCGGAACTCTGCCCCTAATATTGCGCCACATCCGTTGCGACCGCACAAAAATCACCATCATCGATCCGAGTGATGAATCAAAACATATTGCCGATGCCGAAGGCATTGAATTTTTAGCCCAAGCCCTGACCAAGCAAAACTATAAGACCGTGCTAAAGCCCCTGCTCGCAGCAGAACATGGCCAAGCTCTGATTGTGAATCTATCCGTTGACGTTGAAAGCATGGACATCATGCGTTTTGCTCGCGTGATGAATGCACTCTACATTGATACGGTGATCGAACCTTGGCCCGGTTTTTATTATAACCGCAAAGTCGATAACGCGTCTCGTACCAATTATGCATTGCGCGAAAAATTGGTGGCGCTGAAAGCCAAGCTCGGCAAAGGACCAACTGCAGTTTCCTGCTGTGGGGCCAACCCCGGAATGGTGAGTTGGTTTGTAAAACAAGCCCTGCTCAATCTGGCGCGAGATATGGCTGTTGAAGTTGCAGTTCCAAAATCGCGCGATGGTTGGGCCAAACTTATGAAAAAGCTGGGTGTAAAAGGCGTACATATTGCTGAGCGCGACACCCAACGCGCAATTGATGCAAAGCGCTTGGGCACATTTGTGAACACATGGTCCGTGGACGGATTAATTTCTGAAGGCAAACAGCCTGCGGAATTGGGTTGGGGCACGCACGAGAAAAAAATGCCACCTGATGGCCATCAGCATAAAACCGGAAGCAAGGCTGCGATATATTTGGAGCGCGCCGGAGCCAACACGCGTGTTCGCACCTGGGTGCCAGAAATTGGTCCGCAATATGGTTTGTTGGTGACCCACAATGAAGCAATTTCGATTGCCGATTATTACACTGTGCGCAAAGGCGATAAAGCGATTTATCGCCCGACCTGTCATTATGCCTATCACCCGTGCAATGATGCGATTTTAAGTTTGCACGAAATGTTTGGCAATGGCGGCATGAAGCAGCCGCGCCAGCACATTTTGGAGCCACAGGAAATCGCCGACGGGCAAGATAAGCTCGGCGTGCTGCTCTATGGCCACAAGAAAAATGCCTATTGGTTTGGCTCGCAGCTTTCCATCAATGAGGCGCGCAAACTAGCCCCTTATCAAAGTGCCACAGGTATGCAAGTTACATCAGCGGTGCTCACCGGAATTGTGTGGGCGATTGAGAACCCAAATTCCGGCATTGTTGAAACCGATGAAATGGATTTCCAACGTTGCCTCGAATTGCAAATGCCATATTTAGGGCCAGTGGGCGGCGTCTATACTGATTGGAATCCGCTCAAGAGCATGGATGGATTATTTGTTGAGCCCATCGACAAAAAGGATCCTTGGCAGTTCACTAATATTTTGGTGCGGTAAAGAACCACTTCACGCACCAGAACCCGTCATCCCCGCCCCCGCCTTCGCGAGGACAGGCTTCGGCGGGGATGACGGTTGTGGCTATGGTTTGACACGAAGATAACAAACTTAGATTATGCCTGCGGCACATTCCGATCAGCCATGAAGCGTTCAAAGTCTTCCCGGTCTTTAGCGTGGCGCAGTTTGCTCAGGAACTCGTCGAAGGCTTTGCGTTCTTCGTCTAGCTTGCGGCGTTGCACTTCAAGCTTTTCAATTTCGGCTTTTCGATAGTCGTCAAAGGCTGCATTGCCACTGAAACTAGAGCCGCGCTGCCAATTACTTGCAAAATTAGAAACGTTTTCAGAGTGTTTTTGCCAATTGGCCCAAGGTGCTTGCATAGCTGATGCTCCGTTCCAAAGTTCGCCTTTTTTCATTTTCACAAACAGGGCAACCAGCCCAAGCGGCCAAAACACCACAAAAGCACCAATCGTGGCACCCACTTCATAGATAGACCATGGCTTCTTGTTCAAACCTCCAGCACAGCGGTGGGAATGTTCGTGGCGACCAAACTCATGTGTGGCCGCACCAGCAGTATCAGTCATCTCAAATGCCTCCAGTTGTTAACGAACAACAGATGGTGTGGGTGAGCGGCATTTCAAGATATATTTATTCGCATGGCACATCTTGAAAACCAGTGCTTCTCCACTTGGCGAAATAACCGCTAAAAACTCCACATCATAGCTGAGGAACTGACCTATGCCCGTTTATAAATCTCGCACCACCACTCATGGCCGCAACATGGCAGGCGCTCGCGGCCTATGACGCGCCACGGGAATGAAAGATGGCGATTTTGGCAAACCGATCATTGCCGTAGTCAACAGTTTCACGCAGTTTGTTCCAGGCCATGTGCATTTGAAAGATTTGGGCCAGCTTGTTGCGCGCGAGATTGAAGCGACAGGTGGCGTGGCCAAAGAATTTAACACCATCGCTGTTGATGATGGCATTGCCATGGGCCATGACGGAATGCTGTACGCCCTGCCTTCGCGCGAGATTATCGCCGACTCGGTTGAGTATATGGTGAACGCTCATTGTGCTGATGCCATGGTGTGCATTTCCAATTGTGATAAAATTACGCCGGGCATGTTGATGGCTGCTATGCGGCTTAACATTCCTGCCGTGTTCGTTTCCGGCGGGCCTATGGAAGCGGGAAAATATGTGACCCCTTCTGGCAAAACCATAGCGCTGGATTTGGTCGATGCTATGGTGGCTGCAGCCGATGACTGATATTGCGACGAAGAAGTCGCAGTGATTGAACGCAGCGCTTGCCCCACTTGCTGTTCATGCTCTGGCATGTTCACTGCCAATTCAATGAACTGTCTTACTGAAGCGCTGGGCCTCTCGCTGCCTGGCAATGGTTCCACATTGGCAACCCATTCAGATCGCAAACGCCTCTTCCTCGAAGCGGGGCAAGTGATTGTTGATATCGCCAAACGCTATTATGAGCAGAATGATGAAAGTGTTTTGCCACGCAATGTGGCTTCGTTCAAAGCTTTTGAGAATGCCATGACGCTGGATATCGCCATGGGCGGTTCCACCAACACGGTGATGTTCACCGTGCGCGTGGCATTATGGCAATTCTTGGTGAGCTCGAAAAAGGCGGGCTGATCCATTCGGATTTACCCACCGTACATTCGCCCTCTTTAGGGGCCACTATCAACCATTGGGATGTGACTCGCACCACTGCAAAATCTGTTCGCGATTTTTTCTTGGCCGCCCCCGGTGGTGTTCCAACTCAAACCGCATTCAGCCAGTCACGTCGTTGGGATGATTTGGATTTAGACCGCGAACACGGCGCCATCCGCTCAGTCGAACACGCATTCTCCAAAGATGGCGGTTTGGCTGTGCTCAAAGGCAACATTGCGTTAGAAGGTTGCATCGTAAAAACCGCAGGCGTGGACGAGAGCATGTTGAAATTCACTGGCCCCGCCGTGGTGTTTGAAAGCCAAGACACAGCTGTGGCTGGCATCCTCAACGGTGAAGTGAAAGCCAGCGATGTGGTGGTGATCCGCTATGAAGGCCCGCGCGATGG
>JANOUE010000147.1:0-12657 GCA_031416755.1 Hyphomicrobiales bacterium
GGGGAAACAATTATCCTCACCCTGAGCATGAGGGGAAACAATTATCCTCACCCTGAGGTGCCCGAAGGGCCTCGAAGGGCAGCTCGATATTATTTCCGCCCAAACAGCCGCTCAATATCAGACAATTTCAACTCAATAAAAGTTGGCCGCCCGTGGTTGCACTGGCCGGAATTTGGCGTGATTTCCATTTCGCGCAAGAGGGCGTTCATTTCTTCTGGGCGCAGGGTTCTGCCGGCACGCACGGAATAATGGCAGGCCATGGTGGCGAGCACGTGGTTGATGCGGGCTTCGACTGTGTTGGCTGAATCGAGCTCTTTCAGATCATCGGCCAAGTCTTGCAGAATGGCAGGAATGTTTGCGTTGCTTAATGCGGCGGGCACTTCGCGCACCAGCATTGCATTCTCGCCGAAGGATTCCAATTTTAATCCGGCTTGGTCCAGCAGACCTGCCACTGCGGAAAGTGCCGCCACGGATGAAGGATCAATATCGACAACTTGCGGCACCAATAAAGCTTGGGTGATGACACCCTGCCCGGCACGCTCGCGCTTCAAGCGTTCATAAACAATGCGCTCATGGGCTGCATGTTGATCAACCAATAGAAAACCATTGCCGGTTTGGGAGACGATATAAGTGCCGTGAAGCTGGCCGCGGGCAACACCAAGGGGAAAATCTTGCGCGGAATCTGATGTTGTGGCCGCCGCTTGCAGCGGCATTTGCATGTCGAACGCAGACTGGACAGTTTCGGAAAAATGATCCGTGGACGGAGGATAATTTCCAGTGCGGAAAGATTGCGCTGTGGCCAATGATGCTGATGTATCTGGCTTGGCTATTGAACCTGCAATGGCTCTGCGAATGGCAGACACAATGAAGCTGCGTACGAAACCTGAATCGCGGAATCGGAGTTCAGTTTTGGCAGGGTGCACGTTCACGTCCACACGGTCGGTTGCGCAGGTGATGAAGAGTGCCACAGCGGGGTGTCGGCCCGGCGGCAGCACATCGGCATAAGCACCTCTGATGGCACCAGAGATCAGTTTATCGCGCACTGGCCTGCCGTTTACAAACGCGAATTGCTGCGTGGCTTGGCCACGCGCGTAGGTTGGAAGACCAGCATAGCCTTCCACGCGCAAATCTTCGCTTTGATGATTTATGAGTACAGCGTTTTCCATAAACTCGCGGCCCAAGATGCGAGCGACGCGGGCATTTGGAGATTCAGCCGACGGCAGATCTATCCAGTTTTTATCTTCGGTGGAAAACGAAAAACCTATTTCGTTGTGCGCCAAGGCAAGGCGGCGAGTGACCTCTAAGGCTTCAGAGGTTTCGCTGCGATCTGTCTTCAAAAATTTAAGCCGCGCTGGTGTGGCATAAAACAAATCACGAATTTCAATCTCGGTGCCTTGGCTTAACCGCGCTGGTGCCAATGCATTTTTGCGCCCGCCTTCAATGACTAAAGCAAAAGCCTCGCCCTGCCCGCGGAACCGCGAAGTTAAAGTCATGCGCGATACACTGGCAATGGATGGCAGAGCTTCACCTCTGAAACCCAGAGTGTGAATGCGGATCAGATCATCATCGGCTAATTTTGATGTGGCGTGGCGTTCGATTGCGAGATCCATTTCTGCAGGCGACATGCCGCTGCCATTGTCAGTCACCCGGATCAGCGCTTTGCCGCCGCCGCGAAACACCACATCAATTTGGGTTGCTTCGGCATCTATGGCATTTTCGACAAGTTCTTTCACCACGCTGGCGGGGCGCTCAATCACTTCGCCCGCTGCAATGCGGTTAATGGTGCCTTCGGGGAGTTTGCGGATTCTCATCACCTGAGAATAGTCTATTGGTCGCTGAAAATCGCGCCAATATTTCTGATGGTGCCATAGCCCGGATTGGTCTGGCGCTTTTTGACAAGAATGGCAGCTTTCAATTCTTTCTTCAGTTGTTCGGGCGATTTTGCGGTGCCGTCGGCATTGATTTTTGACACGCCATGTTTTTCGTAAACATCTTGCACTGGTGCAGCTGGAGGCACTTGCGCCATGGCCACTTTTTGCGGCGCTTGCGGATCAGTTAAACTATTTTCCGAAATTCCGTCACCTGTGCCAACATTAGGTTGATAAGCATCTGAGGTTTGATTGGGCACGGCCAATTGCAAATCTGGTGGCATGGCGAGATTATTGCCGACTTTGATATTACTGGCTTGCGGCGCGCTCGACTTGCCGTTGAGCATTGACGACGCCGAGGCGCAAGCCCCAAGCGAGACTGCCAAGCTTAACAACGCAATTGATTTATATGCAGAATTCATCACTCAACCACTTCCATTTAAGCTTCTATCAGCGCCAAATTTGGCGATTCCAAGGCTTACTGGCTCTTAGTTTCAGCCCATGACTCATACAGCAAAAGGCCAACACCCGCAACGATGGCCATATCAGCAGGGTTAAAAACATACCAGTTCCAGTTCTGCCAGTGGAGCAAGAAGAAATCAGCGACCGCACCATGGACCAAGCGATCAAGGGCATTGGCCAAAGCGCCACCTATCACCAAGCCTATTGCGGCGGCTGTTAATGGACGCGTGGAGCGGCACAGCCATAGCCATAAAAAAGCAGTTATAAAACAAGTTAGCGCGACGAGTAAACCTTGGGTGTGGGTGGCCAACAAGCCGTAAGACACGCCATAGTTCCAGGCCATGACAAGATCAAAAAAAGGGGTGAGCGAAATTTGCTGCCGCTCTGGCATGTTAACGATGTTGAGCAAATACCATTTAATGGATTGATCAAACCCAAAGGATAGCGCTGCCATGGCAAGGCCCAAGGGGGCGAGACGGCCCCAGAAAAATATTTGTTTGTGTGGGGCATCCTTCGAGGCAGCCTTTGGCTGCACCTCAGGATGAGGGTTGTTGATCTCCTTCATGCTGAGGTGCATTGCTTTGGCAATGCCTCGAAGCAGATTGTGCAATAACTCATATTGTTTTCCCAAACCGCGTTTGCCATTCGCGCACCGCGTCGGCATCGCGGGGTGTTACGTCGGGGAAGTCCTTGTCTTGGCCAATCTCCTTCGAGATTTTCCACGAGCGGGCGCATTTCTGGCCTTCGGCCTTGTGCGGCACTACGGCGACGTTTTTGAGATCATCGAGGCGGAAGGCATTTTGAGGCCCGGCTCCCACTTCCAGTTTTGCAGCAGATGTGATGCAGATTTCTGCGAGGTCTTGGCTTTTAAGAATGGCGATGCCAGCTGCATCCATTTCAACATAGATGGTGGGCGCTGCTTCCAGCGATGAACCGATGCGCTTATTGGCGCGTTCGATTTCGAGCGCACCCGTCACAGCGCGGCGGACATTGCGGATCACATCCCACTTTTTTGCCAGCTCATCATTTTTCCAGTCCGTTTGCGGCTTGGCAAATGGCATGGCGTGGACGGAGGATTCAGGATGATCAAAGCGGCTGATCCACACTTCTTCCGCTGTGAACACCAGGATCGGGGCCCACCAGGTGACGAGGCAATGGAACAATTGGTCGATCACTGAACGGCAAGATTTGCGTTTAGGAGACGACCAAGGATCACAATAAAGCGTGTCTTTGCGAATGTCGAAATAGAATGCCGAAAGTTCCACATTCATAAAATTGGTGAGAGCAGCTGCGGCTTTTTTATAATCATAAACATCATAAGCTGCCTGCACGGTTTCGCCCAGTTCATGCAGCAGGTGCAGAACGTAGCGTTCAAGCTCTGGCATGTCCTTGTAGTGCGTGGTTTCCCAATCTTTGAGACCCTCGAGCGCGCCCAGCATATAGCGGAAGGTGTTGCGCAGTTTGCGATAATTTTCGACGGCGGATTTTAGAATTTCTGGCCCGATGCGCATGTCATCGGCATAGTCGCAAGTTGCCACCCAGAGGCGCAAAATATCAGCGCCAGAGTTTTTGATCACGTCTTGTGGCACCGTGGTGTTGCCGAGGGACTTCGACATTTTGCGACCATCTTCGGCCAATGTGAAGCCGTGGGTGATCACCTGATCATAAGGCGCCCTGCCCCGCGTGCCGCAAGATTCGAGCAGGGAAGAATGGAACCAGCCACGATGCTGGTCCGAACCTTCGAGATAAACATCGGCTGGCCATTTGAGGTCAGGGCGGGTTTCGAGAACAAAAGCGTGGGTGCAGCCGGAGTCAAACCATACGTCGAGAATATCACGCACTTGCTCGTAGTCATCAGGGTTATAAGCCGGAGCCAAATAACGCGCCGCCGCACCCTCAGCATACCAAGCATCAGCACCATCAGCCACGAAGCTATCATAAATGCGGGCGTTGACGGCAGCATCTTTCAGAATTTCGCCAGAGGCCTTGTTCACAAACACAGCGATAGGAACACCCCACGCGCGCTGGCGTGAGATCACCCAATCGGGCCGATCTGTGATCATGCCACGCAACCGGTTCTGGCCTGCGGATGGGAAGAATTTGGTTTGTTCGATGGCGGCAAGCGCCTTGGTGCGCAACCCGTCCGCCTTGCCATCGCCCATAGAAATAAACCACTGTGGTGTATTGCGGAAAATAATCGGCTTTTTTGAACGCCAAGAATGCGGGTAGCTGATGGTTTTCTTAGCGGAAGATAGCAACATGCCAGCTGCCTTCAGAGCATCAATCACTTTGGCATTGGCATCTTTCCATTTGCCGTATTGGTCGATGACGCGAGCGCCTTCAAAACCGGGGGCGTCAACGGTGTAGAATCCATCGGGACCGACGGGGGTTGGAACATCCGTGCTAATGCCCCGATCACGCAAAGCTTTTTGATTGGCGATCCAAATATTATAATCGTCAGCACCATGTGAAGGTGCCGTGTGCACAAAGCCCGTACCAGCATCGTCGGTCACATGATTACCGTCGAGGAGTGGGACCTCGAACGCGTAGCCGCCCTCGTGCTTCGAGGCCGCAAGGTGCGGCACCTCAGCATGAGGGCTATTCTGTGCTCCCTCACCTTGAACATGAGGGCTAATTGCTGCCCCCTCACCCTGAGGTGAGAGCGCAGCGAACCTCGAAGGGCTGTTCAATGGATGCGAGCATGTTAACTTTGAGGGATCAACATCGCCTAAGCGCCTATAGTCCTCAACTCGTCCAGCTTTCAAAACTTCAACTGCCAACTTATCAGCGATGATGAGTTTTTCGCCAACCACAGTCCAATTGCTTTCCGGCGCAGCTGTAACTTCGTATTCGCCATAGCTGATGCGCGACGAAAAACTGATGGCTCGGTTGCCTGGGATCGTCCAAGGTGTAGTTGTCCAGATCAACACATTTGCGTCAGCTCCCTTCACCGGAAACTTCACAAAAATCGTATCAACCAAAATATCTTCATATTCAATCTCTGCCTCAGCCAGCGAAGTGCCTTCGACCACGCTCCACATCACCGGCTTGGAGCCGCGATATAATTGGCCATCGCCTGCGAACTTCAACAACTCCTTGGCGATGATGGCCTCGGCTTTGTAGTTCATGGTCAAATAAGGATTATCCCAATCGCCTTCCACACCGAGGCGTTTGAATTCTTCGCGCTGGATATCCACCCAGCCTTGCGCAAATTCGCGGCATTCCTTGCGGAATTCATTGATTGGAATAGCGTCTTTATTCTTGCCAGCGGCACGGTATTTTTCTTCGATCTTCCATTCAATCGGCAGGCCATGGCAATCCCAGCCCGGCACATAGTTTGAGTCAAAGCCCGCCATCTGCTTGGAGCGCACCACCAAGTCTTTCAAAATTTTATTTAAGGCATGGCCAATGTGAATGTTGCCGTTGGCATAGGGAGGACCATCATGCAGCACGAACTGCTTTTTGCCTTTGCTTTCCTTCCGCAGGCGATCAAACAATTTATTATCAGCCCAGCGCTGTAAAAGCTCCGGCTCTTTTTGCGGCAATCCGGCTTTCATGGGAAAGTTGGTTTTGGGCAAAAACACTGTGTCGCGGTAACGGTCGTTCTTGGATTCTGGCTTTTTAGGTGCTTCGGTCATGATGGCTCTTATTCTATTTGCGGCGCTTCTATCAGGAAGGCGGCGCAGAATAAAGAGCGAAGGCTTTAGCTCTTCTTTTCCATTTGATCGTAAATGCTTTTGGCAATTTTCATCATATCATCCTTGGTCATTTCGCTGGTAACTGCCATCGCCAGTTTGCCATCACGCCAATAGCAGGTGATGAGATTGCCATGTTCCTCAAGGCGCAAGGCTTCATCTTTGCCAGCTCCATTAAAGCTTATGAAAACAGTCAGCCGCTGCTTGTTGGTGGTTTCATACATAAGCTGTCCGGCTGGGCTATTGTCACCAGCCAGCAAGCGCCCACCCAGAAGTACGAAACCTTCGGAGTTCAAATCTGGGATTTTGAAATCGACCCCCACGCGCTTGGATAGCCATTTCTGCAAATGAATTTGTTCGGCTGCCGCCACTTCAAACGGGTGCTTCACTTCTACAGAAAAAACTTCGTGGGCTGTCAAAGCCATCTGCTCCAAGCTTGCAGCCTGCAGAGTTTCGCTTTGGTGGGCTGCATACCATCCCCCGGCACTTCCGATCAGAACAAGCGCTAAAGATGCGGCTCCGGCGGCAAGAGGTAAAAACCTGTGACTCCCGCCTTGTGCTGCGGCAGCCAAAAACCGCGGCAAAGGATCATCGATGATTGACCCAAAGGCTTTGCGCAATTCTGCTTTTTGATAGTTGATCGCGGCCAGCGCCTTGCGGGCCTCTTCATTTTCGCTCAGTAATTTTTCCATGGCTTTGCGTTCTTCGCCTTCAAGCTCACCATCGGCAAAGGCATGCAATGCCCAGTTCTCAATTGTTTCAAAAATGTTCATTTCACCACACGCAGAACTGGCGTGCCACGTTCTTCCAAAATTTTTTGTAAATGCGCCCGTGCGCGCGAAAGTCTGGACATGATTGTTCCAATCGGCACTCCGATAATCTCCGCGGCTTGGCTATAGCTCATTTCTTCTAAGCTGATCAGCACCAGCACTTCGCGCTGTTGGGCTGGCAAGGTGTCGAGCGCATCCGTGATCAGGGCCACAGAAAAATTCTGATCCTGTTCAGGTGGCGTTGTGCCTTCGAGTCCTTCAAGGTCGTCAAGATGTTTAGCACTTTTATGCTTGGCGTTGCGGCGCCAATTGCTCACGTAAATATTTCGCAAAACCGCATAAAGCCAAGCACGCAAGGGGCGTGCCGGGTCATAGTGATGGCTCTTGACCAAAGCACGTTCCACGCAATCTTGCACCAAATCATCGGCCAGAGCGGCATCGCCGCAGAGCCCGCGCGCAAAACGGCGGAGGTATGGCAGCTCGGCTATCAAGTCTTTGCGGAATGTGGCCGTGGTCATAATGTGGAGGATACGCCAAAATTCAGCGCTTATTCCATATTTAAGCTTTCCATTTTTCGCGCATGGTTACCAACTCTTCTGAGGCCGTTGGATGCACGGCCATTGTCGCATCAAACTGAGCTTTGGTCGCGCGACATGTCATGGCGATGCCGAGAAGTTGCGCCATTTCCCCTGCCCCTTCGCCCGCGATATGGCAGCCGAGAACGATATCGGTTTTGCAATCAACAACCAACTTCATAAAGGTGCGCTCATCGCGGCCTGAGAGCGTGTGTTTCATGGCGCGGAAGCTGGTTTTGTAGATGTCAATGTTTGCATGTGCGGCGCGGGCTTGGGCTTCGGTGAGGCCGACCAAGCCTAGTTCTGGTTGCGAAAATACGGCTGTTGGAATGAGGTGGTGATTGACGCTAATGGATTTTCCGCCGAATATATTATCAGCAAAGGCATGGCCTTCACGTATGGCCACGGGGGTTAAGTTCACGCGGTTGGTGACATCGCCCACGGCATAAATATTCTCTACTTTGGTCTGCGAAAATTCATTTACGGCCACAGCACCATGTGCTGTTCCATGCAGGCCAACATTTTCGAGGCCGATGTTTTGCGTGTTGGGAATGCGGCCGGTGGCGAACATAATTTGGCCAGCGCCAATGGTCATGCCATCTTCCATGGTTATGCGCACGCCGTCGCCAGAGCGTTCAATTGAGGTGATATCGGTATTGGTTTTAATCTCAATACCTTTCTTTTTCATTTCGGCTGCGAGGTGGCTCCGGAGATCATCATCGAAGCCACGCAAAATCTGATCGCCACGTAAAACCAAGATTGTTTCCACGCCGAGGCCATTGAAAATTCCAGCGAATTCAACGGCAATATAGCCACCGCCAACGATAACGATGCGGCGCGGCAAGCGTTCGAGATCGAAAGCTTCGTTTGAGGTGATGGCCAGTTCATGGCCGGGCAAATGGCGCGGCACGAAGGGGGCAGCACCGGTGGCAATCAAAATATATTTTGCCGTAACTTTGCGACCAGATGCGAGCTCGATTGTATTCTTGTCTTTGATCGTGGCGCGTTCAAGAATGAGTTCGGCACCCGCAGCTTCAAGATTGCGAATGTAAGCTTTGTTCAGGCGATCAATTTCTTTGTCTTTGTTTTCGACTAAAGTTGACCAATCGAAAGAAACTTTTTCGGATGTCCAGCCGAAGCCAACAGCATCTTCAAATTCTTCGGCAAAGCGCGAGGCATAGACAAGAAGTTTTTTTGGAACGCAGCCGCGAATAACGCAAGTGCCGCCGACGCGAAACTCTTCAGCCACGGCAACTTTCGCACCATGTTTTGCAGCAATGCGGCCCGCGCGAACGCCGCCCGAGCCAGCACCGATGACAAAGAGATCATAGTCAAATGTCATTTGCGCGTAATCTCCACAACACCATTATCTGTGCCCATGTAGACAACGCCGCAAATGCCGATGAACAAACCAGTTTCCACTAGGCCGGGAATGTTATTCAACATAGCATCGAGCGTTTCGGGCTCGGCAATTGCTTCGAGCGCACAATCAATAATGGCATTGCCGGCTTCAGTGATGAAGGGTTTCCCATCACGCACCCTGATAGACATTTTACGGGGAAGGTTCATGTGCTCGAAGACCCGTTCCATTTTCCAGGCAGTGGCATTGACGCCAAAACGCGAAACCTCCACAGGCAGTAAAAATTTTCCCAAGGTTTTAACTTGCTTGGAGTGATCGGCTATGACGATCATAAAACGCGAGGATGAAGCCACAATTTTTTCACGGTGCATGGCGCCACCTCCACCTTTAATCAAGCGTAATTCAGCATCAAATTCATCCGTGCCATCAACCGTCACATCCAAGAATGGATTGTCTTCGATCGAGGACATTTTAAGACCTTGCTGTTCGGCCCGTTTATGAGTCGCAGTCGAGGTTGAAACACAGATTACATCGAGCTTGCGAGCGGCCAGTGCATCAATAAAATAATTGGCCGTAGAGCCAGTGCCCAGTCCCACCTTCATGCCCGCTTTAATATATTTTACAGCTTCCTCGGCTGCGGCCTTTTTTTGGTCTTCAACACTCATGTGTTCAAGCCACCCATCAAGATATATTTCATTTCAATATATTCTTCCATGCCATGCGAAGATCCTTCGCGGCCAATACCAGATTCTTTCATGCCGCCGAAGGGCACTTCGGCAGTTGAGATGATGCCTTCGTTGATGCCCACCATGCCATATTCCAATGCTTCGGCCACACGCCACACGCGGCCAATATCTCTTGTGTAGAAATAGCAGGCCAAACCAAATTCTGTGGCATTGGCCATGCTTATTGCTTCGTCTTCAGTTTTGAATTTGAAAAGAGGTGCAAGCGGTCCGAAAGTTTCTTCGCGGGCTACGGCCATGTCCGTAGTCACATTGGTGATGATCGTTGGTTCAAAGAAATTGCCGCCCAAGGATTTGCCACCTAACGTGATCGTGGCACCCTTGGCTTTGGCATCGGCAATATGTTCTTCCACCTTTTTCACGGCAGCGCCATTGATGAGTGGGCCTGTGGTGACCCCATCGACAACACCATTGCCGACTTTCAATTTACTAACAGCAACTGCAAGCTTTGCCGCGAAGGCATCATAGACACCTTCCTGCACAAGGATGCGATTGGCGCAGACGCAAGTTTGGCCATTGTTGCGATATTTGGAAATGATGGCTCCGGCCACAGCCGCATCTAAATCTGCATCATCAAATACAATAAAGGGCGCATTGCCGCCAAGTTCCAAGCCAACGCGTTTTACAGTTGGCGCACATTGGGCCATCAGCATCCGGCCAATTTCGGTGGAGCCTGTGAAGGTGAGAGCTTTCACGATTGGGTTCGACGTCATCTCGCCACCAATTTCTGAAGCCTTGCCAGTGATCACCGAAAATACACCAGCGGGAATGCCTGCACGTTCAGCAAGTTCAGCCAGTGCCAAAGCCGAAAGCGGTGTTTCAGCGGCTGGTTTCACCACGAAGGTGCAGCCTGCGGCCAGTGCTGGACCCGCTTTTCTCGTGATCATGGCATTGGGGAAATTCCACGGCGTGATGGCAGCCACAACGCCAATCGCCTGCTTCACCACAATGGCGCGCGAATTGGCCATGGGTACTGGAATGGTTTCACCATAAATGCGCTTGGCTTCTTCGGCGAAGAATTCAATGAAGCTTGCGCCATAAGCCACTTCGCCGCGCGATTCAGCCAAGGGCTTACCCTGCTCTGCTGTCATGATCTGGGCTAAGTCTTCCTGGTTTTCCATCATCAGGTTGAACCATTTGCGCAAGATGATTGAGCGCTCTTTGGCGGTTTTCTTGGCCCAGGGTTTTTGCGCTTTAGAAGCGGCTTCAATGGCGATGCGGGTTTCAGCTTTGCCGAGACGCGGAACCGACCCCACAATCATTTCATTCACCGGGTTGGTCACATCGATGGAGGCTTCACCTCCCACCCATTTGCCATCTATGTAGCATTGGTCTTTCAGCAAAGACCTATCCTTCAGAATGTCGCGCAGGTGTTGCGTTTTACCGATATCCATTTATTTCTCCCAGAATGATGGAATTTGTGCGGGCTTTAGCATAGAGGTTGCAGTTCTACAAACAGACCACAAATGAAGAGACCGCAATGCCAGTTGAAGCTTTGATTTTTGATTTAGACGGAACTTTGGTGGATACTGCACCCGATTTGATGGGAGCCACTAACCATGCGCTTTCGCTTATTGGAAGGCCAGCCATTGGTATGGATCAAGTTCGGCATATGGTGGGGCATGGCGCACGCGCGTTGATTGAACGCGGAATTGCGGCAACAGGCGACAGTGTTGATGATGTGACCGTTACAAAAATGCACGCGGCACTTTTGGATTACTACGCCGACCACATTGCGGATGAGAGCGTGATTTTTGATGGTTTGCTGGACGTGCTGCACATGGCCCGCGATGCTGGTCTCAAGCTTGGCGTTTGCACCAATAAGGTTGAAGGGCTTTCTCATAAACTGTTGCGCGAATTAAAAATGGCAGATTTTTTTGGTGCCGTTGTGGGTGGCGACACCTTGTCGATCATGAAGCCAGACCCTGCCCCCTACCGCGAAGTGGCGCGGCGTTTGGGGGTTGATGCTTCAAACACCATCATGTTCGGCGACAGTGAAACTGATATTCGTACAGCGCAGAATACCGGGGTGCCAGTAATTGCAGTGACATTTGGCTATACGCCGCATCCGGTTCAAACCTACAATCCAACTTATGTTATCAGCCATTATGATCAGGCTTGGGAAATTGTCGCAAAATATCTTTGAAGAATTTGTCAATGTCTTCGAGAACTTTAGCCCGGCCCCGCAGTGGTTTTGCTAAATCTAAAAGTATGCCCGCATGGGTTACGTTTTCATATTCAATCAGCGTGGCTTTGGCGCCAGTTGCGATGAGGTGGGCCTGCAGAGAGCGGCTGTTTTTGGGATAAACAGTTTTGTCGCTTAAGCCCTGAAGCAACAGGAATGGCGGCGCATCCAGCCTTGCATAAGTGATTGGTTGGGTTGCATTCAAATCTTTGATGTGGCCGAATGTGGCTTTAGTGGCTGGCGTATCGAGTGGCAAGAAATCAAATGGTCCGGCTAAGGTTGCCACCGCCTTTATGGTTGAAGGTTCAACGCCTGCCGCCTTAAAATAGTGCCGGTTCAAACTTGCCATCGCCACGTTATAAGCGCCGGCCGAATGACCCACGAGAAAAATATTTTGTGGATTGCCACCATAGGCAGCAGCGTTTTGGAGCGACCATTTCACAACTTCGGCAACGTCGAAAATGAAATCGGGATAACCAGCGTTGGGTAAACCACGATAGCCCATCGCTATTGTTATATAACCTTTGGCGGCAAAGGCGCGGCCAACAAATTCATAATCGTTTTGATTGCCCGTTGTCCACGACCCACCATGCACAAATATTAGAATTGGCAAATTGGCGGGTTTTGATTTTGGTTCGTAAATATCAAGGCGCTGTTGCGGGTCAGTGCCATAGGGGAGATTAGCAGCTCGCAAAAGTGAACCTGCATCTTTTGGCACGAGAAAGTTAAAAACTTTAAGAGCTGCAAAATAATAAAGTAAGCTGCCGCAAAAAATAATCATGCAAAAAATGTAAAGTGCTTTTGTCATAGAGATGTAATACGTCCAATAGTCATGTTTGGATGACTTAAGAGGCATACACAATGAACATTGAACAAAGTCTTGCATTGGCACCTTTTAATCTCAGTGAAGATGATGTTGCGTGGGTTAAGAAGGTGCGTGATGGACTGTCGACGGATGCTAAAATCCGGCAATTGTTTTTGCCGATTTCAATTGGCGAT
>JANOUE010000148.1:0-5748 GCA_031416755.1 Hyphomicrobiales bacterium
GCTTCGCCCTTGTCGGAAGATGCACCGATCAGGGTTTCGGGCAAGGCCAGCGTCTGGGCGAAGCTGGCCGGCGTTCCCAGAAGGGCAATAAGAGCAAGTAACGTAATGCCGCGCGAGAGTGAAAGCATGGTAGTTGGCTCCTTTTTTGGTGAACCCCATGACAATAGTCGCACAGGGATGATGTACTCACAAGAATTACTATTATTGCTGCACGCAGAACGGGCGAGCTGCCTGATCATGAAAACACATCGCACGGCGGAAAAACTTCCCGCCGCGCGTGAATGTTTTAAGCTTGAGGTGCCTTGTAAGCACCGATGGCTTTGCCGGCCATGGCCATGGCGGCCATGGCGTCTGCGGCGGTCATGAGCTTGACGGTCGAGGACGCTGAGACTGTTCCAGCCGATGCGACGGCTGCAGCACCCGCCATCATGAATTTGTCATCTGGCCCTTCAATCAGGCAAATGACGTCATATTTGCCAAAGGCAAAAAACAGATGATGGAGTTTTCCGCCGAGTGCTTCAATGAGTTTGCGCGCCGCAGCCTCGCGGTCAGATGGGTTGGCGACCATCGCCTTGATGGCGTCTTTGGAATAACTCAGTTGATAGAGATAGTAGGACATGGTGTTTCCTCCTTCTCCAATCGGGGCCAGCCCCCGGCTGCCTCCCAAAATTGTAATCTGGCCTAGACTGAAAAACCGCGTGAACCAGCGGCATGGCGTCGAGGCAGCATCGACAACCTAACATCGTTTAGGAAAATGCAAAGGGAAATGTGCCAACGTTTCGGCTCATCCGCCAGTCACACTCATATGCCGCGAAACTGCGGGTTTATTGTGCGCGCGATCAATAATAAAATCATGGCCTTTGGGTTTGCGCGAAATTGCCTCAGCAATTGCCGCATGCACGAGGTGATCACTTTCCGAAGCCCGAAGCGGTGCCCGTAAATCAGCCGCATCTTCTTGTCCTAAGCACATAAATAAAGTGCCGGTGCAAGTGAGCCGCACCCGGTTACAGGATTCACAGAAGTTATGCGTGAGCGGAGTAATGAACCCAATGCGCCCGCCAGTTTCCTTTACTGTCATATAGCGTGCTGGCCCGCCGGTTTTGTGCGGGTCGTCAATCAACGTGAATTGTTCCATCAGCTGTGCCCGCACCACCGAGAGTGGCAAATATTGGTCCGTCCGGTCGCCATCAATATCCCCCAGCGGCATGGTTTCGATCAGTGTCAACTCAAGTTTCTGATCATGGCACCAGCGGATCATCTCTGGAATTTCATGCTCATTGACACCCTTGAGCGCCACCGCATTTATCTTAACCGAAAGCCCCGCATCTTGCGCTGCTTTGATACCATCAAGCACTTTAGCCAATTCGCCCCAGCGCGTAATCTGTTTAAACTTCGCAGCGTTTAAGGTGTCCACCGAAACATTAATTCGCTTAACACCATGGACCGCCAAATCCTTGGCGTGTTTGGCCAGTTGGCTGCCATTGGTTGTGAGCGTCAATTCTTCCAGCGCTCCAGATTTCAAATGGCGCGATAAGCTTTCCACCAACGTCATAATGCCCTTGCGCACCAAAGGCTCGCCGCCGGTCAGGCGTAATTTTTTAACACCATGGGCAATGAAAGCCGAGCAAAGTCGGTCAAGTTCCTCAAGCGTCAGCAAATCTTTGCGTGGCAAAAACGTCATGTCTTCGGCCATGCAATAGACGCAACGGAAATCACAGCGATCAGTAACCGACACACGAAGATAGCTGACATGGCGGCCAAACGGATCAATCAGGGCAGGGGCTTGGGACATGGGGATATATTTGGGCGACTATAGCGCATTGGTCAAGGGTTTCTGAGGTGCAATTTCAAAAAGACGCGGCTAAGCTGCTCTCGCAATGAAGCAACTCAATTTAAATCGGCGCCAAGCGTTAGCTCTGCTCGGACTATCCACTCAAGGCGCTGTGGCACATGCTGAGGTTGATCTTGCTTTGGTCCTCGCAATTGATTGTTCTTACAGCGTGAACGCCGAGGAGTATCGTTTGCAAATGCAAGGCTTAGGCCTCGCCTTCATGAATCCACATGTTTGGGAAGCCATTGCCCGTGGCCCAAAAAAGCAAATTGCCCTCGCTGCTTTTTTATGGTCGCAAGACGGCGCGCAGCTGCTCATCATACCGTGGCGAAAAATTGTTACGAAAAATGATGCATTCTCAATTGGCAAGCACTTAGTAAACACAGCCCGCGATATTTCCCCAGCCGGAACCTCAATCAGCAGCGCTTTGCTCTATGCGCAATCGCTTTTGGCCAAAGCCCCAAAGGCATTGCGCCAAGTGGTTGACGTCTCATGTGATGGCACCAATAATTCTGGCCCATCAACCCAACTGGTGCGTGATCAACTTTCCGCCAACGGCATTACCATCAATGCACTTGCCATCGTCAACGAAGTGACAGACCTCGCCGAATACTTGAAAAGCGAAGTAACAAGCGGCGAAGGCAGCTTCGTGCTGAAAGCAAACTCGTACAAAGTCTATGCTGCGGCAATTTTGAAAAAACTTATCAAGGAAATTGAGGGGCCGGGAATTAGTTGAGTTCAATAGCCCGGCGGCGAGGTAAACCCACCGAGCTCTTGCTCTAATAATTCCGCAAATTTCAAACTCGTGTAATCCCCGTATTCGCGCGTAATGATCTGCACGCCCGTTGGCAAGCCTTGTGGCGTGAGGCCAAGCGGTGCCACTGTCGACGGCAAATAAAAGCAGCAGGAATAACCCGCCCAAAAGCGTTGATCGATGGTGGAAACCCGCTTGCCATTCACTTCAATAAAGCGCTGAAACCGCTCCCCCACCTGATCATGTGGGAATGCAGCCGATGCCGCAGCGGGGCACAACAGCACATCCCATTCCTCAAAAAACTGATCCCAAAGCAGGCGCATCTGATGGCGACGCTCGCTCACCCGCAGCCAATCACGATGCGACAAAGCAAAGGCCCGCGTCATCATCGCCACATAAGTTTTATCACTATGCGGAAGCGTCGATGCTTTGCTCACCGCCGCATCATATTCCGTATCCGTCAATTTACGCGAAGCTGTGGCGCGCAGCAGAGTAATATAAATCTCGTAAGCCTCTTCATCGCTGAATGGCGGCCTTGCCTCAAATGATAATTTCTTCACCAGCTTTTTCAAAATGCTGGCGGCAGAAAATATCTTTTCCTGCACCGCTTGATCTACCTCTGATACGCTACTCGAAACTTTCACTGCCACACGAAAATCTTTCAGCGTTTTCTGCGAGCTGCGCGGCAATTTGATTTGAAGGCCTCGGGCTTCTGAACCAACCAGAACATCCATCATCGCCGTCAAATCCTTGGCTGATCGCGCCAATGGACCAGCCACTGTAATATCCGCTGGCATCACAATCCCGGGCAGCAAGTGCCCGCCATAAGGCACCACGCCATAAGTTGGTTTATGCCCAAATACACCGCAATAATGGGCCGGGTTTCGAATTGATGCGCCAATATCTGATCCAATTTCCAGTGCACTCATCCCCGTTGCCAAAGCGGCAGCGGACCCGCCCGATGAGCCACCCGGCGAACGGGTCAAATCCCATGGATTGTTCGTGGTGCCATAAATTTCATTGAAGCTTTGCCAATCGGCCAAATCTAATGGAACATTGGTTTTACCCCACATCACAGCCCCCGCTTGGGTAAGGCGCGAAACTGCGGCGGCATCAGTCTTGGCAATATTGTTGCGATATTTTGCATTGCCCCATGTTGAAGGATGCGCAGTCCAATCGAAACTTTCTTTAGCGGTCATAGGCACGCCGTCAAATGGCGAAAGCGCCTCGCCTTTTTTCCACCGCCTATCTGCCGCAGCGGCAGCCCGCAACGCCCGATCAATATCGGTTACCACCACTGCATTCACGGCGGAATTATGCAGCGCATATTGATCCAAGCAAGCCTGCAGCAACTCTTTGGACGAAACTTTGCCTGCCCTTAACAGGCGGCCCATTTCAAGCGCAGATTTAAAAACGAGATCAGTCATGAATGAAGAATACCCATGTGGCAAATGCATGCAAGTCCTAGCGACAAATCATGTTGGCCTGTGTATCACTTGAGAATGAACCAGAAACATTATTTGGGTTATTTCTACGCAGCATCTGGGGCCGCCCTTTTTTCGACTAAAGCCATCTTCATCAAACTTGCTTATATGGAACAAGCGAACGCAGCTCTCATGCTGGCATTGCGCATGATGATCTCGCTGCCGTTTTTCATCGGCGTTGCAATCTATGCAGTCTATAAACTGCGCAGCCAAGGAAAGCCTTTGCCAAACTTGGACATGCTCCTCCGCGCTAGTCTTGTGGGCTTTGTAGGATATTATATCTCATCGCAACTTGATTTCGCTGGCCTGCTTTTCATTTCGGCCCAACTTGAGCGCTTGGTGCTTTTCACCTATCCGATTTTTGTAATGTTCCTCGGCTGGATGTTCTTTAAAGCCCGCATCACCTGGTTCAGTGTTCTGGCAGCGGCGATCACTTATGCCGGACTCGTTGTGGTGTTCCTAAGTGCTTTACCAACCGGTGGCAGCAATACAATTATCGGAACGCTGTTGGTTCTCGGCTGCGCCATAACCTTCGCCGCCTATCAGCTTTTCGCAAAGAATATTATCTCCAGCATGGGCAGCATGTTGTTCACGTCGATTGCACTATCGGCATCCGGCTTTGCCTGCATTGGGCATTATATAATAGTAAGCCACAGTTTTGATTTTTCTTCATCCCCGCGATTTTTCTGGCTGTCATTTGGAACGGCGATTTTCGCAACCGTCATCCCATCATTTCTGGTCAATGCCGGATTGTCGCGCACCACGCCACAAACCACCAGCATGATCGCCACGATCTCGCCCCTTATTACGATTGCCTTGGCAGTGTGGATATTAGGAGAACCATTCACATGGGCCGACGCCATAGGCTCCGCCATGGTGATTGCAGGCATCGGCCTTTATGCGTGGGCGGATTCTCGGAAAGTTGCTGTGCCGGTGGAAATTACAGTTTGAATTGTTTCCGATCTTGCCAGACCATCTACCATCGTCATTCCCGCGTAGGCGGGAACCCAGCTTAGCCTGTAATTGTTGCCCAAAGCTGGGTTCCTGCTTTCGCGGGAATGACGGCGAAGGGTTGCTTGCTGCATAGCTTGAAATCAAATTCGAATAGATGTAGTTGAACGATATGAAGCAATACTTCGCTATTGTGCATAAAGAAAAAGGTTCAGCTTTCGGTGTGCAGTTTCCTGATTTGCCAGGATGTTTTTCAGCTGCTGACGACATGGAATTTCTCATTGGCAATGCCAGTGAGGCCTTGAGCCTCTGGGCCGAGGACGCAAAAATGCCAACTCCACGCCAGATTGAAAAAATTATTGCAGATCGAGATATCGCCTCTGAATTGGCGGACGGTGCGTTTCTCATTTCTGTGCCTCTAACCGAAAATGATACGCGCGTAGTTTCTGCCAACATCTCGCTGGAGAGGGGAGTGTTAAAAGCCATAGACACCGCCGCCAAACGCAGGAAGCTCACTAGGTCGGCGTTTTTAAGTCAAGCGGCGAAGAATGAGATCAATCGGTGACTGCCTAACTCACATTATCCGGCAGCACTTCTTTCCGCTTTGTCATGAAGTCTCGCAATCCTTCATCAATGCCTTCATCAAGGGCCGGGGCCACATAATCTTTCAGCAACTGCTTCCACTTCGCATTGGCGCGAACAACGATGTCTTTTTCGCCATCATCACG
>JANOUE010000149.1:0-33315 GCA_031416755.1 Hyphomicrobiales bacterium
GCAATTTCGGCTTCGGCCTCTTCAATCCGCTTTTTGCCGTCTGAGCTTTGACCGTATGCCATCATACGCGCATGTTCTTCGTCAAGCGGAACAACGATTGGAGTTTCTTTAAGAGCAGATTTCATACTTGATCCATAACACATAAAACAAAGTTTGCACATCGGTTCTGATGCGTGTTCGTTTGTTCCGTTTCCGCACCAACGTCGTTTTCCTGATGGGCTCAAAACTATTGTTGGGAGTGGGAGGGGTGACCCAGAAGGGGCAAGTCCCAATTCTGGAGTGTGACGAGGAATAGCAGGTTCACCGTACGCTGTCAAGCTCTATTTTCTAATTTTAGGAGTTTTTACGTAAGTTATTGTCACTCAACGATATTCGACAAGCACAGCATTGCCGCGAGTACGTTAGCACTTCAAATTGTTGAAAAAATGGTGAGCCCAGCGGGATTCGAACCCACGACCCTCTGATTAAAAGTCAGATGCTCTACCGCTGAGCTATGGGCCCTCACATCACTGAACTTGCGCTTGAGTCTGTGAAAGCGGGCGGAACATAGTTGGGGGCCAACATATGGTCAAGGGCGTAATTTGGTTTTCATACTTCATTTACCAAGTTTGGAAAAACGCCACAATTATAAGGGACTAGATACCTCTGCCAGCTAAAAAGACGGTGGGATTCTAACGGGGTGACAATGTCTGATCTAGCGATTGTAGTATTGGCGGCTGGTATGGGAACGCGGATGCGCTCGGCTTTGCCTAAGGTTTTGCATAAGGTAGCCAATCGATCGATGGTTGGCCATGTGTTGGCTGCTGCAGCAGGCTTAGGCCCAAAACTACCAGTTGTGGTGCATGGCTCGGTTGCGGATATGGTGTGCGCAGAATCACGCAAGTTTTTTGCCAATTGTCAGTTTGCGGCCCAGGTTGATCGTTTGGGCACTGGCCATGCGGTTTCTATGGCGCGCGATGCGCTGCTTGGGTTTAATGGCACAGTGCTGGTGCTTTATGGTGATGTGCCGCTGATCCAAACAGCAACATTGAAGGCTCTGCTGGCCAAAATAGATCTGGCCCATCCCGTGGCCGTCCTCGGTTTTGAAGCGGAAAACCCGCATGGATATGGCAGGCTCATTAAAACCGGTGCAAGCATAACGGCCATTCGAGAACAACTTGATGCTTCGCCAGCCGAACAGAAAATTACGCTCTGCAACTCTGGTATAATTGCAATTGATAGCAAGCTTTTGTGGCAGTTGGTGCCGAAGCTTAACAATGCCAATGCCAAGAAAGAATATTACCTTACTGATCTGGTGGGCCTTACTATTGATGCTGGCTTTGCCGTGGCGCTTTCAGTGTGTGAAGAAGCCGAAGTTGCTGGCGTGAATGACCGGTTACAACTTTCAGCCATTGAGAGAGTGTTTCAGAATCGCTGCCGCAAGCAAGCGATGTTGGCTGGAGCAACATTGGTTGATCCATCTTCAGTTTACTTTTCGGCGGACACTGTGATTGGCCAAGATGTTTACATTGAACCCAATGTGGTGTTTGGCCCCGGTGTTACCGTGGGCAATGGCGTGGAGATTTTAGCCTTCTCGCATATTGAAGGTGCAGTGATTGGCGACGGGGCGCGGATCGGGCCTTATGCTCGGCTACGGCCTGGGGCTGAGATTGGTGCTGATGCGCATATTGGCAATTTTGTGGAAGTGAAGAAATCCAAAATTGGCAATGGAGCAAAGGCTAATCATCTTTCGTATATTGGCGATGCCTTGGTGGGGGCTGGTAGCAATATTGGTGCTGGCACAATCACGTGTAATTATGATGGTTATGAAAAGCACCTCACGGAAATTGGTGAGAAAGTATTTGTGGGGTCCAACACTTCGTTGATAGCGCCGGTGAAAATTGGCAATGGTGTGAACATTGCAGCAGGCAGCGTGATCACGGCGGATGTGCCTGAAGATGCGTTGGCACTTTCGCGCAGCCGCCAAGAAATTAAAGCCGGGTGGGCCAAAAAATATCGAACAGTTAAAGCCGCGCGTAAAGCGGCGAAAAAAATAAGGACGTAAAACATGTGTGGTATTGTTGGCATTCTAGGGAACAAACCGGTAGCGCTTGATATTGTTGAAGCGCTGCGCCGATTGGAATATCGTGGCTATGACTCTGCTGGTGTGGCCACACTTGAGGGCGGGAATATTGAACGCCGCCGTGCTCCTGGAAAACTGCGTAATCTTGAAGATCTTTTGCGCGAGTCGCCCTTGCAAGGCCACAGTGGTATTGGTCACACACGCTGGGCCACCCATGGCGTGCCAAATGAAACCAATGCGCACCCGCATATTTCTGGCGACGTGGTGATTGTTCACAATGGCATTATTGAAAACTTTCAGGAATTAAAAACCGAGCTTGAAGTTGCTGGTTTCAAGTTTGTCTCGCAGACCGATACGGAAGTTGTGGCGCATTTACTGGCGCAGGAACGTGGCAAAGGCACTCAGCCTGTTGATGCCGTGAAGAATGTGCTTGGCCGCCTTCGCGGTGCCTTTGCATTGGCGATCATGTTTAAATCTGAAAATGATTTGATGGTGGGTGCGCGCAATGGTCCGCCACTGGCTGTTGGCCATGGTGATGGGCAGATGTTCTTAGGCTCAGATGCTATCGCTCTTTCGCCGTTTACCAATCGCATCACATATTTGGAAGATGGAGACTGGGTGGTGCTGACGCGCAATTCCATGCAAATTTATGGCGAAGATAATAAGCCAATCAAACGCCCAATGAGTTTTAGCCAAGCTTCAGCGATGATGGTGGATAAGGGCAATCATCGGCACTTTATGGCCAAGGAAATTGCGGAACAGCCAGAGGTGGTGGGCCACACGTTGGCTGAATATATTGATTTTGCAACGCGCACTGTGAAGGTGCCTGCATCGCTGCCGTTTGATTTTGCGAAGTTGGATCGTTTGACGATCACGGCATGCGGTACGGCCTCTTATGCCGGCCATGCCGCAAAATATTGGTTTGAAAAAGTGGCGCGTTTGCCAACTGAAGTTGATATTGCCTCCGAGTTTCGCTACCGCGAAGCACCGATGAGTAAAAATGGTGTTGCCATTGTGATCTCACAATCAGGCGAAACCGCCGATACTTTGGCGGCATTGCGTTATTGCAAATCACAAGGACAGCACACAATTGCAATTATTAACGTGCCGGAATCCACAATTGCTCGTGAGTCAGAAGTGGTGTTGCGCACTTATGCTGGTCCTGAAATTGGTGTGGCTTCCACCAAGGCATTCACCTGCCAATTGGCGGCACTTGCTTGTTTGGCTTTGTTGGCGGGCAAATTGCGCGGCACATTATCGCCCGAGTTGGAGCGGGAATATGTGACCGCACTTATTGCAGCGCCGCGCCACATGACTGAAATTCTGAAAGAAGAAAAAAACATTGCTGCCGTAGCGCATGAAATTTCCAAGGCGCGAGATGTCTTGTTTTTAGGGCGCGGCATCAATTATCCCTTGGCGCTTGAAGGGGCATTGAAGCTCAAAGAAATTTCATACATTCATGCAGAAGGTTATGCTGCTGGCGAATTGAAACATGGTCCTATTGCTTTGGTTGATGAGCATGTGCCGGTGATTGTGATTGCTCCTCGCGATGAGCTTTATGAAAAGACCATTTCCAACATGGAAGAAGTGGCGGCGCGCGGTGGCAAAATTGTTCTGATTACGGACGATCATTCCCACAAAGACAATGCGCACAAAACCTTCAAGCACATTCGCGTGCCGGTGGCGCATCCATTCATCAGTCCATTGATTTATGCTATTCCAGTTCAGTTGCTGGCATATCATGCCGCGGTGTTTATTGGCACCGACGTGGACCAGCCGCGCAATTTGGCGAAGTCTGTTACGGTGGAATGAAGTTTACCCACAGCAGTGGAATGGTGTGCAGACGATTTTCGCGACTCATGGTATGATATTTTTCGCATCAAGGGAGAAACACCATGCGTCTCAGTCCACCGACCACACTCGTTTTCATTATTTCTGTTGTAATTGCCATCGTTGCAGCACTGGCTGCCTTGGGAGTTATTCCAGGTTTGCCAATTGCATCGGTTTGGCTGATGGCGGTTGCTTATGCTGTCTTGGCCTTGGCGTGTGTGCTTAAGGGCGCATGATTTCGGCAGCGAGCAGCATTTCTAATGCGCAATGCGTTGCTCGCTCTCGAATTTCGCTGCGTGGCAAATTGCCGAAGCGTTGTGCTTTGGTAAAAATGGCGTGGTGCGTGGCCACTGCAAAATGAACGAGTCCCACTGGTTTTTCTGCGGAGCCACCAGTTGGTCCGGCTATGCCTGTGATTGCCACAGCAATATCGGCTGCTGAATGTTTTAGTGCACCTGCTGCCATAGCAGTTGCCACTTCCGCACTCACAGCGCCACATTCGGAAATTAAATCTGCCGGCACTGAAAGCATTTCAAATTTAGCTTCGTTGGAATAAGTTACGAAGCCGCGATCAAAAACGCTGGAAGATCCTGCGATGTCAGTAATGGCCGCTGCCACCATGCCGCCGGTGCAGCTCTCGGCGGTTGCTAATTTTAATCCGTGTGCGGATAATTGTTGGAAAACTTGCTCGGCTAAACTCACAATGGCAATCTCACTGTGGCAATTGCTGATGCGGCCATGCCTTCTTTGCGACCTATGGCGCCAAGCTTTTCGGTGGTCGTGGCTTTCACCGCAATGCGATCAGGTGCGATATGGAGCAGGGGGGCGAGCACGGCTTTCATCGCTGGAATATGTGGGCTCACTTTTGGGGCTTCGGCCAGAATGGTGATATCCACATTAGCCAGAATGCCGCCCCGTGCTTCAAGCAAGGCAACTGCTTTAACCAGGAATATCGCGGAGGCGGCATTTTTCCACTGCACGTCGCTGGGTGGAAAATGCGTGCCTATATCGCCTTCGCCGATTGCACCTAAAATTGCATCAGTGAGGGCATGCATCGCCACGTCAGCATCCGAGTGGCCTTTCAATTTGTGGCTATGGGGGATTGCCACGCCGAGTAAAGTCACAGATTTTCCGGCTGCGAAAATATGAAAATCAAGCCCTTGGCCGGTTCGAATATCTGGCCGTTCAGTGAGCTGCTTTTGATTGAGCGCGGCGTTGGCGATATCGATGTCTTCACTGGTGGTTAGTTTTTTGTTGTCTTGGTCGCCTGCAATGATGCGAACCGACAGACCGGCATATTCGGCCACAGAAGCATCATCAGTGAGGCCGCTCACTGCCTCGGCGGCAGCACTGCGGTGGGCACTCAAAATTTTGTCAAACAGAAAGCCTTGCGGCGTTTGCACGAACCACATGGCAGAGCGATCAACGGTTTTGTTGATTACGCCACCTGGGGCATATTTCATCGTATCGGCCACGGGTAAGCCCGGGATTACGGCCATTGCGTAATCAAGTTCGGTGATCACGTTGGTGATCATTAGAGGAGTTACGAATGGCCGTGCTGCATCATGAATCAGCACTTTGCTAGGTGAAAATTGGGCGCAGGCTTGCAGACCCAGTCGGCAAGATTCCTGCCGTGAGGCACCGCCAAATACAAATGGCTCAAGTTTTAATCCGGCTGTTGCACTCTTGAATAAATCATTGTGCCCTTCACCAACCACGGCTTGCACGTGGGTTACCAAGGGATGCTCGAGGAAAGTTTTCAGCGTCCACCAAATCACGGGTTTGCCACCAATGAGTTGATATTGCTTAGGCTTTCCGCCGCCAGCGCGTAAGCCCACACCCCCCGCCACAATAACTGCCGCAACTGTCATGAAAGTGGCATAGAGGATTCAGGCGCCAATGAGAATGCTTTAGATGCGCTTTATGCTTGACGTTGTTGCGTTGCAGCGTATCATGCCTAAATATTCAGCCGTGAAAGTAATTGCCTTAAAAATGAGCATAACCATCGGAAACATCAAAACACGGAACAACGTGTTTTTGGCTCCTATGTCGGGCATCACCGATGAGCCTTTCCGCGCGATTGCCCATGATGCTGGTGCAGGCTTGGTGGTTTCCGAGATGGTTGCCAGCGAAGAGTTGGTGCGCGAGAGGCCAGATATGATGCGTCGGGCCAAAGGTGGAAAAAAGCTCGCACCGTTTGTAATGCAGCTTGCGGGCCGCGAAGCCAAGTGGATGAGCGAGGGGGCTCGTGTGGCTCAGGACATGGGAGCTGATATACTTGACATCAATATGGGTTGCCCGGCGCGGCAGGTGACTGGTGGCCTTTCAGGTTCAGCTCTTATGCGCAACATTGATCATGCGATTACTTTGGTGGAGGCCACCGTTGCAGCTTCCCAGGTGCCAGTTACACTTAAGATGCGCTTAGGCTGGGATGAGAATTCATTAAATGCGCCAGAGCTAGCAAAGCGTGCCGAGCAGGCAGGCATTGCATTGATCACAGTGCATGGTCGCACACGGTGCCAGTTTTATACAGGCAAAGCCGATTGGAAAGCCATTCGTGCGGTTCGAGAGGTGATTTCAATTCCACTCATTGCCAATGGCGATGGTGGAAGTGTTGAAGATGCGCGCGCCATGATGAAGGCGTCAGGCGCTGATGGTGTGATGCTGGGGCGCTCAACTTATGGCAGACCATGGTGGCCTGGTGTTATTGCTGAAGGTTTAAAAGCGGGAACTGGCAAGTCTGCTCCAAGTCTTGCAGAGGAATGCGCTTACTTGCTCTTGCAGCAAGAAGAGACACTCACTCTCTACGGAGATATTCTGGGCAACCGCACATTTCGCAAACATTTGGGCTGGGCTATTTCCAGATTGCGGGAGCGACAGCTTTTGACACCGCAGCATACTGAAACTTTACGCCAGACATTGCTGACCGAAAAAGACAATGCCCGGGTTAGGGCTGGCTTATCTCATATTTATTGCGAAGAATTGGCGGAGGTTGCATGAGCACTGAGACGCTTCCGGCTTTGCGCGCCATTTTTGATTCACTGCCAAATCCCCTGATTATTTTGGATGAGGACAACCAAGTTTGCATGGTGAATGGCACCAGCGAAGATTTTTTTCAAACCAGCAAAACGGTTTTGATGCGCCATAAGTTTGCAGATCTCATGCCCTTTTCCAGCCCGGCTATGCATGCTGTGCAACAGGTTCGCGAACTTGGAGGCGTGGTCAACGAGTATGAAATAACTGTGGGCACGCCGCGCATGGGTGGCGAGCGCGTTGTGGACTTACAAACGGCTATTGTTGCAGAAGATCCACGTTTTATATTAGTCATGCTATTGCGTCGTTCCATGGCGCATAAATTTGATATGCAGCTTTCGCACCAAGGAGCGGCGCGTTCAGTATCAGGCATGGCTTCCATGTTAGCCCATGAAATCAAGAATCCACTTTCTGGGATTCGCGGTGCCGCGCAATTGTTAGAGCCGGGCTTGGCCGATGGCGACCGCGCTTTGGCACGGCTGATTTGCGATGAGACCGACCGCATTCGAGATTTGGTTGATCAGATGGAAGTATTTTCCGATGAGCGACCACTGGAACGGCAATCTATCAACATCCACATCGTCTTATACCGGGTGAAGCAATTGATCATGGCCAGCGCAGGAGGCGATGTGACGCTGTCGGAAGATTATGATCCGTCACTTCCAGCGGTGAATGGTAATCATGATCAATTGGTCCAAGTGTTTTTGAATTTGGCGCGCAATGCGGTCGATGCAGTTATGGGCAGTGACGGACAGCGCGAAGTGATTTTCACAACAGCATTCCGTCCCGGCATGAAGCTTTCGGTTGCGGGTTCATCTGAAAAGGTTTCGTTGCCGCTTGAAGTTTGTGTGCATGACACTGGCGATGGCATTCCTGATGAATTGTTGCCACATATTTTTGATCCGTTTGTTACGAGCAAGCCGCAGGGCAGGGGATTGGGGCTGGCTCTCGTTGCCAAGATTGTTCGCGATCATGGTGGAGTGGTTGAATATAAGCGCCGCGAAGGGGGCTCAACATTCCGTGTGCTATTGCCGCTGATAAAAGGCGGTGAGGTTGCCCCTGACCAAAAAGGACTTAAGCTATGAATGTAAAAACAGTTCTTTTGGTCGATGATGACAGTGCCATTCGCACAGTCCTCACGCAGGCGCTGACGCGGGCTGGATATTCCGTGAGGGCAACATCTACGGCCACAAACCTCTGGCGCTGGGTGTCCGACGGGCAGGGCGATATTGTTGTTACCGATGTGGTTTTGCCGGATGAGAGTGCTTTTGATGTTCTGCCGCGCATTAAAAAACTACGGCCCAATCTTCCGGTGATCGTCATGAGTGCCCAAAACACGATTATGACCGCCATCCGTTCGGCCGAGCTTGGGGCCTATGATTATTTGCCAAAACCGTTTGACATCAATGCGCTCATTCAAACGGTGGCTCGCGCACTCGAGCAACTTAAGAAATCACCCACCGCGAAAATTTCTGAGAAGTCAGAGAACTTGCCGATTATCGGCCGTTCATCTGCCATGCAAGATATTTACCGGATGATTGCACGCCTCACGCAGACTGATCTTACTGTTACTATTGTAGGTGAAAGTGGCACAGGCAAAGAATTGGTCGCACGCGCTTTGCATGATTATAGCAAGCGCAAGAAGGGGGCTTTTGTTGCGGTCAATATGGCGGCGATTCCGCGCGAACTTATTGAGTCTGAATTGTTCGGCCATGAAAAAGGTTCATTCACTGGTGCCAATGCACGCATGGCTGGCCGTTTTGAGCAGGCTGAAGGTGGCAGCCTATTTTTGGATGAGATTGGCGATATGCCGCTCGAAGCGCAGACGCGGTTGTTGCGGGTGTTGCAGGAAGGTGAATATACAACTGTCGGCGGCACTTCGCCGATCAAGACCAATGTGCGAATTATTGCAGCCACGCACCGCGACTTGCGGCGCTTGATCAATCAAGGGCTGTTTCGTGAAGACTTGTATTTCCGGCTTAATGTTGTGCTGCTTCGTTTGCCGCCATTGCGAGAGCGCACAGAGGATATTGGCGATTTGGTGCGGTTGTTTTTGGAAGCGGGCATCAAGCTGGGCTTGCCACCAAAGGATATTTCAGCTGAGGCTGTGGAGAGATTAAAATCTCATCGCTGGCCGGGCAACGTGCGCGAATTGGAAAACCTGATCAAGCGGTTGATGGCAATGGAAGTGAGTGATGTCATTTCCGCTTCATCAGTTGAACGCGAACTTTCTGATCAAGGCAGTTCTGAGTTGCCGAGCGAAGATGAAATGTCGCCAGATAATTTGCCGCTTTACATGGAAAAATATCTCTCCACTTATTTTGCTTCTTTTGGCGGGGGTTTGCCGCCTGAAGGACTCTATGAGCGGGTGTTGGCGCAGATCGAACCTGCATTGCTGCGAGCAAGCTTGTTGGCCACAAATGGCAATCAATTGCGCGCGGCTGATCTTCTAGGGATTAACCGAAATACTCTCCGTGCTAAGCTTAAAGAACGTAATATCAATGTGATGCGCGGTGTTTCTTAAGCAATGTCAGAAATTGCTAATCGTAGTAAAAATATCACAATAGGTGTTGATTTTCTGCCATGGTGTGGTGATAAACTCTGCCTATGTTGAAACGGGCTGATATCCACATTTCGCAGCGCTTGCGCGGTCTTTCCGGGTGGGCTGCGCTGAGCCTTGTGGTGCTTGGCACCCTGACTGGGTTGACCACCTTTTTGCTCTTGACAGGTGTCACCCCGATTCAGCCTACGGAAGCAATTATTGATAGTTTGATATTTGCCAACACTGTTCTCGTGGTTTTGATGGGGGCGATGATTGCGGGGCAATTGTTCTATTTACTCATGGAGCGCAGGCGCGGCACGGCGGGTACAGGTCTTCATATCCGTTTGATTTCCTTGTTTAGCATGGTGGCATTAATGCCGGCAATTCTGGTTGCGGTATTTGCTGCTGTTACTTTGAACCGCGGATTGGATGCGTGGTTTTCAGAACGCACGAGAGCCATTGTCGAGTCGGCGGCTTCAGTTGCAGACGCTTATGTGCAAAATGCTTCGGAAGCCACACGCACAGATTTAGCTAATATTTCGACTGATCTGGTGCAACAATTGCCGTTGTTTAGCAGTGATCGACCAGCCTTTCTTCAGCGGGTTGCACGTCATGCGGCCATTCGCAATCTGGCTGCACTTTATATTTTTGATTCATCCAACAAGCAAATCCAAGCCAATATTACTGCGTCAGAAAAAATTAAATTCATAGTGCCCAGTGCTGCTGCCATGGCGCAAGCTGATAAGGGTGAAATTGTGTTGTTGGCACCCGGGCGTGGCGGAAATTTAGTCCGTGCACTGATGAAATTGCAGGGTTATAAATCGCAATATTTATATGCTTACCGCATTTTGTCGCCGATTGTGATTGAGCAGTTGACGAAGACGCAGGATGCAAAAGCTGAATATGATAAGCTGCTGAAACAGCGTGTAGGCGTTCAGCTTACGTTCGCTTTGGTTTATGCGTTGGTGAGTTTGGTGTTTTTGCTGGCCTCAATTTGGGCTGGCATGTGGTTTTCAGACCGGTTGGTTGCCCCCATTGTTAGGCTTTTGGAAGCGGCGCGAAATGTGGCGCAGGGTGATTTTGATGCTCGCGTGCATGTGATTGATGGGCCGGAAGATTTGATGACGCTATCTCAAACCTTCAACATGATGACAGATCAAGTGCGCTTGCACCGCGACCAACTTGTTGAAACCAATGAGCAGCTGGACAATAGGCGAAGATTTACTGAGGCGATGCTCTCGGGTGTTACAGCAGGTGTGATTGGCATTGACGCCGAGCACCGCATTTCACTGGTAAATAAATCTGCCTTGAGTTTGTTAGACCGCACTGAGCCCGAATTGTTGGGTTTTGAACTCAAAGATGTTTTGCCAGACATGGGAGCAATTTATGAATCCGCATTGTCGCGCCCGCAAGGCATAGCCGAAGGGCATGTTGACATGCAAGTTGGTGGGCAAGACCTGAGCTTTATTGTTCGTTTGACAACTGAGCGAACAGACGACGCTGAACATGGATATGTTTTGACTTTCGACGACATTACGCAATTGGTTTCCGCGCAACGCAATTCTGCGTGGTCTGATATTGCGCGCCGCATTGCACATGAAATCAAAAATCCACTCACACCAATTCAACTTTCTGCGGAGCGCTTGAAGCGTAAATATCTCAAGCAAATCACGACTGACAAAGATGTGTTCGAGCAATGCACGGATACGATTATCAGGCAGGTGGGTGATTTGGGGCGGATTGTGGATGAGTTCTCTGCCTTCGCGCGCATGCCTAAGGCTGTGCCCGAACCCAATGCTCTTGCTAGCGTTGTGCAAGAAGCAACGGTTCTGCAGCGCGTATCTTCGGGTGATATTGATATAAAAGTTAGAGATCTGGTGCCTGGCATAGTGTTCCCATTTGATCGCCGTTTGATTACGCAAGCTATCACCAACCTTGTGAAAAATGCGCGTGAGGCAGTTGAAGCCCGAGACCTTGGTTCTGAGAAAGGTGCGATTTTAATTGAAACCGGCATTGAACAAGACCAACCATTCATTCGTGTCACTGATAATGGGATTGGTTTGCCGCAGGAAAATCGCAACCGTTTGGCTGAACCTTATATGACCACGCGCGAAAAAGGCACAGGCCTTGGCCTTGCCATTGTAAAACGCATTATGGAAGAACACGAAGGCCGCTTGAAACTCGACGACGCACCATCAGGCCATGGTGCTGCTATTACGCTATATTTTGCTCCAATACTTGAACATGCCACACCTTAAAACTGAGATGAAAAACCATGTCTGCTGATATTCTGATCATTGACGACGAAGCTGATATTCGCATGTTGATTGCGGGCATTTTGCAAGATGAAGGTTATGAAACGCGGCTTGCCCACAATTCTGATGCGGCCTTATCTGAAGTAGCTTTACGCAAACCCTCCATGGTCATTCTTGATATCTGGTTGCAGGGTTCAAGGCTTGATGGATTAGATTTGTTATTGGAAATTAAACAACTGCATCCGGCTTTGCCCATCGTTATCATTTCGGGACATGGCAATATTGAAACGGCTGTGGCTGCCATCAAGCGTGGTGCTTATGAGTATATTGAAAAGCCTTTTAATGCAGATCGGTTGATTTTGGTGGTTGGCAGGGCGTTGGAAACTTCGCGCTTAAAACGCGAGAATGATGACTTACGAGGGCGAGCTGGTTTAAATCAGGAACTGGTTGGAAACTCAGCGGCCATAAGGCAGTTGCGCCAACTCCTCAAAAAAATTGCACCTTCGAACAGCCGTGTTCTGATTACCGGCCCGATGGGGTCTGGCAAGGAAATGACGGCGCGTTCATTGCATGAAATGTCGCAGCGTGGCAAAGCTGCATTTGTGGTTTTGAGTGCCGCCAATATGGCGCCAGAGCGGATGGAAGAAGAATTGTTTGGCGTGGAGCAAGTTTCTATAGGTGCTCTGGAAGAGGCCCATAGCGGCACGCTCTATATTGATGAAATCTCTGACATGCCCATGGAAACACAAGCGAAAGTTTTGCGGGTTTTATTGGACCAAACTTTTCAGCGCGTTGGCGGATCAAAGAAAGTTAAAGTTGATGTGCGCATCATCTCGTCATCATCACGTGACTTGCCGACTTTGATTGCCGAACAAAAATTTCGTGAAGACCTCTATCACCGACTGGGCGTGGTGCCGGTGCGAGTGCCAGGGCTTAATGAGCGGCGCGAAGATATTCCGGAACTGCTCGAATTTTTCACGAAGTCATATTCGGCAGCCTCTGGCCAGCCGCAACGGCGCTTTGCCAATGATGCCATTGCCGTTTTGCAAACTCGCAATTGGCCGGGCAATGTGCGTGAACTTCGCAACAATGTGGAGCGCATATTGATTTTAGCTTCTGGTGATCCGCAAGACGAAATCACTGCTGATATGATGCCTGCGGAGATATTGGCTGAGAATGTGCCAAATGGCTTTGGCGGCGAACATTGGCTTACCATGCCATTGAGGGATGCCCGCGAAGCCTTTGAGCGCGATTACGTGGCAGCCCAACTTTCACGTTTTGGTGGAAATATCTCGCGCACTTCAACTTTTATCGGCATGGAGCGTTCCGCTTTGCACCGTAAAATAAAAATGTTAGGCCTTACTTCGAAAGAAGATGAGGGCGCCTAACTGTTGCCCGCTTTTGCAGCCAGTAGAAGTGTGGTATGATCTGATTTGCTTCAGTCTCAAATAAAAACAAAAAGAATTGGAACTATCATGGCACAAGAAAAACAACAGAATCTGCAAGACACTTTCCTCAATCATTTGCGCAAAACCAAAATGCCAGTCACGGTGTTTTTGGTGAATGGTGTAAAGCTGCAGGGCATCATCACGTGGTTCGATAATTTTTGTTTACTGCTGCGCCGCGATGGTGTTTCGCAACTGGTTTATAAGCACGCCATTTCCACTATTATGCCAGGTGGCCCGATAAGCTTGTTTGACGACGAAAGCGCCAATACGTGACGATAAAAAAACACGTTAAAGCTGGTGGTGGCGTTGATTTTCAAATGGAAGGACCAGAGCTTACCCGGGCTTTGGTTGTGCATGTTGAGCGTAAGAAGCGCACCGTTGGGAATGTATTTGATCGTGATGCGCAAAGTAAGCTTGATGAAGCCATTGGCTTGGCCGAGGCAATTGATCTCGACATTGTAGACACTTTAATTGCGCCGCTGCTTCAACCGAAACCTGGGACTTTTTTGGGAACGGGCAAAGTTGCCCAGATTGCCGAACATGTGGCCAAAGTTGAAGCTGAATTGGTGGTTGTGAATGCTCAACTTTCACCTGTTCAACAGCGCAATCTTGAAACTGAGTTTAAGGCCAAGGTGCTGGACCGAACCGGTTTGATTTTAGAAATCTTTGGTCGGCGCGCCACCACCAAAGAAGGTATTCTGCAAGTTGAACTTGCGCATCTTAATTATCAGAAGTCGCGGCTGGTAAAGTCTTGGACCCATCTTGAACGTCAACGTGGTGGTTTTGGATTCTTAGGTGGCCCGGGTGAAAGCCAATTGGAAATGGATCGGCGTTTAATTCAGGAACGCATCTCTAAAATTGAAGGCGAGTTAGAGACGGTTGTCAAAACCCGAGACCTGCACCGCAAGGGCAGGGAACGCATTCCATATCCAGTCGTTGCCTTGGTGGGCTACACCAACGCTGGAAAATCCACCTTGTTCAACAAGCTGACGGATGCCAATGTTCTGGCAAAGGATTTGCTGTTCGCTACACTTGATCCCACGATGCGAAATATTACATTGCCGAGTGGGCGGAAGATTATTTTGTCGGATACTGTGGGCTTTATTTCAGAATTGCCGACGTCGCTTATCGCCTCCTTTCGGGCAACACTTGAGGAGGTTTTAGCGGCTGATGTTATTTTACATGTGCGTGATGTGAGCCATGATGAAACTGACGCGCAAGCTTATGATGTGGGCTTGGTGTTGGAAGAGCTTGGCATTGATGAGCAGCGCCGCAGTTTGATTATTGAAGTGTGGAACAAGTCTGATTTACTTGATCCTCAAGAGCTCACAAATCGCGAAGCGCAGGCGCTGCGGCGCAAAGATGTTGTGTTGGTATCCTCAACTACGGGTGAAGGAATAGAACGTCTACTGGATCAAGTTGAGCAGCGACTTGGGCAATCCAGTTTGATGTTTGACATTATGATTGAGCCATCAGACGGAAAAAACATGGCATGGTTGCACCAACGCGGAGAAGTGTTGGACCGCAAGATTTATGAAGACGGTCGGACTAAGTTATCCGTTCGACTAGATGCAGATACGGCGGGGCAAGCACAATCTAAATTTGGCAAAGCTATGAAAGCTAAGTCTTAATTCATGGAAAGCTATGTTGCCTTGCTGCGCGCTATGAATGTGGGTGGCAGGTGCAAAATGCCGATGCATGATTTGAAATCGATGTGCAATCTGCACTAGCAGCCGATATACGCCGATATGCGTATTTCGCAATGGAACGTTCTCATCTAGGTTTCAGTTCAGCCCGAAAGGGAGCAACGGAGATGGAGAATAATCATGTTAGAACACGCACATAATTTTTCGACAGCGATGGCAAAGGCGCAGCTCAAAACATTTGAAAAGCCCGATGATGTCCGGCAGTTTCCAAAAGGAAGATTGGAGCTCATTACGATTGGTGGTGCCACAATTGGGCGAGCAGTTTTTGATCCTGGTTGGCGCTGGTCAACATCAGTACAACCCTTAGCAAAGACCAAAAGTTGCGAAGCACCGCATTTTCAATATCATGTGTCTGGCGTATTGCGCATTAAGATGGATGATGGCGCGGAGTTTGATTGCAAGCCCGGCGATGTTTCGGTGCTGCCGAGCGGACATGATGCCTGGACCGTTGGAAGTGAACCAGCTGTGGTGGTGGATTTCCAAGGGATGGTTGATTTTGCCAGCGGGCACACACATAGCGAAGATTCCGCATTGTTGGATGGTAAGTCATATTTTGGTACGTTTGTGCAAAAGGGCAAGACTACCGGAGACGCTGATACGCTTTCATTTTCTGCAGGCCGCTTTCATTCCAGCGCTTGTGACCAATATGGCTATGGCGATGGTGTTTATCAGGCTCGCGCCGAAGGAGATGCAATTCATTTTGATGTGGAAACCACAAGCGCACGTTACGGCAAATTAGTCTGGAGCGGAACTGTCAAGGGCGCAGACTTCACGTGTGATGTTTTGATGGTGCAAGATGGCAAGTCGCCGATCGAAAACATTGTCACAGCGAAACTTGTTGCTTAAAATTTATTTTTTGATGCAGCAGAAGCGGATGTAGTTAGTTCCTGATCTGAAACTGCTCTACTTCTTGACGGCTGCCTTGCTTTCTTGCAGGGATGGCCAGCACATGATAGGCTTTAGGTTTGGCTCACAAAATTGATTTTTGGGAGTGGAATCATGGCCAAGACATTTCGTGGCACAATACAGCGGCGCACACCTTTTGAGATTCGCAATGAAGGGCAATCGAGTGCTCAACCTTTTGCGGCGGACATAAACTTTTCTTCTATTGTGGGCTTAGATGCGGCAGGCGGGTGGCATGTGCTGCAATTGTCTGCAATAGGAGAAGTTTCTGCTGATGCTGCGGCTTTGCGTGTTTTACATTTTTTCTTTCCACATGAAGCAGAATGGCGTGGGGATTTGCCTGGGCCCCTTTCGGAAGCTTTTCTTGAAACCAAGAACTGGGGCATGACGAGAACCCCTCGCGCTGTTTCTCAGAACTTGAGGTTTGAGCGGGAAGCAATGAAGCTTTCGGCTATTTTAATTTCCAATACTGGCATAGCTCAAATTATCTTGAGAGTTACAGCTTTAAATTCGAATGCATCGGCGTTGGTTCTGACCAGGCGAGAGTTAGATATCGCAGCACTCGTTGCAGCAGGAAAGACCAACATCGAAATTGGTATGGTGCTTTCCATCAGTGCGCGAACGGTGCAGAAGCATATGGAGAATATATTCCGCAAACTCGGAGTCGAAACACGAATGGCATTGGCAATGCGACTTATCACGCCGCAGTAAACTTTCGAAAATAGCTTAATGTGCGCGGTGTTCTTTTAATTTATATTGCTTCTTCTTGGTGTCGAAGCCGGCAAAATAATCGCGCACTTGTGGGTGGCGCACGGGATCTCGGGATTCATCTTCGAGAAGATTTTGTTCTGAGACGTAAGCTACATATTCTGTCTCATCGTTTTCGGCCAGCAGGTGATAATAGGGCTGGTCTTTGCGCGGGCGGGCTTCAGCGGGGATGGAGTTATACCACTCTTCGGTATTGTTGAATTCCGGATCAACATCAAAAATCACACCCCGAAATGAAAATAATCGGTGGCGGACGATTTGTCCAATTTGGAATTTTGCTTCGTTCATCTGGCGCATGGCTATTCAATGCCAATTCTGGGCGGTGAAGGCAAGTGGCTTATCCCCGCATGGCGAAAGGCAAATTGGCTGAAGGAGCTAATCCTTGGGTCATGACCAGTTTTCGCAAGGGCGCAAAATTGGCAATTGCGAAAAGTCCAGCGGCACGGCCCAAAGCCAGAGCAGGGAAGTCGGAAAGCAGAGACTGATTGAGCATATTGACCATCTGTTGGCGCGGCAGCACATCGGCGCGGCGTAAGCTGTTATATTCGTGCAAAATGGTTTCAGCCCCTGGATCAGCAGAACCGATAATTAAATCAGCAGCTTGGGCGGCGTCTCTGAAGGAAAGGTTTAGGCCTTGGGCGCCGATGGGGGGTAAAACATGGGCAGCCTCACCCAGCACCATGCAGCGTTTGGTTGCAAATCTAGTGGCGCGTTGGCCGCGCATTGGGAAGGTCTTGCGCGGGCCAATATCAGAAATGCGCCCGAGACTGCCTCCAGTTTCCAGCTGAATTTCGATTGCGAGATCTTTGTCGGATAATTTAAGCAGCGCCTCGATGTGGGCAGGACGGTCCATCCACACAAGGCTGGAGCGATTGCCCGGCAAAGGCACGGTGGTGAAAGGGCCGGCGGATTTGTGATACTCCGTGGAGATATTTTGGTGAGAGGCTGAGTGGGCAAAGCTGGTTGCCAAAGCGGATTGATCATAAGACCAGTATTCGACGGCGATGCCGAGGGATTGCCGCAGCTTGGACTCTGCGCCATCAGCGGCGAGCAGGATTTTTGCACTATAGGCGTTGGCGTTTGCGGTTTTAAGTGTGATTTGGCTTTCGCCAGTCTCGGCGCTTAGGCTTGAGTCGGCAATGAACGTCACACCAAGAGTTTCCGCGCGGTTTTGCAATATTGGCAGCAAATGAGCCAGCGGCACATTCCAGCCAAAGGCTTCCAAATCCAATTCTGCCGAGCTGAATTCAATTCTTGGTGCTGTGACGAGGTTTCCGGTATCATCGATCAAATGCAAATGTTTGAGTGGGGCCGAAACAGATTTTAGTTCATCAGTCCACACGCCGATGAATTTTAGCAGTTGTAATGATGGTTGCATGAGCGCTGTGGTGCGCGGATCAATGGTGCCTGGCGGTGCTATGACTGCCGTCCTCACCCCGTCTTGGGCAAGCAGGCAAGCAGCTGCGAGCCCTGCTGGTCCTGCGCCGGAGATGATTGCCGTGAACTCGCTCATGCTGTGGGCAGAGCAGTATTGACCATGCTATCGCGTTTGCTAAATTTTTCGTGGAATTGTGTAAGATTAGGTCGGTTGGTGCGCCAGCTTAATGCGCCATGGCGATAATCGAGAAATGACAGTGAAACTGCAACGGCAATGCTGCCGAGATTAACCTCCTGCAAGGAGTCTCTCCAGGTGCCTTCAAGCTCGTCGCAGCAGGCATTGATGCGGGTGGTGGTTCTGGTGATGAAATCGGGCCACTTAAATTCTGGCGGCCTTATGGCGAGTTCGTAGCGCAAGGCTACTGAAGAATCGGAAAGGCCCTGTGCCAGTGCCAGCAAAGTAAGTATGCGAAAGCGCTTCACGCCATCATCCGGCAGAAGTTGCTTGTTGCCGCCCACGTGTAAAAGATATTCCATGATGACACGGCTATCATAGAGTGGATGGCCGTGGTCGGTTTCGAGCACGGGAACCTTGGCAATGGGCGACAATTTTTGCAGATCAGCGTTGACTGCGGTTGGAACAACACTTGCCGCCGCCAGTTGCACGCGCTGGCTAAGGCCTGCTTCGATTGCTGTTACCATGCTCATGCGCACGAAAGGTGAGCCTATGGAGCCATAAAGTTTCATTTTGTCATTCCTTGAATTTGAGTTGCCCGGGATTGAAGGTCATAGATGGGTCCATGTCAAAGAAAAACGCTGGGCGCAATTTCATTTCATGCCAGAAGGTTGGGAGGATCGGGAAATCTTCTGGTCTTGGGGCATGGCGAAAGCCCATGGTATACCATAGTACGATATCTTCATTTTTTATAGGTTCGGCATCAATAACGAAAGCGGGAATGCCTTCGTCTGTGGTGGAGAGATTGGGGTAAAGTCCAGCAGCCCAATATTCATTTTGCTTGAACTTACTCACCCATAGTGTTTGAGCTGAAAAACCCGCCCGCATTTGCGGCGGGTCGGCTTGATCCAAAATTGATGTGGCTTGATGGTGGGATTGGATCCAATAGCTGGGGTTGAATTTTAGCGCGGTTTTTTCATTGGGGTTGATGACGCGCCAGGTTTCGCCGCCAGAGGCGTTGTGATCGGGCACGATTGGACCTTCGGCGGTGTATCGTCCGGTTTTGACGGTCCATAATGATTTGCGTGTGGCTGAATCTCTGGCGGCAGATGGTATGAAGGCATCGCGCACCAAAGCATTCTGGGTTCCATCAATATCAAGATCTAGGCGGTAGCTGAAATAATGGTCGTGATTGATCGCTATTGTGTAGGGCGCAATCAGGGTGCCATATTCTGTATCGGCCAAGGCGGTGGGGCTTTCCATGTCCTTAGCGGCGGATGATTTAATTGCGTCAAATCCGGTAGCACCAACCCGCAATGTGATGTTGCCTTGGGGTGAGAATACATAGTCTACCACATAATCATAATTGCCCAGTGTGGGGATGTGGCGGACCACAAGTTCGGTTTGGGCAACTCCAGTCACGGTTTTTCTGCCGCTGGCATAATGGCGCCAGGCAGGGTCGCCATTTGTGCGTTCGAAAATGCATAGGGCTTGAGGCCGTGTATATGTGCCGCCAATATCATTTGGGAAAACCAGATCAGTGTAAACAGCGTTGGCTGGGCAATCGACACCGGGCTTTAGAGATGAGATGAGATAGCCCAAGCCAAACTCTCCCGCATCCATAAAGGTGCGGTAGCTCCATGTTGGGTCTGGGCTCATATAGGGCACGAACATTTCTGAGACGTTCATTTGATAGGCGATGTCGCGCAAGTTTTTACCATCGTCAAAACGAACAAGTGAGAGAATGACGCCAGCGCGTTTATCGGCACGGGCATGCATGGACCATCGGTCCCATTTGATTTCAAGATTGCCTTCCAATTCGATGTTGGGGCCTTGGGGTGCCACCATGGCAATCGGTTTTGTTTCGGCGCGAAGTTGAGGCAAGTCTTGGCCATAGCCTTTGGGCACTTGTGGAAGCTCAATAGATTCGCGGTCCAGCACATCGAGCACTTCACCGGTTTCTGAATCGACGATTCCCATAAGTCCTTCAATAGGGCGGGCGAGCGCGGGGTGGAGTTTATCGAGGCTGCTGAAACATGGCACTTTGAGAATGCGACGGTTTTCATAGCCATCGCCGGGGAAACTGCCCGCCGAGTTTGGCGTACAGAAAATATTGTCAAGTTTGGTTACGCCACGTTTGGCCATAGCGGCCTTGAAGCGCTCGTCGGCCATGAACTTGTCCCGCGCGAAGGTCCACTCGGCGTCCATGATCATGGGCTGTGCGCCAGACTTTGCGGTGAAGGTTGTGACCTTATTGAGGGTGAGATCGACAGTTGCTTCAAAGGTTTTGCCATTCTTGCGAAGAACCACAAAGGCCGCGCGGGTGAAAGAATCGCCTTGTTTCCAAGCACGAATGGTTTTCTTATCGGCTTCGAGAAGGGTGATGGCTGGATATTTGGTGTTATCGTCTACGTTACCCTCGGCTTTAAGGAGTTTAACCGTCAGGCTGACTTCAGTTGGCGTGAGGGCGTCCATCGGGTGGAACGGGCCTTCAGCATCTTGAGCGAATGCCGTGGTTGCGAATATCGTCATTCCCGCGCAGGCGGGAATCCAACTTCTTAGAATGCGCACAAACATTAGTATAGTGTCCCCTCAAAGTCGTTGGATTCCCGCCTGCGCGGGAATGACGGTGTTATATGGGGAAGAGAACTAAATGATTCTCACGCACTACTCCAATCTTTGCCCAAGCCGCCCCGCCAGTTCTTGGATGAACTGCCACGCCACACGGCCTGACCTTGCGCCGCGCGTTACTGACCATTCAATTGCGCTTGCATGCAGTGCATCAGTTTTGATTTTCAATTTGTGGTGGTTGGCATAGCCATCGACCATGGCGAAAAATTCGTCCTGACTGCAGTGGTGGAACCCCAACCAAAGACCGAAGCGATCTGACAACGACACTTTTTCCTGCACGGCTTCTGACGGGTTGATGGCGGTGGATCGTTCGTTCTCGATCATATCACGCGGCAACAAATGGCGGCGGTTGCTGGTGGCATAAAAAATAGCGTTGGAAGGGCGGCCTTCTAAACCACCATCCAAGGCGGCTTTCAAAGATTTGTAAGATGTATCATCGGCATCGAATGAAAGATCATCACAGAAAATGATAAAGCGATGTTTTTCATTCTTGCGCACCAGTGCCATGAGGGCTGGTAGGCTTTCGATATCTTCGCGGTGGATTTCCACAATTTTGAGAAGGCCCTTGGATTCTTCCGACACCGTGCGGTGAACGGCTTTGACCAGCGATGATTTGCCCATGCCGCGGGCACCCCAAAGCAGGGCATTGTTGGCGGGAAGAGCTTTGGCAAATCGCCTCGTATTTTCGAGAAGCGTATCACGTGATTGGTCTACGCCTTGCAAAAGCGAGAGGTCTATGCGGTTCACTTTGATCACAGGTTCAAGGCCAGGCGGCGAGCTGGACCAGACAAAAGCAGCGCATTTTTTCAAATTAGGGGCAGGAGGTGGGACAGGGGAGATTCGCTCTAAAGCTTCCGCGATGCGAGTTAATGCGGTATTTTCAGGATTTTTCGCCATTTATATTTCTCACCCAATAAGGTTGCAATGGCCTAATCCATCGCTATATTCCGCGCAAGTTTTGTTTCGCAGTATTTTGCCTTTTTAGGAGAATTAAATGTTTACTACTCAAGCTTTTGCTCAAGCGGCTGCATCACCTGGTGCTGGTGATTTTATTGGGATGATCGTGCCGATGGTGGCGATTATGGGTGTGTTCTATTTCCTCATGATCCGCCCACAGCAACGCAAAGCGCGGCAACAACAAACATTACTTTCAAGCATATCACGCGGTGATACAGTCATCACGCATGGTGGCTTGATTGGTAAAGTGGTGCGTGTGGTTGATAACAATGAACTGCTCGTTGAAATTGGCGAAAACGTGAAGGTCCGTGTTTTGCGTCAAGGCGTTGCAGACGTGCGCGCCAAGGGCGAGCCAATGGCTGCCGAACCAGAAGTCGCTGCGCCAGTTAAGAATAAAAAGCGATAGGTCAGTAACTAATGTTTTATTACTCCCGCTGGACGATCATCGCGATCTTGTCATCAGTGCTGATTGCGGCATTTATTGCGCTTCCAAATATTTTGCCAAACTCTGGCAAAGAATTCATGGCTAATAATTTGGGCTTGCGCCCCATGACTTTGGGTTTGGATTTGCAAGGCGGCTCCAATATTCTGATGGAAGTTGATCAGAAGGATTTGGTTGATAAGCTAAAGGTGCAGTTACTTGGCGACGTTCGAAACGGATTGAACGATCCTAAGCCCCGAATATTTTATAGCAATCTTGTGAAAACAGCCGATGGTGTTGTGGTAGAGATCAAGAACGCTGATGATACGGAGCGTGCTAAAACTGAACTTAATAAATTGTTGCAGCCGCTGAACGCAGGTCTTCTATCTGGTGGCTCACAAGTTAATCTTTATAGTTTGGCGCAAGACGGGCAGAAATTTACTTTTGCAATCAACCCTTCAGGCTTGGATGCAAAGGTCAATGCTGCGGTTGGCACGACGCTGAAGATTATGGAGAACCGGGTCAATGGCACGGGTACGACCGAGCCGGTTATTCAGCAGCAAGGCAAAGACCGGATTGTAATTCAATTGCCGGGATTGCAAGACCCAGAGAAACTAAAGGGCATTTTGGATGGCGTTGGCAAGTTGACCTTTAATTTGCTTTGCAGTGAACAGCCATCAAATGCCAATGCGGTGCCGCCACCAGATTGTAAGGCAGTTCCGCAAAAAGAAGATGTTGATCGTCTAAAGGCAACTTTGGCCAAAGATGCAATCATTACTGAAGCCCAAATTAAAACCTTGCCACAGATGTGGATTCAAACTTCAAGCCGTGCCTCGGTTGATGGTGCTGATTTGAGTGATGCGCAAAGTAGCTTTGGCGAAAACAATGAGCCGATTGTGAGTTTTAGTTTCAACCAAAAAGGCGCGGTGCGTTTTGGAAAGCTTACCCAAGAAAATATAGACAAGCCTTTTGCGATTGTTTTGGATGATGTTGTGCAGTCTGCTCCAGTTATCCGCAGTGCCATTCTTGGTGGCACTGGGCAAATTTCGGGCCGATTTACAATTGATGAAACTAATACATTGGCAATTGTTTTGCGTTCTGGTGCTTTGCCGGCAAAGCTTACCATTGTGGAAGAACGCACAGTTGGCCCTAGTCTTGGTGCGGATTCGATCAAAGCGGGATTGGTTGCATCATTGACTGGGCTTGTCTTGGTGATGGTTTTTATGATGTTGCCCTATGGCTTTTTTGGTTTGATTGCCAATGCAGCCTTGCTGGTCAACCTGCTCTTGTTGATTGCGATTATGAGTTTGTTTGGTTTCACGCTCACATTGCCAGGAATTGCTGGCATTGTGCTTACTCTCGGCATGGCGGTTGACTCTAACGTTCTGATTTATGAGCGCATTCGCGAAGAATGGCGGGCGGGCAGAACCGCCATGGGCGCAATTGAAACTGGATTTAAAGCAGCCTTTGCAACCGTGTTCGATGCAAACGTAACCACTTTAATTGCCGCCGTGGTTTTGTTTGGTGTCGGCTCTGGACCAATTCGCGGCTTTGCTGTCACGCTGGCAATCGGAATTTTAACTACATTGTTCACGGCCTTTACCATGACGAAGTTCTTCGTTGCGATGTGGGTGAAGATAAACCGTCCTAAGGAGATTAACCTTTAATGCGCTGGAAACCTATTCGTCTTATTCCAGACGGCACTAAATATCCGTTCATGCGGTTGAGCCGTTATGGCTTTTTCGTATCAGGAATTTTATGCGCGGCCTCGATTTTGTTGTTTGCAACCCTTGGCTTGAATTATGGCATCGACTTCAAAGGTGGTTCGGTGATTACGGTGCGCACAGCGGGACCAGCGCAAATTGATCAATTGCGCACCACACTTAATGGCCTTGGCATTGGTGGGGTGGAACTGCAACAATTTGGCGGGCCCTCGGATGTTCTCATTCGACTTGCTGCACAGGGTGATGATAAGGCCGAGCAAGTGGCGCAAGCCAAAGTGAAGCAGGCCTTGGGCACTGGTGTGGAAATTAGAAGCACGGAAACGGTGGGCCCTAAAGTTTCGCAAGAGTTGACTGAACAAGCAATTGCAGCGGTGATGCTCTCGCTGTTTTTCGTTTTGATTTATCTTTGGGTCCGGTTTGAATGGCAATTTGCGGTGGGCGCAATTTTGTCATTGCTGCATGACGTGACGCTGTCGATTGGTTTGTTCTGCCTGATTGGTTTGGAATTCAACCTGTCGATCATTGCAGCCATTCTCACCATCATTGGCTATTCGCTGAACGACACTGTTGTGGTGTTTGATCGTATTCGTGAATACTTGCGCAAGTATAAATCCATGCCTTTGGCCGACTTAATCGATTTCTCGATCAATTCGGTTTTACCGCGCACAATCTTGACGTCGGTCGCGACCATGTTGGCATTGGCATCACTTTACTTGTTTGGCGGCGAAGTGATCCGCGGCTTTACCTTTGCGATGATCTGGGGTGTGGTGGTGGGAACTTACAGTTCGATCTTTATTGCAGCGCCAGTGCTCATTCTGTTGGGCACTAAGCGCGAAATGGCGGCGGCGGAGAAGATCTGATTGCGATGAAACGTCTACCCCAGGTTTTTCCAATTGCTTCGTTTGGGGCTGGTGGATTTCGGTTTGGGTCGCATTCGCATTTGGGGTCGTTGTTAGTGCTTCCAAGCGGAATGCGGGCCTGGGACGGTTCTGATTTTTCAGCTTTGATTGCTGAAAAGGCGTTGATTGATTTTGTGCTTTTGGGAACTGGGGCTGAGATGCGGCGGCCACCCGTCAAGGTTCTTGAACTCTTTGCGGCCGAAAATCTAAATGTTGATTTCATGAGCACCAGTTCTGCGGTTCATACTTATAACGTGATGCTGGCCGAGGGTCGCAGACTTGCCGCAGCGTTTGTTGCTGTTGAAAGGGCTGTGCCGTGAAGCCAGAAGATAATTATTGTTCTACGCTTGTACGGCAAGCAGACCGTGACCGTTATTTGGCGTCGCTTTTTGCGCCTACAGAAAAGCGTGCTGATCTTTTGGCGCTTTATGCATTTAATGCCGAGATCACCCGCATTCGTGATGTGGTGACGGCACCGCATCTGGGTGAGATAAGGTTGCAATGGTGGCAGGATACGCTGGACGCCATTTATCATGGAGACGCACAAGAACATCCGGTCGCTCTTGCCTTGGCGCGGGCCATTGTTGCAGCAGATTTGCCGAAACATGCTTTAAAGAATTTGGTAACGGCGCATATTTTTGATTTTTATTCAGACCCAATGCCAAGCCTTGTCGATCTGGAGGGTTATCTGGGTGAGACTTCGGCAGCCCTCACGCAAATGGCATCACTTATTCTGGCCGGGCATGATGGTTTGGAAAATGCGGAGGTTTCTGGCCTCTCTGGCGTTGCTTATGGGATGGCTGGACTGCTGCGATCACTGCCGCTGCATCACGCCCGAGCGCAGTGTTTTGTGCCGCTGGATCATTTGGCGCTACGAGATTTAAAGCCTGATGATTTATGGCTTTCGGCCAATGAAGATGCGGTCTCCGTATTATTAGCTGAGCTTCGTGAAAAGGCGAGAGCGAGACTGTTTCAGGCGCGCAAGATGGCATGGACAATTAAACCCGCGGCGATGCCAGCGTTTTTGCATGTGGCCTTAACTGAACCCTATCTCAATGAAGCTGCGCGGCAGGGCACGAAGCTTTTGCATCGTGGCGGGGAATTGGCACAATGGCGGAAACAATGGATTTTGTGGAAGGCAGCGCGAGCAGACGTATTTTAATTATCTGGCTACAATTAGCTCGATACCCGAAAGGTCGTGGCCACGAGTTAAGGCGTCAGCCATTGTTTAAAATCTGCCATCGCTCTTGATGTATAAGCTCGCTTTCTCGCTGCGGCCTTGTCCTTGAAACTCAGCTTCACGCCTGGTATTTTGGCGGGCACTTCCGGCGGGGGCATCAAGCCGAAATTGATGTTCATCGGTTGAAAGGTCTGGGTTTTGTTGTCGGTGGTGGTGATGTGGCCGCCGGTAATATGGTTGATGAGCGCGCCATGGGCCGTGGTGGCTGGCGGGCTGGTGAAGGGCTGGCCGAGGCGTTCGGCTGCTGCGGCACGGCCTGCCATGAGGCCCATGGCCGCACTTTCCACATAGCCTTCTACGCCGGTGATTTGTCCTGCAAAGCGCAATCTTGGTTCCAGCTTTAAACGAAGTTGGTTATCTAAGAGCTTGGGACTGTTGATAAATGTGTTGCGGTGTAAGCCGCCAAGGCGGGCGAATTCGGCGTTTTCCAAGCCGGGAATAGTTTTGAAAACGCGCACTTGATCGGCATATTTCAGTTTGGTTTGGAAGCCCACAATATTATACAATGTTCCCAATGCGTTATCTTGCCGAAGTTGAACCACTGCATAAGCTTTGACGGTGGGGTTATGCGCGTTGGTGAGGCCCATGGGCTTCATGGGGCCGTGGCGCAGCGTCTCGGGGCCACGCTCGGCCATTACTTCGATGGGCAGGCAACCATCAAAATAGGGCGTGGATTTTTCCCAGTCTTTAAAATCGGTTTTCTCACCGGTGATTAATGCGTCGATGAAGGCATCATACTGCGCTTTGTCCATTGGGCAATTGATATAGTCTTTGCCATTGCCGCCGGGCCCTACCTTATCATAGCGCGATTGGAACCATGCTTTGTCCATGTCGATTGTTTCACGGTGGATGATGGGGGCAATAGCGTCGAAGAATGCAAGGCCTTCTTCGCCGGTGAGTTTTTGGATTTCGGCAGCGAATGTGGGCGATGTGAGGGGGCCAGTTGCAATGATCACCTTGTCCCATTCTGCCGGTGGCAGTTCGGTGATTTCGCCGCGTTCAATGGTGATGAGCGGATGCGCGTGAATGCGCTTCGTCACTTCAGCTGCGAAGCCATCACGGTCTACAGCGAGTGCGCCGCCTGCGGGCACTTTATGATTTTCTGCCACCGCCATGATGAGCGAGCCGGCATAACGCATTTCCTCATGGAGCAAGCCAACCGCGTTGTTATCCTTATCGTCTGAGCGAAAGGAATTGGAACATACGAGTTCGGCCAGATCATCGGTTTTATGGACATCAGTTTTGGCGAGGCCGCGCATCTCGTGCAAGATTACGGGAACGCCCGCTTCAGCTGCTTGCCATGCCGCTTCAGAGCCAGCCATGCCGCCGCCGATGATGTGGATAGTGTTGTTCATGGGGTGCATATAGGTGAGTGCTGGCGGATGAGCAAATGGCAGTTTTTTATCAGCGCAAAATGAATTTTTTTATCAACCAGAAATAAAGATTGTAAGGCAAAAGCCTTGCGAATTTTAGAATTAAAACGAGTCGCGTGGGATATGTGATTTCGAATTTTTTATCCGCGAGGCCATTTAACGTTCGCTCCGCTGCGTGCTTTGGCTGCATGAGAAAGGGCATGGGGAAATCGTTTTTAGCGGTCATGGGGGTTGCAACAAATCCAGGGTTAATGACGCTGATGCTGATGCCTTTTAAATCAAGCTCCGGTTTCAGGCTTTCAGCCAAACTGAGCAATGCAGCTTTGCTTGGGCCATAAGCAGCTGCCTTGGGCAAGCCACGGTAAGCAGTGACGGAGGCTATCCATGAGATGTGGCCTTGTTTGCGCACCAACATTTTTGGCAAGATTGCAGCGATGCAATTCACTGTGCCCAAGTAATTGGTGGACATTATTGCAGCGAAGAGTTTCGGATCAATCTCGGTTGCGGCCACTTCAGAATAAGTGCCCGCCGCAAATATTGTGAGATCGATGGGGCCGAGCTGGTTTTCTATTTTCTCCACAGTTTCTTTGGCGGCGCTTGCGTTTGTTACGTCCAGTGGGAAGGCAAAAACGTTGTTGCCAAGGGTTTGCAGTTTTTCAACACTGCGGGCAGAGGCTGCTACCTTGACACCAGTTGCCGCCAATTGCAGCGCCAGTTCACGGCCAATGCCCGTGGATGCTCCGGTTATCCAGACGGTTTTCCATTGAGGATTTATGTGAGGAAGCATTGAAAAACTTTCGGATCGTTTAAGCAAGTTCGTACGCAACAGTTGGATGATTAGATCATTTAAGAGCACTGAACCGAATGTTTCGCCGATGCGTAACAGCAGAATATTTGGTGTTGAAAGTTCTCCTTCTCATGCAAGCCTTGAAAATTGCTGTCATCGGTTCTGGTATCTCGGGCTTGTCGGCCGCGTGGCTGTTATCGCAGCGCCATGACGTGACGCTGATTGAGGCGGATGCCCGCATTGGTGGGCATTCTCATACTGTCGAGTGCAGCGTTGAAGATGGCACGGTTGCTGTGGATACGGGGTTCATTGTTTACAATGATATGACATATCCCAATCTTTCGGCTTTGTTTGATTATCTCTCGGTGCCCACGGCAAAATCCAATATGGGCTTTGGTGTTTCGCTGCATGGTGGAGATTATGAATATTCTGGCGAAGGGGTTTTTCAGCTTTTGGGCCATGCGCGAAATGTGGCCAATCTTTCGCATTGGCGGATGATAGCTGGCCTGACGCGGTTTTTTAGAACTGCCGGGCAATTGGCCGAGCAGGTGGGAGAAGAGGTTTCGCTGGCTGAGTTTTTAAGGACCCAGAATTATAGTTCGGATTTTGTGAACTTGCATCTTCTGCCCGTCGCCGCTGCCATTTGGTCTTCCGAACCAGAACAAATGTTGGATTATCCGGCGCGGGCGTTTTTGCGGTTTTTTGAAAATCATGGGTTACTCAATTTTGTGAACAGGCCGCAATGGCGCACCGTTGAAAGGGGCTCACGAGAATATGTGAAGCGCTTGTTGGAAGATGGTCGTATGCGGGTGCTTAAGAATGTTGCAGTTCGCGAGATCGATCGCACTGGGGTGGGTGTGCGGGTTTATGGCAACAATGGGTTTGATGAGCGCTTTGATTCTGTGGTGATTGCCACGCATGCTGATGCGGCACTGGCTATGCTGGCGGCACCAAGTGCTGCCGAGTTTGATTTACTTGCGACCTTTAAATATTCGCGAAATACAGCAACGCTGCACCGTGACGAAAGCTTCATGCCGAAACGAAAGCGCCTATGGTCGAGCTGGAATTATGTTTCGGAAGGTGATGTTAAAAGCAATCAGGCTTCGGTTACGTATTGGATGAATGCGTTGCAGCCTTTGCAAACAAAAACCAATTTGTTTGTGTCCATCAATGCGCGCTCAGCACCTGCAGATGGCTTGATTGAGCGGGAAATTCATTACACGCACCCGATTTTTACAACGCAAACTCGGCGCGCTCAGCAGCACTTGTGGGCCTTGCAGGGGCAAAACAAGACATGGTTTTGCGGTGCCCATTTTGGCGCTGGCTTTCATGAAGATGGTTTGCAGGCAGGCCTTGCCGTGGCCGAACAGCTGGGTGGCGGTTTGCGACCATGGACAGTGACAAAACAGAGCGAGCGGATATTTATTTCGAATTTTGAGGCTGCTGAATGAGTGGGCTTGTTTCATGCCTTTATGTGGGTGAAGTGGTGCACCGGCGGGTGCAACCTGTGAAGCATGTGCTGCGTTACAAGGTTTATAATTTCTTTGTGGACGTGGATGAGTTGGCAGGGCTTGGCAAGCGGCTGCGCTGGTTCAGCTATAATCGGTTTAATATTTTCAGCATCTCAGACCGGAAATTTGGACCAGGTGATGGCACAGCAATTCGGGATCATGTGTGGTCCCTCGTTAAGACTTCGGATGGTGGGGCCGATGTGGTTCGTATTTTCATCTTGTGTTACCCGGCGGTGTTGGGGCGGGTGTTCAATCCGCTGACGACCTATTATTGTTATGATGCAGCCGGCCGCGTTCGCCTCATGATTTATGAGGTGAGCAACACGTTTGGTGAGCGCCATTCCTATGTAATTCCGGCTGCCAAGGGGCATCAAAACCATGCCAAGAAATTATATGTTTCGCCTTTTAATAACGTGGAAGGCCGTTACGACTTTTCCGCAAAAGCGCCAGGAGAAGCGCTGGCTTTGGGTATTGGGTTGCGGGTGAATGGCGATGCTGTGTTGCAAGCCTGGTTTAAAGGCAGCCGTGCCGTGCTCAATGATGCATCGTTGTTGCGCTCATTTTTCAGTTTGCCCATGCAGCCGTTCAAGGTGATGGCAGGCATTCACTGGGAAGCGCTTAAATTGTGGTGGAAAGGTCTGCCACTCACGACGCGGCCTAGCGCTGGGCAGCCAAATATCAGTATTTCGAAAAACGCACATGATATGGGGGAAAGTAAATAATGAAATTGGTTTTGGTTTACACTGCTTGCTTGATGATTTTTTTAGCCATCGACATGGTGTGGCTGCGGCTGATTGCTAAAGATATCTATGCTGCTGAGATGGGCGCACTTATCAGATCAGATGTGAATTTGAGTGCGGCAATGGCTTTTTACCTCATCTATGCGGCGGGGCTTACTTATTTTGCTATAATGCCTGCACTTGATGGCAGGGCAATTTTGCAGGCTCTCGCTTTGGGGGCTGGTCTCGGCTTGGTGGCTTATGGCACTTATGACCTTACGAATTTGGCGGTAGTTAAAGGCTTTGGAACCAAAATTGCGCTGCTAGACTTGGCATGGGGAACTGTTCTCTCTGGTGTTTCTGCGGCGTTGGTTGTTGCAGTATTTGGGCGGGCCGCTTAAGCCCCCTTGCGCAGCAGCAATTTACGAGGCTAAGCAGGCTCTATGCTTGCTGTATTCGGAACCGATAAAGATCATTTAATTGAGCACCCCGCGGGGTGTTCGGCTGCCACTTTGGCCACAGCAGTTTGGCTTGACCTTGTGGAGCCAACTGATGCTGAAGAGGCAGCTGTAGAAGCTGCGTTGGGCATCGATATTCCCACGCGCGGAGAATTGGCGGAAATTGAAGCCTCGTCACGACTTTACCAAGATGATGGTGCTGCGTTCATGACGGCTAACCTCATTCGCCGCGGTGATGAAGACAGGCCAGAATCGTCGCCCGTTACATTTATCATCAAGGGTGCGCAGCTCGTCACCATTCGGTATCATCATCCGCAGGCATTTCCGGTTTATGTGAAGCAAGCTATGAAGCCGCAAACCACCGCTCTGACCGGCTGGGGAGTTTTGATCAGTCTGATTGAAGCTGTGGTTGATCGTGGCGCTGATCATCTTGAACGCGTTAGTTCGATTGTCGATGATACATCCAAGCAAGTGTTTGACACTTCATTCTTGCGCCCTCAAAAAACATTGAAACGCAGAAAACCGAAAAACTTAGCAGTGCTTTTAGGCAAGGTGGGCGAAGAGGGGGACTTCACATCCAAGATGCGGGAAAGTTTGGTTTCGCTGGCGCGTATGACGGCTTATATGCAAGTGGTTATTGACCAAATGAAAGTGACCAAAGAAGTGCGTGAGAATAAGGCGCGAATCAAAGTGGTGCAGCGCGATATTGCATCTCTCTCGGATCATGCTGGATATTTGACAGGAAAAATTAGTTTCCTGCTCGACGCAGTTCTCGGCATGATTTCGATTGAGCAAAATGGCATTATCAAAATATTCTCGATTGCCTCGGTCATATTTTTGCCGCCGACCTTGGTTGCCAGTCTTTACGGTATGAATTTTGGAAAGATGCCGGAGCTTAGCTGGGATTATGGTTACCCGATGGCTATTGGCATGATGATTTTGTCCGCTGTTGTTCCGATCTATTATTTCCGGCGAAAAGGTTGGTTGTAGTGGGATTTTTATGGGTTGCCCTCGGAGGGGCCGTTGGCTGATGGCTGCTGAAGTTAAGCGCTATGAAGTTTCCGCTGATGAAGATGGCATGCGGCTGGACCGTTGGTTCAAAGTGCACTTTCCGCAAGTGACGTTTGCTTATCTCAACAAGCTCACGCGCACCGGCCAGGTGCGGGTTGGGGCAGGGCGGGTAAAAGCCAATGCACGTCTGGCGAAAGGCCAAGATATTCGCGTGCCACCACTCGCATTTGATAAGCGGCCTGCTGATACGCCCAAAGAAGATGTGCTGCCGCTTACGCCTTTTGAACGCCAATTTTTCTCCTCCATGGTGATCCATGAAGACAATGATATTTTTGTTTTGAACAAGCCTGCCGGATTTGCCGTGCAGGGAGGCACCAAAACCCATACGCATTTGGATGGGCTTTTGATGGGGCTTGGCAAGGAATTGGGTGAGTGCCATTGTTAGTGCATCGGTTGGACCGCGACACATCAGGCGTCATCGTCATTGCCAAGCGCCGTGCCGTGGCTGCGGCTTTGGGCAAGTTATTTGCGACTCGTGTGGTAAAGAAAACTTATTGGGCTGTGGTAAAAGGTATTCCTAATCCAGCGCAGGGCAAGATTGATGTGGCTTTGATCAAGGCCCGCAGTGAAGATGGCGACCGAATGCGCGCATCCAAAGCTGGTGAGGAAGAAGACGAGCAATCTGCCGTTACACAATATGCAGTGCTCGGAAAATCGGGCAATGCGGCTTGGCTTTCATTGAAGCCGCTCACAGGCAGGCAACATCAGCTTCGCGCTCATACCGCGCATATTGGCACGCCGATTTTTGGCGATAATAAATATAATGGGGATTTGGAATTGCCCGAAGGTGTGACAAACAAGTTGCATCTTCATGCCCGGCGCGTGGTGTTTCCACATCCGCGCGAGGGCGTTGTGGATATAACAGCACCTTTGCCAGAGCATATGGTTGCAACTTTTGAAAAGCTTGGATTTGATGGCACACGATTTGACGACTGAAACCGCCGATGAGCGCTGGGAGCGGCTTTCGCGCGACCGCATTGTGCGGCCCTTGCCCAAGAAGTTTTATAAGCTGGCAGCGGTGACCGATGAGCTTGGCATTGCCTTGGATGGTCGCGGGGTGAAAACACCACTGAAGGCGAAACTTATTTTGCCTTCGCAGGCTTTGGCTGATGCGATTGCGGCGGAATGGAACGCACAGGAGGACTTTATAAATCCGGCTGCCATGCCGCTCACCAAGCTCGCCAATACGGCAATTGATCGCGCTGGGGCGGAACGCAAGTTTGTGGCGGGGCAGGTGGTGGAATTTTCGGGCAGTGACATGGTGTGCTACCGTGCTGAGACGCCCTCTAATTTGGCGGAGTTGCAGGCAAGCGCCTGGGATCCAGTCGTGTTGTGGGCCGCGGCCAATTTGGCTGCGGAATTCAAAATGGTGTCAGGCGTTATGCATTCAGCACAATCGGCGGAGACACTTGCGGCTGTTGAAGC
>JANOUE010000150.1:0-57052 GCA_031416755.1 Hyphomicrobiales bacterium
GTTTTTTCCGCGACCTCAGGAGACATCGCGTGAAGTTTTTGCCCGGTTTGATAAGCGAGCACTAAATTGCGGCAGGCACGCTCCATGTAATATGTGAGGTCAAAGGCTTCGGCCACTGTTGCAGCGCAAATTAATATGCCGTGGTTGCCCATCATCATAATAGATTTATTGCCCATAAGTTTTGCCAAGCGATCGCCTTCGACATCATTATTTGCCATGCCGCCATAGCCCATATCGAAGGCGACGCGGTTAAAGAAGCGCGCAGTGTTTTGGTCAATGGCCTTAATTTCTGGATCAGCCAATGATGCAATTGCTGTGGCATAGGGAGGATGCAGATGGATAATGCAGCGGGCATGGGGAAGGGCTGCATGCAGGCGGCCATGTAAGCTCCAAGCTGTAAGATCGGGTGCATCAGGTCGCTTCATGGTACTGTCATCATCGCTGTTCAAAAGCAACAATTCAGATGCCCGAATTTTGGAGAAATGCCGCCAGCGCGGGTTCATCAAAAATCTTTTGCCGTCATTGGAAACGGCGAGACTGAAATGGTTGGCAACTGCTTCATGCCAATCAAAATGTGCAGCAAGCCTAAATGCTGCCGCAAGATCAACACGCATTTGCCATTCGCCCACGTCAGTAGTTGCGCGTGCGGATTTAAAACTCGTAATATTCGTCATAGTTCTGCTCCAAAACCTTGGAATAGGATGATATAGCAATTGAGAAATTCGGCAAATTATATTGAGGAGCTGTACGTGACGAATATAAAGGCATTGGTATTGTTGGGAATATTATTGGTAAGCGCCTCTGGAAACGCCATGGCCGACTCCTCTGTTGTTGGCTTATGGCGTCTAAGCAACGGCAAGCTGACGGTAAAGGTGGAGCTTTGTAACGGTGATAAGATTTGCGGAAAAATCGCCGCTTTGGCAAAAGCTCTCAAAGATGATGGCACACCGCAACTTGATATCAATAATCCGAATGCCTCTTTGCGCCAACGCCCGGTCATTGGTGTCCAAATCTTCAATGCGATGACACCCACTGGACCAAATAAATGGAAAGGCAAAATTTATAATGCCGATGATGGTCGCACTTATGCAGCTTACGCGAAATTGAACGGCAACGCATTGGAAGTTAAAGGTTGTTGGGGTCCGTTTTGTAAAAATCTGGATTTCAAACGTGCAAATTAACGAATCTGTTGCACAGAAATCCGTAACCTGTAAACTTACCGCTGCGGGGCTGGAATTTAGGTTAGTTGGTGCTTAATTTGATGAGCAAGTTTTCTAGCGTGGCGTTTATATGTAGTTTTTTGATTGCTGGGTTCGCACCCGCATTTGCCGTTGATCCGGCTTTGAACGCTCTTCCCTTTTTGAAAAAAATGCAGCTGGCAAAAGCTGGTGATCCAGATGCGAAAATGGCCGTGGCTGAAGCCTATGAAACCGGTAAAGAAGCTAAAATTGATCCAGCCAAAGCCGCGAAGTGGTATCGTGAAGCGGCACTTGCTGGCAATGTGGAGGCACAGTTTCGACTTGCGAAATTGGTTAGCAAAGGCGCACCCGGGCTTGTAGCAGACAAGCCAACCGCTCTGAAATTATTGCAATCTGCTGCAAAACTTGGTCATGCTGCCGCCCAAAATTTATTGGGGCAAATGCTTCAGAATGGTGAAGGCATTGCCAAAGATGAAAAACAAGCAGCTGAATGGTATCAGAAATCAGCAGACCAAAATAATGCCGTTGCTCAGAATAATCTTGGTGTCCTTTATCTCAAAGGCTTGGGTGTAAATCGTGATTTGGCGAAAGCCTTCGAGTTATTCGAAAGCGCTGCCAAGGCGCAAGAAGGATGGGCGCTCAATAATCTGGGCGGCATGTATGAAATGGGCTGGGGCACCAGCAAAGATATCGAGAAGGCTAAAGTCTATTATGGTCGGGCCGCGGCCAAGGGTATTGCTATGGCGGCGCAGAATTTAGCGCGGCTGGGCGTGGCAAACATCACAACTGGCACAGTGCAAGAAATTAAACCTTTGCAGTAAGGTTCAATTAACCAATTAATTTGACTCAAACTTTACGGAATAGTCGCAAAAAGAGCACTGCTGGTATTTTTACCACAGGAGTTTGATATGCGGCGTTCTTTGTCTACTATGTTGTTGTGTATTCTGTGCGCGCTGACTTTGGCCGCTTGCTCAAGTCATAAGCCGGAAAAATATTCAGGAAAGAGAACTTATAAGAGCGCAAAGCTCGATCCGTTCGCAGGTAAAGGCAGCCCGCACTATAAAGGCAAAGGAGCAATTCCATTTGCTGGTGGCAAGCGTCATGTCGGCAGCCCTTATCAGGTTGCGGGCCGTTGGTTCACGCCACACGAACAACCAAGTTACGACAAAAAGGGCCAAGCCTCTTGGTATGGCGAGGCGTTTCACAAACGCAAAACCTCGAACGGTGAGTGGTTTGATATGAACACAATGACAGCGGCCCACGCAACCTTGCCAATTCCAAGTTATGCCAAAGTAACAAATCTCGACAATGGCAAAGAAGTCATTGTCCGCATCAATGATCGCGGACCATTTGTAGACACACGGATTCTTGACGTCTCAAAAATGGCAGCTGATCGCCTTGATTTTCGCCACCAAGGGATCGGGCGTGTGCGGGTTCAACTCATCGGACCAGCGCCATTGAATGACAATGGGGCGCGCCATGTGCTGGCCATGAATAAATCACTGCAGAACGGGGCTTCATTGAGCCAACTGGCCTCGCTCTCACCGTCAGACGTTGGTGCCGTGCAAGTGGCATCGACAAGTCCACGTAAGCCCAAGCCAGAAATGGCGGTGCAGCGCGCAGCCTATGAGCCACCGCCACCATCGTCACCTGCAGGTTATATTGTGCGCGTGGCCTTATTTCGCAGCTTAGAGAATGCACAAATAGCCTATCAGGAATTGTCAGGCTTCGGTCCAGCTAACATCATTAAAGCCGTCGGCGCGAATGGACCACTATATCGAGTGCAAATGGGCCCATTTGACAATGATGCCGATTCACAATCCGCATTACAAACGGCGATTGCTGCTGGCTATGAAGACGCGCGCATTACCGAAACACAAATAACCCAAGTGTCTTCAAACTAAAGTTTGGTTGCGAATAGCCTGAGATTCGGCAAAGAAGGAGGGCATGAGATATCTCCTTTTTGTTTTGTTCATGGTGAGTGGTGCCGCAGCCCATGCCGACATATTCCTCGAAGACTTCACGTGGACGGAACTTCGCACCGCGATTGCTGCTGGCACGGCAACTATAATAATTCCGATTGGCGGCACTGAACAAAGTGGGCCGCATATTGCTTTGGGCAAACACAATGCTCGGGTAAAGTTTCTTGCTGAAAAAATCGCAGAAAAGCTTGGCCACACACTGGTGGCACCAGTGATAGCATATGTTCCAGAAGGCGAAATTGACCCACCAACCTCCCATATGAAATTTCCGGGCACAATTACAATTTCGGATGCAACTTTCAACCAAATGTTAGAATCCGCTGCCAAGAGTTTCAAGCAAGCCGGGTTCAAAACAATTGTGTTTATTGGTGATCACGGCAGTTACCAGAACAATGAAATGGCCGTCGCCGCGAAATTAAATAGGCAGTGGAAAGGCACAAGCACTCGTGCTTTTGCTGCACTTGAATATTATGCTTTAGCACAAGGTGCATATGTTGAAACTCTGTTGAAAAAAGGCTATCCAAGATCTGAAATTGGTACACATGCTGCCTTAGCCGATACGTCGCTGCAATTGGCCACGGTTCCCAGCATGGTGCGAAGCGACAAACTATCTGAAGGCACAGCAGCTGTTGGAGTTTATGGTGACGCCCCTAAATCCGCATCAGCTGAACTTGGTCAAATAGGGGTTGACCTTATTGTGGATGGAACGGTAATCGCTATCAGAAAATTTTTAACTCGCCCGTAAATTTATTACACAGGTTGTCAATTGCTCATTCGGTCTACTGCTTTTTTATTCGGTCTTTTGGCCACATCGATTTTCTCTCCCGCAAGCCAAGCCTGCGAAGGGCAGGGTTGCCCTGCCGTCACGCCAGCTCCGGTCAACATCTACAGCGAAATTGGCAGCGATAAATTGAGCCCCGCCGTGGCTGGTGCTTTGCAGCGCGTCTATGTACCCAACCATTCTTCAAACACTGTAAGTGTGATTGATCCTGCCACGCACAAAGTTATTGATACTTACAAGGTGGGCTTAGGCCCGCAGCATATTGTTCCATCATGGGATCTGAAGACATTGTGGGTGGCCAATACTGCCAATTTTACCGAACATGGCAGCATGACTCCAATTGACCCTCTAACTGGAAAACCCGGCAAAGAGATTCCAGTCAATGATCCGTATAACGTATATTTTACGCCAGATGGAACGGAAGCAATTATCGTCGCTGAAGCGCATCGCCAATTGGAGTTTCGTGATCCTCACACCATGGTGTTAAACTATATTATCAAGACGCCAATCTGCAATGGCATCAACCATGCTGATTTTTCTGCTGATGGCAGCTTTGCAATTTTCACCTGCGAGTTTAAAGGGATCAGCATAATAAAAGTTGATCTCAAGCAAAAGAAACTTGTGAGTGGCCTTTCGTTTTCAAAGCGCGGCATGCCGCAAGACATTCGCCTGTCGCCTGATGGTAAAACTTTTTACATCACTGATATGATGAATGACGGCGTGTTTTTGGTTGACGCCGATACTTTTAAAGAAACTGGCTTTATCGCGACGGGCAAAGGCGCTCATGGCCTCACCACCAGCCGCGATGGCAAGAAGCTTTATGTCGGCAATCGCGGCTCTAACCGCATGCCTGATAAAGCCAAAGGCCCCGGCAGTGTTTCGGTCATCGAGTTTGCCTCCAATAAAGTTGTGGCGCAGTGGCCAATCCCTGGCGGCGGCAGCCCAGATATGGGCAATGTTACGGCCGATGGCAAAGAACTATGGCTGGCTGGGCGTTATGATGGTCAAGTTTATGCTATCGACACTACAACGGGCGCCGTCATCAAGATCAATGTGGGCATTGAACCGCATGGTTTAACGGTGTGGCCGCAGCCAGGCCGCTTCTCGCTCGGCCACACCGGGAACATGCGTTAACCATTCTTAAACCTTAATCTTTACAGCGCGGGAACCTGCAGTTAACACTTTGTTAACTAATACAGGGGCCGCGCATGTCGTTCAAGTTTGTACTCAGTGTTTTGGCAGTTTTGGTGGCGAGCGGGCAGGCCCATGCGGTTGAAAACTCTTCAGCAAATATGAAGTTGTTCGGCAAATCCTTGCCGCCCATCGGTTATGTTAAGTTCTGCGCAGCGGGCCAAGCCGAATGCCAAATCAAGGGCTCGACCCGCGACCGCCTCACACTTACCCAAGCAAAATGGGATTTGATTGTTGCAGTTAACACTTCAATCAATGACAAAGTTAAACCACAAAGTGATCAAGACCTCTATGGTGTTGTAGAAAACTGGACTTACCCCACAACTGCTGGTGACTGTGAAGATTATGCCTTGCTGAAGAAGCGCGAATTGCAAAGCTTGGGCGTGGCCGCTGATGACTTGCTCATCACCGTGTTGCTCGATGAAAAAGGCGAAGGCCATGCTGTTCTAACTGTGGTCACCGACAAGGGCGATTTTATTCTCGATAACCGCCACAATGATGTTCTGCGCTGGGACCATACGCCTTACACATTTCTGAAGCGCCAATCGCAAGTGGACTCGAAATTGTGGGTAAGCCTGCGCCAGAAGCCAACCCAAGTGTTGGTAAGCTCTCAGTAATTTCAGAGCAATTTAAGTTTTTGACGTACGCCCCTCAAAATTCTTGCAAACATCACTTGAAGTGACCATAAGCAGCGCCATAGCAATATTTGGAGCTTCACATGACAGCTATTCTCGACATTACCGCCCGCGAAATTCTGGATAGCCGTGGCAACCCCACAGTTGAAGTTGATGTGACCTTGGAAGACGGTGCGTTTGGTCGCGCTGCTGTGCCATCTGGCGCCTCCACAGGTGCCCACGAAGCCATGGAACTGCGCGATGGCGACAAGACCCGCTATATGGGTAAGGGCGTTACCAAGGCTGTGGCTGCGGTGAATGGCGAACTCTATGAAGCTTTGGCCGATATGGACGCCGAAAACCAGATCGCTATTGATCAGGCGATGATTGCCTTGGATGGCACGCCCAACAAAGCTCGTCTCGGTGCCAATGCAATTCTCGGTGTGTCGCTTGCTGTTGCCAAGGCTGCTGCAGAATCATGCGGCCAGCCCCTTTACCGTTATGTTGGCGGCGCATCGGCCCGCACTTTGCCAGTTCCTATGATGAACATCATCAACGGTGGTGCCCATGCTGATAACCCAATCGACTTCCAAGAATTTATGGTGATGCCAGTGGGTGCGCCAACCTTCAAAGAAGCACTGCGCATGGGTGCCGAAATTTTCCACACACTCAAAAGCGCATTGAAGAAGGCTGGCCACAACACAAACGTAGGCGACGAAGGTGGCTTTGCGCCAAACCTGCCATCAGCAGAAGCAGCCCTTGATTTCGTTATGAAGTCAATCGAGCAAGCTGGTTACAAACCTGGCCATGACGTGTTTTTGGCCACTGATTGTGCCGCCACTGAATTCTTCAAAAACGGCCAATATGTTTATGAAGGTGAAGGCAAGACGCGTTCGATCAAAGAACAAGCTGAGTATCTGGCGCATCTCGCAAAAACCTATCCAATCATTTCAATTGAAGATGGGTTGAGCGAAGATGATTGGGATGGTTGGAAGCAAGTGACTGACCTGATCGGTAAAACCCATCAGCTCGTCGGCGATGATTTGTTTGTAACCAACACCAAGCGCCTGCAACGCGGCATTAAAGAACATATCGCCAATTCAATTTTGGTTAAGGTGAACCAAATTGGTTCGCTCACTGAGACTTTGGAAGCCGTGGAAATGGCCCATAAAGCTGGTTACACCGCCGTGATGTCACATCGTTCGGGTGAAACTGAAGATTCAACCATTGCCGATTTGGCCGTGGCCACCAATTGCGGCCAGATTAAAACTGGCTCGCTCGCACGTTCTGATCGGTTGGCGAAATATAATCAGCTTCTCCGCATTGAAGAAGAATTGGGCAGCCAAGCCGTTTACGCCGGCCGTTCAATCTTGAAGGGCTAAATTCTTACCAATACTCACGCTCAGGCCGCCAAGGCTTGAGCGTGAGAGCTTTATGTCCAGGCCATAAATTTCCAGCAGCTCTGCAACAATGCCAAGGCCCAGCCCAGAGCCTGCCACTGTCTCATCGAGCCTAACGCCACGCTCTAATATTGAAACAATGTTTTCGTCAGGTACACCCGGGCCGTCATCTTCAATTTTTAATACGTTATTGCTCCAAGATACAAGAATTTGCGACTTGGCCCATTTCCGCGCATTTTCGAGAAGATTGCCCACGCATTCCAAAAAATCATCAGGTTCCATGGCAAAACTCGCAAGTGCGGGGACAGTCGAATACCAGAGCAGAGTTTCATTGTCAGACGTTTTTTTCAGTGCATTAATCACCCGCGTAACAATCGGCGCTATAGGTGTTTGTTGCACTGCGTGGCCACTGGCCATTCTGGCCCTTGAAAGTTCACGTTCAACAAGTTGATGCATTTGGTTGGCACTATCACGAATGTCTTGTGCTTCGCGCTTGAGCAAAGAGGCCTCGATCGTATCAGCAACTGCGCTCATAATAGTCAGTGGCGTCTTAAGGCCATGGGCTAAATTGCTGGCGCGTTGGCGCGCGCGCTGCAATTGTTTTTCGCGATCGCCAATGAGCGCATTTACTTCGCTGACCAAAGGTTCGACTTCTTTAGGAAAGGTTCCCAAAATATTCTGAGCCGTTCCAAGTCTAATCTTCTCAACATTCTTCCTCAATGCTTCCAGCGGACGCAAGCCAATAAATATTTGGAGGAGGGCGCCAGCGAGCAGTGCTGTGTAAAGTATCCCCAAGCCAAAACTAAGGTCATAGCCAAAGCTGTTTACAGTTTTGTCAATCTCACTTCGATCAGCCGCCATGATAATGTAGAGTTTTCTGTCGATGCCATCATTACCCGGCACCACCAGCAACCTGCCAAGCGCAAAAAGTTTAGTTAACTCAGGGCCATCTATGATGTATACCTCGTCAATCATAGTGGCCTGGTCCTGCTCAAGTCTTGGGACCGTTAGGGTATCATCGAAAAGTGAGAGCGACCTTAGTGGTGTTTTTCCAGTTTCAACAATTTGCCAATAGAGCCCGCCATATGGTTTTTGGAATCTAGGATCACTCAGCGCTGCTCTGGTTTTAAGAGTGCCAAATTCATCAACTCGAATACTTGCGACCAATTGGGTGTAGTGATTTTCCAACTCGGCAACGACGGAGCGTTCCACATAGCGCTGAAATATGATGTAAAAACTCAAGCCCGCTAGTAGCAGTGAAACGCTGATACCAAGTGCCGCCGCAATGATAAGTCGAAGTTTGATAGAACCAGAATTATTCATGATACTTCGGTGTCGGCTATGAAATAGCCAAAGCCACGCTTATTCTGAATAATGCCGCTCCCCAATTTTCTGCGCAACCTACTTACCACGGCTTCAATAGCATTGGCATCACGGTCATGGTCATGATCGTATAGACTTTCTGAAAGTTCACCATGGGGAACAACGCGTCCCTTCTGCATAACGAGAAAATGGACCAGTCGAAATTCAAGTGGTGTCAGATTTGCCAAAACGCCATCCACTGTAATCATTCGCGAACGCAGATCAATTTGCAGTTTGCCTGCATCAATAACTGACTGTGCCTGCCCCCCGGCGCGGCGCAAAACAGCGCGCAGCCGTGCAAGCAGTTCCGGCATTTGAAATGGTTTGGGCAGGTAATCGTCAGCGCCATTGTCAATGCCATCGACACGCTCATTCCAAGTGCCGCGCGCAGAGATGACGACAACGGGTGTTAAAACGCCTTCAGATCGCCACTTCCGCAGAACACTGATACCATCCATTTTAGGCAAGCCTAGATCCAGAATGATTGCAGCAAAAGTTTCTGTTGAACCTTTATACCAAGCCTCTTCACCGTCGACTGCAATTTCAGGAATATATCCAGATGAACGCAACGTATTTGCAATGTTCCTGGCTACTATGGGTTCATCTTCTGCAATCAAGATGCGCATTGTGGTTAGATTTTTCCCAAGGTTCTTGCATCGAGTAAAACCGTGCGCAAGAAAATGGTGTTGGATAGCAGTTTAATTTCGTAGATATATTTTTCTTCCTTTGCATGCAGCCTAACATCCAAAACTTTTCCTGGATAATAGAGATTTAAATAGGCCAGCAGCAATGGCAAGGTTGCTGCATTGCCGCTGGCAATAGCGGCTGTCACTTCGTCCTGATTGAGAAGGCGACCAAATTTATCTGGCGGCTTCTGCGAACCAATTACGGTTCCATTTCGATTGGTGAACCCGGCAGTAGAGCCCCCGCCAAAATTTGAACCTGAAGCGCTATTGTCATCGTCGCTTTCATCTTCATCATAGCTATCTTCAGCACTGGCAGAGGTTGGATGGCCCACGAAAAAGCTTGCTGCAAAAATCAATTGCAGCACGTTGCGCCTCGAGTTGAAAATTTGGTCCGTCACCGAAATTCAAAGCCTTAATTTTACGCAGTGTTAACAGCACTTGGGTCCCGGATCAAAACCGGATGAGGAGGCGGGGCAACGTGCCTTGATCTCACCTAACAGTATGCTCCAGGACCAAAATAATGCAGAACGCTTTACACAAGCCTGCAATCATCGGGCAAATGATTGCGAAAGCTCGGAACACACGACTGCACAAGTGTTTCGCCCTTGTTTGAATGACGCAACAGACTCAACGTAACACTCGCGTTAATTGATAGTAAATGAACTCTGACAGGCACCTTCTCAAAGCTGTCAGCAAGTTGTCAGTTTTACCCTCAGTGAATCGCCAAAGCTATTTGGCTGAGCTTAGTGTCTCCAAGAGAGGCAAACATTGCATTTTCCGCATTCCTCAGCTTGGGCGTGAGTGCTTCGAACATTTGAGCGGCAATTGGACAATTGGATTCTGGATCCAATTTGTGTGCTCTGAACACCGTAGAGGTTTCGACCGCAGCATAGATATCCGCCAATGAAACTTCGCAAGCTATTTTGCTGAGGGAAAAACCGCCAGAGCGGCCTGCAGTTGCAACAACCAAGTTTGCTTTTTCAAGTTCAGCCATCAATCTACGGATAACCACCGGATTTGTAGCTACACTGCTGGCGATAGAACCAGAGCAAACCGGGCCTTTCCCAGCATTCTTTGCGAGAATGCAGAGCACATGTATGGCAACAACAAATCGACTGCTCGACAGCATGAATTCCTCTTTAGACGTAGATCAGCATAAACCGATCAAAAATCAAGCAACATTATAACGCGAATTAGAATCATTACCACTTGTTAACCAGTAAGGTCTCAATTGGTTGAAAAGGATATATCATGCGGCTGGTGCACGTGAGAAAGTTTGAGTTCTTGGTCTGCGTAGCGAGTCTGACCATGTTGACTTATTTGGGTTGGCAGGCCTGCTATGGCGCGCGTGGATATTCCTATCGTGACAAGTTGGTGGTGCATTTGGAAGGCTTAAAAGCCGAAGGCGCTGGCATTTTGGTGCAGCGACAAGCACTGGAAGCAAAGGTTAAACTCGTGCGGCCAGAGAGCATTGACCCGGATTTTGTAGATGAGTTGGCGCGCAGAGACTTGTTTATGGTGAAACCAACTGACGTCATCGTGGCGCTCTCAAAATAATTCTCCTTCCATATCCGCTAGATAAACCAAAATCCAGTTAATTCACTTTTTCACAAGCCAGCACAATCATTTGCTGCTACGTTTACTCCTGCAATTCAGGGAGAAGGCTCATGGCGGTGAGATCAGCTTATTTGGCAAAGAAGGGTGATAAGCCGGCAAAGGCCAAGTCCGATTTAAAGAATTCAGGCTTGTCAGCCGAAGACGAACTCCAAGCATATCATGACATGTTGCTCATTCGCCGCTTTGAAGAAAAAGCCGGTCAACTTTATGGCATGGGCGTCATTGGCGGTTTCTGCCATCTCTATATCGGTCAAGAGGCCGTGGTGGTTGGCATGGAAATGGCAGCCATTGCGGGCGATCAGCGCATTACCTCTTACCGTGATCATGGCCACATGCTGGCTTGCGGAATGGATGCCAAAGGCGTGATGGCCGAACTCACGGGCCGCCAAGGTGGTTATTCCAAAGGCAAAGGCGGCTCCATGCATATGTTCAGCCGCGAAAAGAATTTCTATGGTGGCCACGGCATTGTCGGCGCACAGGTGCCACTGGGGGCAGGGCTTGCCTTTGCCAATAAGTATCGTGGCAACAACAATGTCTCGATGGTTTATTTTGGTGACGGTGCTGCCAATCAAGGCCAAGTTTACGAAACTTTCAACATGGCCTCAATCTGGAAGTTGCCGGTCATTTTCGTGATCGAAAACAACCGTTATGCCATGGGCACTTCGGCAGCGCGGTCAACCGCAGCATCCGAACATCTCGGTGCCCGTGGCGAGGCCTTCGGCATTCCGTCAGAACAAGTTGATGGCATGGATGTTCGCGCTGTGAAGGAAGCAGCCGACCGCGCCACAGAACATTGTCGCTCTGGCGCGGGGCCATATATTCTTGAAATGATGACCTATCGTTATCGCGGTCATTCTATGTCAGACCCAGCGAAATATCGCACTAAAGAAGAAGTGCAGAAAATGCGCGAAGAGCATGACCCGATTGAGCAGGTGAAAATGCGGTTGCTGAAATCCAACCGTGCGACCGATGATGATTTGAAAAAAATGGATGCCGATATTCGCGAGATTGTAACGGCATCAGCAGATTTCGCCACGGCTGATTCAGAGCCTGATGCGAGTGAACTTTATACTGATATTTACAAAGTGGCTTGAGGAGTAATCAAAATGCCAACAATCCTCATGCCAGCACTTTCCCCCACCATGGAAGAGGGCAAGCTCGCCAAGTGGCTAAAGTCCGTGGGCGACCAGGTTAAGTCCGGTGATATTTTAGCCGAGATTGAAACTGATAAAGCCACCATGGAAGTGGAAGCAATTGATGAAGGGGTGCTGACGGCGATTTTGGTTCCAGAAGGAACTGAAGGCGTAAAAGTAAATGCGCCGATTGCGGTGATTGGTGAGGCTTCGGCTTCCTTCGAGACGCCCGCTGCGCGAGCTCCTCAGGATGAGAGTGTTAAAACTATCCCTCACCCTGAGGTGGCGGCACAGCCGCCCTCGAAGGGCCCTGCACTTCAAGACCCCGAAATCCCAGCCGGCACCGAAATGATCACCATGACAGTGCGCGAAGCTTTGCGCTCGGCCATGTCCGAGGAAATGCGCCGCGACAAGGACGTGTTTTTGATGGGCGAAGAAGTGGGCCAATATCAAGGTGCTTATAAAATCAGCCAAGGCATGCTCGACGAATTTGGACCTGAGCGTGTGCTCGATACGCCAATCACCGAACACGGTTTTACTGGCATTGCCACGGGTGCAGCCTTTGCGGGCCTAAAACCTATCGTCGAATTCATGACCTTCAATTTCGCCATGCAAGCGATTGACCATATTATCAACTCAGCCGCCAAAACTTTATATATGTCGGGCGGGCAGATGGGTTGTTCGATCGTATTCCGCGGAGCCAATGGAGCGGCGGCTCGCGTGGGCGCGCAGCACTCACAAGACTACACCGCATGGTATGCTCAAATCCCTGGCCTCAAAGTTGTGGCACCATATTCCGCTGCCGACGCCAAGGGCTTGATGAAAGCTGCCATCCGCGACCCGAACCCCATCATCTTCCTCGAAAATGAAATCCTCTATGGCAAATCCTTTGAAGTGCCGAATCTGGAAGATTGGGTGGTGCCGATTGGCAAGGCGCGCATTGCGCGCAGCGGCCACCATGTCACCATCGTGTCCTTCTCCATCGGCATGACTTACGCTTTGGCCGCCGCTGAAAAGCTGGCCGCCGAGGGGATAGAATGTGAAGTGATTGATCTTCGCACCATTCGACCACTGGACATCGAAACCGTTTTAGCCAGTGTGAAGAAAACCAATCGTTGCGTGTGTGTGGAAGAGGGCTATCCGCGCTTTTCGGTCACCTCTGAACTCGCAGCCGAAATTATGACCCATGCTTTCGACTATCTCGACGCACCTGTGGCGCGTGTAGCTGGCAAAGATGTGCCCATGCCCTACGCCGCAAATTTGGAAAAACTGGCACTGCCCACAGTCGATGACGTGGTGGCCGCTGTTAAAGGAGTACTCTATGTCTGAACACGATCACCACCACCACGACCATTCAAAAGAAACCCATCCGCATCAATTGCAGCCGCCACATGAAGTGTTCCATGATGCCGGCGCTGGTGAGATTGCGCGGGCTTGGATTATTGGTGGGCAACTCAGCCTTTCGCTTCATGCTATGGCTTTCGGCAAGGCTGATATTTGGGGCCATGTGCTTGCAGGCATGGCCCAGCAAGTAGCGGCGAGCATGGCAGAAATGGGCCACGGCACCACGGCTGCTAATCTTGCCGAAATTCGCAAATCTTTGAATGACGATCTTGCTAAGGCCGCTGCAAAATCATCGGTTCTCTCTAACACTTAATTAAAGGCCAGCATCATGCCAACTATCCTCATGCCCGCCCTTTCGCCCACCATGGAGAAAGGCAAGCTTTCAAAGTGGCTCAAAAAAGAGGGCGACAAGGTGAAGAGTGGCGATGTGCTGGCCGAAATCGAAACCGATAAAGCGACGATGGAAGTGGAAGCCATTGATGAAGGTGTGCTGGCCAAAATTATGGTGGCCGAAGGTACCGAGGATGTGTTGGTGAATGCGCCAATTGCTGTGATTTTGGCGGAGGGGGAGAAGATGCCTGATTCCGCCAGTGCTTCGAGGCCGCCTGCGGCGGCACCCCAGCATGAGGCAAAATCAAATATTCCTCAGCCCGTGGTGCCGCAGCTTGCGCAGACCACAAAGGCCACTGCAAGCGGGGCACGCGTCTTTGCTTCGCCACTCGCACGCAGGCTTGCTAAAGCTAAGGGTATTGATCTATTCTCCCTTACAGGATCCGGTCCCCATGGCAGAATCGTCATGAAGGATATCGAGACGGCGAAGCCTGCTCCGGCGGGTATCGCGCGCGGTGCGGCCACGGCGGGGGCAGTGGCCGCATCACCTGCCGAAGCTTCAGTGCTCAAGCTTTTTGCGGAAGGCTCATATGATCTGGTGCCGCATGATGGCATGCGCAAAACCATTGCGCGCCGCTTAACGGAATCCAAGCAAACAGTTCCGCATTTTTATGTGACTGTTGATATTTCGCTGGAAAACCTGCTGGCCTTGCGTGAACGCCTGAACGCGGTTGCGCCAAAAGATAAAGACGGCAAGCCCGCGTGGAAGGTCTCGGTCAACGACTTCGTGATCAAGGCTATGGCCATGGCGCTGATCAAAGTGCCAGATGCCAATGTGAGCTGGACTGAAAACAATATGGTCAAACACCACCATGCCGATGTGGGCGTGGCCGTGTCGATCCCCGGCGGCTTGATCACACCAATCGTGCGCAAAGCGGAGACCAAGGGTCTGGCGCAAATCTCCATCGAGATGAAAGATTATGCAGCGCGCGCCAAATCGCGCAAACTCAATCCATCGGAATATACCGGTGGTTCCTGCTCAGTGTCCAACATGGGCATGATGGGCGTTAAAAACTTCCAAGCCATCGTCAACCCACCCCAAGCCACAATTCTGGCTGTGGGTGCTGGTGAGCGGCGGACTGTTGTGCGCGGCAATGATATTGTGATTGAGCAGCTGATGAGTGTAACCCTCTCAACCGACCACCGCGCTGTTGATGGTGCCTTGGGCGCGGAATTCTTGGGGGCAATTAAAATGTATCTCGAAGAACCTGCTTTGATGTTGGTGTGAGTAAGCAATCGAGTTTGATGCGACAAAGGACTTTGAAATGGCCGACCCCACCGACGCAATCCTTCCTGTTTTGAAAAACATACAGGATAACCTCTCAGGTGTTCGCAAGGAACAACAGCTAGCCAAGGAACGGCTTATCATGATCACCGATGCTGTTCATGAAGTACAAGACGTTGTTTCGGAAATTCGCGGAGACAACTTGGCACATTTGGGCCTTACAACCAAACACCGCATGGATTTTGAGAACTTGCAAAGAGACTTGGCGGATTTAAAGACACGCATAGCAGTACTGGAGTCACGTTCTTGAAAACCATCCTCGCATTCGGAGACTCACTCACTTGGGGCTATAATGCCTCCACTGGTATGCGCATGGATTATGAGGACCGCTGGCCGAATGTATTGGCTCACGGTCTCAAAAGCAAAGCCCGCGTGATTGAAGAGGGCATGAACGGGCGCACCACGGTGTTCGATGATCCGACCGCGGAGGAAAATCGCAATGGATCAGTGGGCCTGCCAATTGCACTGAAAACCCATCAGCCGCTTGATCTGGTGATCATTATGTTGGGCACCAATGATTTGAAGCATAATCGCGCCTTTGACTCGTCTCTGGGCATCGAGCGTTTGGTGAAGTTGACGCGCAATCACAATTGGTCTGGCACATATTCTTGCCCACCCATCCTCATCATGTCGCCACCAGCATTGGTGCCCACCAAAGATGAATGGTTCAATGATTTGTGGGGCCATGTAATTGCGGAGTCAAAACTCTTCGCCACCCATTATTCTCGCATTGCCAAAGAATTGGATGTTCATTTCTTTGATGCGGGTTCAGTGGCAAAAGCCAGTGAAGTGGATGGCGGGCATTTAGATGTGGCAAACACCAGAGCCATTGGCGCTGCGCTGGTGCCTGTGGTGGAAAAGATTTTAGATATTTGAGGTGTGGCGCATCCTTCGAGGCTCGCAAGAGCTCGCACCTCAGAATGAGGGAAAAGGAAAACCATAAAAACAACCTCACCCTGAGGTGCTGCGAAGCGGCCTCGAAGGGTGAAATTGGAGTAGTGAATTATGGCTGAGACCAATTTCGACGTTCTCATTATCGGCGCAGGGCCAGGTGGCTATGTGACCGCCATTCGCGCGGCCCAGCTTGGCTTCAAAGTAGCCCTCGTTGAACGTGAACATCTCGGCGGCATTTGCCTCAACTGGGGTTGCATTCCCACCAAGGCTCTGCTGCGTTCGGCAGAAATTTACACTTACATGAATCATGCCGCTGATTATGGCCTCTCAGCCGACAACCTCAAATTTGATGCTGCCAAAGTGGTAGCAAGGTCGCGCGGTGTTTCTGCTCGCCTCACCATGGGTGTGAATGGTCTTCTCAAGAAAAACAAAGTGCAAATCATCTGGGGCGAAGCCAAGCTTTCTAAACCCAGTGAAGTGGTGGTGACGGACTCCAAAAAGCCAGTCATGCAGCCGCAAAACCCACCACCTAAAGGCACATTGGGGGCAGGGACTTACACGGCTAAACACATCATCCTTGCCACGGGTGCGCGGCCGCGCGTGTTGCCGGGCTTGGAGCATGACGGCAAATTGGTGTGGAGTTATTTTGAGGCGATGATTCCAGCTGAAATGCCAAAGTCACTTTTGGTGGTTGGCTCCGGCGCCATCGGCATTGAGTTTGCATCGTTCTACAACGCCATGGGTGTTGATGTGACCGTGGTGGAAATCATGGATCAAATCATGCCGGTTGAAGATGTAGACATTTCCAAATTTGCGCAGAAGCAACTGGAAAAGCATGGCCTGAAATTCAAGCTCAGTTCCAAAGTTGCTTCGCTGAAAAAGGGCGCGAACTCGGTCACAGCCACAATAGAGCAGGGCGATAAGAAAGAGGAAATCACGGTCGATCGGGTTATCGCGGCCACTGGTGTCGTGGGCAATATCGAAGGTCTTGGTCTAGAAGCGCTGGGCGTTAAAACCGATCGTGGCTGTGTGGTGACGGATGGTTATGGCCGCACCAATGTGGCCGGGCTTTATGCCATTGGCGATGTTGCCGGGCCGCCAATGCTTGCGCACAAAGCCGAGCATGAAGGCGTGATCTGTATTGAAAAAATCAAAGGCCTCGATGCCCATCCATTGAACAAAGATCAAATCCCTGGCTGCACCTATTGTCACCCGCAAGTGGCTTCTGTGGGCCTCACCGAAGCCAAAGCAATTGCTGCTGGCTTTGAGGTGAAAGTGGGCAAGTTCCCATTCCTCGCCAATGGTAAGGCTATTGCTTTGGGTGAAGATCAAGGCCTGATCAAAACCATCTTCGACGCCAAAACCGGACGACTGCTGGGTGCCCATATGGTGGGAGCTGAAGTGACCGAATTGATCCAAGGCTATGTGATTGCCATGGGCCTTGAAACCACTGAAGCTGAATTGATGCATACCGTGTTCCCGCACCCCACACTTTCAGAAATGATGCATGAAAGCGTGCTAGGCGCTTACGGCCGAGCAATACATATGTGATTGAAAATCACTTTTACCATACCTAAATACGTCATTCCCGCCCCCGCCTTCGCGAGGACAGGCTTCGGCGGGAAACTAACTTTAGAGTTGAGAGACGAGTTGGATTCCCGCCTTCGCGGGAATGACGACAGAAACGGGGATAAAATGGATTCTAAAAGTATTATGATAGCAGTGCTCATGGGCCTTGTTGCTGGCTGGTTGGCCAGTTGGATTGTGGGTGGTTATGGCATTGTGCAATATCTGATCAGTGGTGTATTGGGTTCCTTTGTGGGTTCCTTTGCATTAAACAAAGCGGGCCTCAATCTTGGAATTAAGAACGAGATCGGGCGCGATATTTTAACGGCTACAATTGGTGCGATCATTGTGATGATTATCGCCAGAATTTTGAATTGAGTGGGAGACTAATATGCAAGGCATTATGGATTTAGGTTCGGTTGGCATTGGTGGCACGATTTTAATCGGCATCATAGCTGGTTGGATTGCTGAAAAAGTAACGGGATCCAACATGGGTCTGATCATGAACTTGATCGTTGGTATTATTGGCTCGTGGATTGGTTTCTTCGTAGCCAACGCCGCAGGCATTCAACTTGGCGAGGTTTTCAACGGATGGTTCCTCGGCAACCTCGTGGTATCTGCTGTTGGCGCAATCGGCCTGCTGCTCATACTCAAAGTCCTGCGCGGCCGGCGCTAACACCGAATGACCACACTTCTCGATACGCTTAAACCGCGCCATCCCGAAAAAGCGGGTCGCCCTGAAACTCCACTCCTGCGCAAGCCGGACTGGATCAGGGTGAAAGCTCCGGGTTCGCCAATCTATGCCGAAACGCAAAAAATTGTGCGCGAGAATAAATTGGTAACAGTGTGTGAAGAAGCAAGCTGCCCCAACATTGGCGAATGTTGGTCGAAAAAACACGCAACATTTATGGTGATGGGCGACACCTGCACCAGAGCTTGCGCTTTTTGCAATGTGAAAACCGGAATGCCGGAGGCACTTGATCTAAGCGAGCCCGAGCGTGTGGCAGACGCGGTGTTCCGCATGGGCTTATCGCATTCGGTGATCACATCAGTGGACCGTGATGATTTAGCCGATGGCGGGGCAGGCCACATTGCCCGCACAGTTGAAGCCATTCGTAAATATTCACCCAGCACAACCATTGAAGTTCTCACGCCAGATTTCTTGAAAAAAAATGGCGCGTTGGAAATGGTGGTAGAAGCCAAGCCAGATGTATTCAACCACAATCTTGAAACCGTGCCCGGCCTCTATTTGAAAATCCGCCCTGGTGCGCGCTATTTCCATTCTCTGCGCTTGTTGGAGCGTGTGAAAGAGCTTGATCAACAAATGTTTACCAAATCTGGCATTATGGTGGGGCTGGGCGAAACGCGCGAGCAAGTGATGCAAGTGATGGACGACATGCGCTCTGCCGGAATTGATTTCATCACCATCGGACAATATTTGCAGCCCACGCGAAAGCACGCAGCTATTGATCGGTTTGTAACACCCGATGAGTTTAAGTCTTACGAGACGCTGGCATATTCCAAGGGCTTCTTGATGGTGTCCTCTTCGCCACTCACGCGCTCATCACATCATGCTGGCGAAGATTTTGCCAAGTTACGCGCGGCACGTGCTGCCAAATAAATGGCGCATTTTTCAAAATCTCGGCGCGTGAATTTGAGCGCCGATCAAGCCTTTGCCATTGCTGCAGATGTTGGGTCTTATAAAGAATTTCTACCGCTGCTCAAGCGATCTGCCATACGTGGCGAACGTCATTTGAATGGCGCCAAAGAAAATTTCGATGCAGATATGCAAGTGGCTTTTGAGAAATTAGGTTTCCGCGAAACCTTTACCAGCCGCGTTGTTACCGACCGTGAAAATTTAACGGTGCAAGCAACATCTTGTGATGGTCCTTTGAAATCTCTGAATGCTGTTTGGTCAATCAAAGCAGCGGGTGAGGGTGCGGCGGAAGTTACCATCACAGTCGATTATGTGTTAAAAAATATGATGCTGCAAATGGTGGCGGGCAGCATGATGGGATTTGCTGCCGACAAGATCATGCAAGCCTTTGAAGACCGCGGGCGAGAACTTTACAGCAAACTACTCTAACGATTTAGCCTCATCCCACAACTCATCCATTTCCTCCAAATTCGATTCCTTTGGCAAGCGCCCGCGTTTTTCCAACTCAGCCTCGATGTGCTTAAAGCGCCGCGTGAATTTTTCATTGGTGCCTCGTAAAGCGGCTTCAGCATCAATTCCCAAGTGCCGGGCCACATTGGCCAGCGCAAATAACAAGTCGCCAAACTCTTCGGCCTTGCGCATCGGTGCTGCTTCGCGGAACTCAGCTATCTCTTCGGTAATTTTCTCATAGACATTATCTACCGAAGGCCAATCAAAACCAACTTTAGCGGCCTTGGCTTGCAGCTTGATGGCGCGGGTCAATGCGGGCAGGGCGAGGGGGACTGCATCCAAAACCCCTTGCTGAGGCTGACTTGCCCGTTCCCTGGCTTTATTTTCTTCCCAGAAACCACTTGCCACACCTGCGGCCCGTGCTTGCGCATCGCCGAACACATGCGGATGCCGGCGGATCATTTTCGTAACGACTGCAGCAATGACATCATCAAACGTAAAGCTGCCTTCCTCGGCGGCCATCTGCGCATGATAAATTGGCTGCAGCAGAAGATCGCCCAATTCATCGCAGAGGTCGGCCTTATTGCCACGCGCAATCGCATCGGCCACCTCATAGGCTTCCTCAATGGTGTATGGCGCAATCGTCGAGAAGCTTTGCTCCAAGTCCCATGGGCAACCTGTCACGGGCCTGCGCAGTGCCTCCATAATGGCGCGTAAGGTAGCAATGTTGCGGGGGTCTTGCTTGGTAATGTCTTCTGGTTTCATGATACATCCATCATTCGCATAATATATATTATGGAATATTTCCGCGTGGAAATATGTCCATAATATTCTGAAGGTTCAGGCTAATTATGGAATATTTACAAGAGAAAATATGTCCATAATATTCTAGAGGTTCAGGCTAATAATTTGGCCCCGTCAATGGCTTGCACAAGAAATTTAATCTTCATGGTGAGCACTCAACCTTCGACGACCAGCCCATCATATGCTGGCCTGATGTGTGGCGGTAGCTCTTTGCACAAGGTCTCGTAATCCAAATCAACATGCAGATTAGTGATGATGGCGCGTTTGGGTTTAATGCGCCCAATCCACTCGAGAGTTTCTGGCAACGAGAAATGGCTTGGATGAGGTGTGCGGCGCAGTGCATCAACGATCCACAAATCTAAGCCCTGGAGAGCAGAAAGGCTGCGATCAGGAATACCATTCAAATCTGGCGTATAGGCCACATCACCAAACCGAAAACCCAGCGCAGTGATGTTACCATGGTTAACGCTAAAGGGCAGGCCACTTATTGCGCCCCCTGCTCCTGTAGTGACCACAATTGTACCAGGCTCGATCAAATTGTGATCGATGATGGGTGGATATTCGCTGCCCGCAGGAGATGCAAAACAATAGGCAAAACGCGTCATTAACATTGCAGCCGTTGCGTGATCAGCCCAAACCAGAATGCGCTTTCGCTGCAAGAGATAAAAGGTTCGAAGTTCATCAATGCCGTGGGTATGGTCGGCATGTTCATGGGTGTACCACACGCCGTCCAGCGATTGAACTTCAGCACCTAACATCTGCTCGCGCATATCGGGTGATGTGTCGATCAGAACTCTGGTGGTGCCGCTTGGTCCGGTCTGTTCCACTAAAACCGAACAACGTCTGCGGCGATTTTTGGGATTCGATTTATCACACGCACCCCAATCTCCACCAATGCGCGGAACTCCTGCAGATGAGCCGCAGCCTAATATGGTGAACTTCACGCTCATGCAAAAATGGCCGTGCGCTGCACTTTGGAAAAATACCGGAAGAAATTATCGCTGGTAATTTTCGCCATCTCATCGCGCGTAAGCCCGCGCACCGTCGCAAGTTGTTCAAGCGTTTTAACAACGAAAGAAGGCTCATTATCTTTGCCGCGAAATGGCACTGGTGCCAAAAATGGTGCATCTGTTTCCACCAGCAAACGATCAAGAGGCAAGGCCTTGGCCGCCACGCGCAAGTCTTCTGCATTTTTGTAAGTTAAAATTCCCGAGAACGAAACCAGTAGACCTAATTCAACAGCGCGTGTCGCCAACCATTGCTTGGACGTGAAGCAATGAAGCACAGCTTTGAAAGTGCCCTTAGCCATTTCCTCTTCCAATACGCGCGCTGTATCGTCTTCGGCTTCTCTGCTGTGGATGATCAGCGGCAGGCCGGTTTCACGCGCCGCCGCAATATGTCTGCGAAAACCCTGCATTTGAGCGCCCCGTGGGGCAAGATCATAATGATAGTCTAACCCAACTTCGCCAATGCCCACCACTTTTGGATGATTTGAAAGGCGAACCAAATCTGCAACAGTGACGTCAAGTTCTTCGTGGGCGTTGTGTGGATGCGTACCCACCGTGCAAAACACGTTTTCATGCGCTTCGGCGATTTCCAGCAGTCGCGGAAAATTCTTCACGCGACTGCTGATAGAAAGCATCAAACCAACTCCAACTTCGTCGCAACGCTGAAGCAGTGCCGGCAGATTTTCCGACAAGCCTTCGTAATCGAGATGGCAATGGCTATCAACGATCATTTGCATCAGGCTTTAGCGGGAACTTCCCCCTCCTCCACAAAACGTGGAAAAATTGGCGCAGGTGGTGGCAGCGCCGTTCCAGAAACCAAACGATCATTTAAGTTTTCAAACTTGCGATCACCTTCTCTAATGTTCAACAAATCCAGAAGCTTGCCAGCAGAGCTCGGCACATATGGCTGGATGAGAATGCCAACGATGCGCAGCACTTCGGCCGTTACATAGAGCACAGTTTCCATCCGCACCGGGTCTGATTTCTTCAGCGCCCACGGTTCTTGGCCAGCAAAATAACGATTGGCTTCTGCCACAGTTTTCCAGATTGCATCCATAGCTTTGCTGATGGCATAGGCATCATGTTGAGCACGCACTTCCGCAATCAAACCATCAGCTTGGTCGAGCATGGCTTGATCAGCGTCAGTCAAATTTCCGCAAACCGGAACTTGCGCGCTGCAGTTCTTGTTGACCATCGACAACGAGCGCTGCGCCAAATTTCCTAAATCATTGGCAAGGTCAGCATTCATCCGGCCCACAATCACGTCATGACTATAACTGCCATCATTGCCATATGGCACTTCACGCATGAAGAAATACCGTACGGGATCCACGCCATAGCGCTCGATCAAATCAGCTGGGGCCAAAACATTGCCCGTGGATTTAGACATTTTCTCACCCTTGTTGAACAAGAAACCATGCACCACAATTTGCTTGGGCAAGGCCAGTTTGGCTGACATTAAAAATGCCGGCCAATAAACTGCATGGAAGCGCACAATATCTTTACCAATCACGTGGGCGGCGGCTGGCCAATAATGCGCCAGTGGCCCCTGCTCATCAGGAAACCCTGTTGCCGTGATGTAATTGGTCAGAGCATCCACCCACACATACATAACATGCTTGGGGTTGCCCGGCACTGGAATACCCCAATCGAATGTAGTGCGGCTCACCGAGAGATCACGCAGTCCTCCTGCAACAAACGAAGTAATTTCATTGCGATATTGTTCAGGCACAATAAATTCTGGGTTCTTGGCGTAGAGGTCGAGCAGCGGTTGGGCATAGGCGGAGAGCTTGAAGAAATAGCTTTCCTCTTCCACCCAATCCACCAAGGTTGACGTTTTGATTGAGAACTTTCGGCCTTCGCGTTCCTCAATCTCGTCTTCACCATAATAAGCTTCATCGCGCACTGAATACCAGCCAGCATATTTTGAGAGATAAATATCGCCTGCGGCTTCCATGCGTTTCCAAATCTCGGTCACGGATTTTCTGTGGCGCGTCGACGTCGTGCGCACAATATCATCAGTCACTGCGTTAAGGTGTTCGCCCATGGTTTCAAACAGCGCGGCAGTTCTGTCGCTCAACTCTTGTGCCGTAATATTTTCGCGCGCCGCAGTTTGCTGCATCTTTTGGCCATGCTCATCCATGCCAGTGATGAACATCACGTCTGCACCATCCAAACGTTTGAAGCGCGCCATCACATCTGCGGCAATGCGTTCATAGGCATGGCCAATATGGGGTGCGCCATTGGCATAAGGAATCGCCGTCGAAATTAAATAAGGTTTATTGCTCATGGCCCATTCAATGCCTCGAAATCACGCCGCCTTCAAGGCTTCTTGCAACATGCTCACTGCGGCAATAACGGCTTGTCTGCGATCAAGGTTAAAGCCATTTGTGATGCGAATATTTTCGGCAATTTTAGAATGTGCTGACGCGAGAGCTACATTGCCTTGGGCAGAAGCTTTTTCAGCAGTCCAACCCAACAGCAATTCTATGAACATGTTGAAATCATCTTGCGTAGCAGCGCGCCCGCCAAAGCGATTGCCTAATGCCACAATGCTCGAAGCACTATGCCTTTTGGTTTTCAAAAACGCTTCAAAAGCCCGAGCTGCTTCTGACGTGAGTAAAGCCAAGGCCCGACCGGGACTTCCATTCGAAAGAGCCGCCGCTGCGGTCATATCCTGAGTGCTGGGTTTAGGGTCTAAAGCTAAGTTATTCAAAACATGTAATGTTTCTGAATTTAGTAACCGAGAAACCGGCAGTCTGCTACATCGCGATTTCATCGTTCGGAGCAATCTTCCCGGCAAATGACAAACCAAAATAAGCAAACAATGTGCTGGAGGTTCTTCAACTAACTTCAACAAAGCATTGGCAGATTCGGTATTAAGGTCATCAGCAGCATCAACCAAACCAACCCGCCACCCACTAGAGGATGTGTGCGAGAAAAATTCAGAAAGTCCCCGGGCGTCATCGACGGAGATTTCAGATTTTAATTTGCCTGGCTTGGTGTCGCCGAGTTTACGCTCTAACACAAACAAATCAGGGTGAGCACGAGCCCCAATCCAACGCGCCGCTTGCGTTTGGTTCTTCTGCCCCAAAACATGCCCAGCCAAGCGATAAGCCAATGTGGCCTTGCCAATGCCTTTGGGTCCTGTGAGCAACCAAGCATGGTGCGGCTTGCCATCATCAAAGGCCCGGTAAAAACGCGTGGCGGCTTCTGAATGCCCTATGATTTCGACTGCATGACGCGGGTGCCACGGTACTTCGCGGGGGTCTTCAGTTTCCTCAGCCATTAAGTTGGCCCCAAATTGCAGCGGCAACGGCATCTACGGATTGGTTGGCGTTGATCACACGGCAGCGTTGAGGATCGGCTTTGGCGATCTCCATAAAACCATCGCGAATACGTTGGTGAAATGCGAGGCCCTTGCGTTCGAAACGATCTTCAGCCCCCTCGCCCCGAGATTTTGCGCGGGCCAAACCAATGATTGGGTCTAGATCAAACATCAAGGTAAGAGTGGGCCTCGTGTCGCCCACAATGCTGCGCTCCAACTCGTCCAGCAGATGAAAAGTGCAACCACCTGCATAGCCTTGATAGGCTCGCGTTGAATCCATGAAGCGATCACACAGAACAATGGCACCAGCCGCCAAAGCGGGCCTGATCACATGGTGCAAATGGCTATCTCTTGCAGCGTAGTTAAGCAATGCCTCACTTTCGGCAGACCATCGATCCGTCTCGCCGGAAACCAAAAGCGCACGCAAGGCCTCAGCCTCTTTGGTGCCACCGGGCTCACGCGTTTGAACGACTGTCCTGCCTTCAGCGAGCAGTCGATCTGCCAATAGCTTGAGCTGTGTCGACTTGCCAGTGCCTTCGCCACCTTCAAATGTGATAAACATATTACGAACCGAAAAGCATTATTAAAGCGCTATCATAAGCGCGCTGCCACATTGAATCCACTGCGGCAATATCTCTGTCGGTGACGAGCTGCACTTCGGAAATTGCTTTACCATCGATCAATACGCGCACCACACCAACTGGTGTTCCGGCCTTCACTGGCGCAATTAAAGGCCCGGTATAACTCATGCGCACGTCAACTTTGGCTTGCTCTGCCGTTGATAGAGCCAATTGCACGCGGTTTGGCGAAGCCAGATTCACCCAGCGCGATTCACCGCCCCACACGCGAGCGCGGGCCACGGTTTCACCCGCATCGTATAATTCAATCGTTTTGAATTGGTTGAAGCCCCAATCCAATAATTTTTGTGCCTCAAGTTTGCGCTCGGCAATTGATGTGAGCCCTGCCACCACCATAATCAACCGTCTGCCATCGCGCGTGGCTGAGCCAACCATGCCGTAACCAGCTTCCTTGGTATAGCCAGTTTTCATGCCATCAGCGCCGGGATAATCTTTGAGCAGCGGATTGCGATTTGCTTGCGTGATTTTATTCCATGTGAATTCGGGCTGACTATATATTTTGAAATAATCTGGGTGAATATTAACGATATACCGCGCCACTCTCGCAAGATCCGCCACACTCATGCGCTGTTTTGGATCTGGCAAGCCAGTCGAGTTGGCAAAACTGCTGTTGGTCATGCCCAACTGCTTGGCTTTCCTGTCCATCAGCAACGAAAACCCTAGTTCGGATCCGGCCATGCCTTCGGCGATTGCGATGCAGGCATCATTGGCTGATTGTATAATTGCGCCATGCAACAGATTATCGATTGATACTTTCGAATTGAGTTCGGCATACATGGTAGAGCCGCGCGCCAATGATCCGCCCTTGCGCCAAGCATTTTCACTGACCACAAAAGTCTGATCGATTTTTAATCTCCCCATTTTCAGAGCGTCGAACACAATTGCTTGTGTCATCAACTTGCTCATGCTGGCGGGCGGAACCGCCGTGTTGGCATCCTTTTCATAGAAAATTATACCGGACTTGGCGTCAATCAAAATGGCGTGTTTAGCTTGGCTTTCAAATGCTGGCGCATCCTGGGCCAAACTGGCTTGCAGCGTTCCAAGGCAGCATAGCAGAACTGCGAAAGCCCGTGTCAAAATTGAAAAATAGCGCATCCTGAATGTTTAGTTTGCAGTGCCCAAAAAAGCAATCAACTCCAGCGGATTTCTGGCTGGCCAGTTGTTTGCAAGAAACTATTGATTTTTGAAAATGGTTTGGAGCCGAAAAAGCCGTTATGAACGGAAAGTGGCGACGGATGCACGGACTTTATGACGAGGTGTCGGTTCGCGTCCACAAAACCCGCTTTCTTTTGCGCATAATTCCCCCAGAGTACAAATGCAATTGGCCGCTGCTGATCATTCACCAGACGGACAATCGCATCTGTAAATCGTTCCCAGCCCTTGCCTTGGTGTGATGCAGCTTTGCCTGCTTCAACAGTTAAAACTGAATTCAACAGCAATACGCCTTGGGCTGCCCAAGCCTCAAGATTGCCATGGTGAGGCGCGGTAGCCCCTAAATCAGACATAAGTTCTTTGTAGATATTGAGCAGTGAAGGCGGCGGCTTCACACCATGCCGTACCGAAAAACACAAACCATGAGCTTGGCCTTCGCCATGATAAGGGTCTTGCCCAAGGATCACGACCCTCACTTTATCGAGAGGTGTTAAATTCAATGCATTAAACCACTCCGCGCCTTTCGGGTAAATCTGCTTTCCAGCGTCACGCTCGGCACCTAAAAAGGATTTAAGCGCTGCCATATATGGAGCATCCAGTTCAGCCTGTAATTCACTGAGCCAAGATTGGTGAAGTGCAATTGCCACGGCACCTGCTCACTCAACAATCCATTCATGTTCAATAGTCGCTGTTTTCTCAAACATCTTTGAAGCGGAACAATATTTATCTGCCGACAGTTTAATGGCACGTTCTACAGCTGCCACTTTTAGATTTTCGCCTTTGAGACGGTATATCATTTTTACTTTGGTAAAGACTTTTGGGTCTTCGGTGGCACGTTCAGACTCAAGTGAAACTTCGCAGGCCGTGACCTTCTCGCGAGATTTTTCGAGAATCATCACAACATCAAAAGCGGTGCAACTGCCAAGCCCCATCAACATCATTTCCATCGGACGAACGCCCAGATTTCGCCCCCCATTTTCAGGCGCGCCATCTATAACGATGGCATGACCGGAACCGGATTCCGCCACAAAAGTGCGGTGGTTCATCCAGGTAATTTTGGCTTTCATATTATTCTCCTGCCGTATCATTTATGTGCAGCTCAACAGTGATTTCACCTGCCCGATTTTACTTAAGGGTCATAGAAATTCGGTCGCCTTTGACCAAAGGTTTTTTCAAGCCAACCAGTTGCAAATGTTTTGCTGCCGCGCGCATTGGCAATGGCTTGTTCGGTTCTAATGGAAACTCCAGCACAATGCGATTCGCTTCACGCAACTCAACGGATGTTGCGGCGTCAGTGTGGGCACCAATAAGTGAATCAGCGGTGCTTCCGCTATTGAACAATGGCATCATTGCACTGGTCTCTGCTCCGGCACTCACAAGTGCCCAAGCATGACCAATTGCAACATCGCCAAACTTTAAAGAATGGGCCAACGCAGGTGTTGTTGAAAGGAAAAGTGCAAATAACGTTCTACGTTTCATTCACGCATTAGGCGCTCTTTTCAAATTCTGTCGCCATGCTAAAGTGCCGCATGGCCATCGTTCACTTCACCTCGAATTTGCGCCGCCACGTGGATTGCCCCACGGTGGAAAGTGATGGCACAACGGCGCGTGAAGTTCTTCAGCATGTGTTTAAACTCAATCCAAGATTACAAACTTATGTGCTGGATGATCAAGGCGCGGTTCGCAAACATATGCGCATTTTGGTGAATGGTTTGGCAATTAAAGATCTGGAAAAACTAAGTGATGCAGTGCAGCCCAACAGTGAAGTGTGGGTGATGCAAGCACTTTCAGGAGGATGAACATGGCAAAAAATATTTTAGTATCTACACGCAAAGGTCTGTTTGAAATTGGACGCGGCAAATCCGGTTGGACAGTGAAGGACGCTCATTTTCTTGGCGATACGATTTCACTAGCCATGCACGACCCACGAGATGGAACGGACTATGCGGCATTTCATCTTGGACATTTTGGTGTGAAATTACATCGCCGCTTTAAAGGCAAGAAGTGGATTGAGGTTACTGCTCCAAAATATCCAGAAAAACCTGATGGTCTTGTCGATCTTGATGGCTGGGGCAAGCCAGTAAAATGGAGCACTCAAATGATTTGGGCCTTTGAAATAGCCGGACCAGACCGGCCAAACACTATTTGGTGCGGCACCATGCCAGGTGGATTATTCCGATCATCCGATCGCGGCGAGAGTTGGGAATTGATGGAGAGCCTGTGGCGGCATCCTGACCGCAACAAGTGGTTGGGCGGAGGCGCCGACATTCCGGGCATCCATTCAATTTGCGTTGATCCTAGAGATTCAAATATCGTCCGCGTAGCAGTTTCTTGCGGTGGCGTTTGGGTGACGAAGGACAATGGAATGAGCTGGGCGCAATCAGCCCATGGCATGAAATTTGATCAAGGCCCCGCTTCAGAAATTGAAAGCCCAGATGGCCAAGACCCGCACATGATGGTGCAAAGCCCGAGCGATCCAAAAAAGTTCTGGGTGCAACACCATGCCGGAATTTTTAAATCTTTGAATGATGGGCAAAAATGGACGCGCGTTAAGGCACAGCCCTCATCATTTGGTTTTGGTGTCGTCGTGCACCCGAATGATGCTGATACGGCTTGGTTTGTTCCAGGCATAAAAGACGAGAAGCGCATTCCCGTTGATGGAGCACTGGTGGTTACACGCACACGAGATGGCGGCAAAACCTTTAAGAGCCTAAAGAAAGGCCTGCCGCAAAAACATGCCTACGACATCGTATTTCGCCATGGGCTGGCAATTGATGAAACCGGCAAATGCTTGGTGATGGGCTCTAGCACTGGAAATTTATGGGTGAGTGAAAACCAAGGTGACAGTTGGCAAAACGTGAGCAGCACGATGCCGCAGATTTATGCAGTGCACTGGGCTTAAATTACCCGACGTAAAAAGCTAATTGTTTCTTCAACAATACCATTTTCGCCCACGCCCCAAAAACAGTGATCAGCACCTTCGATTGCTGTGAGTGTCACATCGCAACCCGCAGCTTTTAACTTATCCGCCAAGGCTTGCGATTGTGCCAGAGGCACCATCCGATCCTTGCTTCCATGTTGAATAAGATAGGGTGGTGCAGTGGCGTTTACATAAGTGAGCGGCGAAGCGGCCAGAACTGCTTCGCGCATATCTTGCACCGGGCCGCCCACCAACAAAGCTTCCGGCGCATCCGGTGCATCGTGCGATGGCCAATTGAGATTTGCTTTACGGGCATCAGATTCCATTGTGAGGAAATTGATTGGTCCAAACCAATCGACCACGGCTTGCACGGCACTCGAACACTCAAGACTACCTACGCTGCCTTCCAGCGCGGAATTGTTATTCGTGACACCCAGCAATGCAGCCAAGTGGCCGCCAGCGGAATCGCCCATGGCGGCTATTCTATTTGGATCAACTTTAAATGTCGCAGCGTGGTGACGGAGAAATCTGATTGCAGCTTTACAATCATGCAGCTGCATCGGAAATTTGCCTTCGGACGAAAAGCGATAGGATATTCGCGCAACAGCAAAACCTGCATTTAACAATTTGTTGTGAAAATCGAGTTTGCGATATTTTGGGTTCGTAAGTGAAGGTCCACCAATAAACCAAGCGCCGCCGTGAATATAAACTACTAAAGGAAATGGCCCCTCGCCTTGTGGCACTGTGACGTCCAACAACAATGGCCGAAAGCCCAACTCAACAGCATAGACAATATCGCGCCACATCCGCCGACCAGAAGCGTCTGCCGCAGGCTTGGTTAAAGCTTCGTCATAATCCATGTCAATCTCGGCCATCATGGCCAAGGCATCTGGAGGAAAAGCCATCAGCCGGAACCGCCCATTTGCCTCAAAGCTAACATCATCACCACATGAGCTTCGCCTGCTCCTGTGTTTACAATTTTATGTGGAACATCAGCGCGAAAACGTATGGCTTCACCATGTTTACCTGTTTTCAATTCTCCAGCAGCGGTAACTTCAATCTCGCCGCTAACAATATAGAGATGTTCAACAGTTCCCTGCGGATGAGGTTCCGATTCCAAAACCCCTTTGGGCCTGGCGTGAAAATCATACCACTGAAAACTATCAACCAAATTGAGTGGCCCCACAATCGCAAGGCGGCACAAGCCGTCTTGGCTTTCCAGAATAGGAATGCCCGATTTGGTCTGGTGTTCGATGAATTGCGATGTGCTATCGCCCCGCAACACTTCATCCACTGTCGTATCCAAAGCACGCGAAAGGCGGATAACTGTAGACAAAGTGGGGTTGGTTTCATTGCGCTCGATTTGAGAAATAATTGACTTGGCAACGCCAGATTGTTCCGACAATTCACCCAATGATAAGTTATAAGCCTTACGCAGTCGCTGGATGGTTTTGCCAAGTTCAGCACCGGATTCGCCATTGTTGGAGGGCGGAGATTTGGTCTTCGGGCGTGTTGACATTGCAGCGTCCTTTGTTTAGAACTATCGTTCTGTATAACGAACGAATTGACTTGTGGTGCCTTTTTGCGCGAAAAATAAGCGATTTTCAAGGAAAATCGTGAAAGTTGATGAAGGCTCTAATGTGCGGATAAACGAACGGAGACTAAAAGATGCGCTATTTTCCGATTTTTTTCGATCTTCAAGATCGTAAAGTTATCGTCGTGGGCGGCGGAGAAGAAGCGGTGCGCAAAGTTCGTCTGTTATTGAAAACCACCGCAAAAATTGCCGTCATCGCGCCAGCGCTTCATGAAGAGCTGAAAAACAATTCCCGCATTGAGTGGCTTTCGACAAAATTCAATGGCTATTTGTTGGAGGGTGCAGCATTGGTTTATTCCGCTGATCCAGAGCTTAATGCGTGGGTCAGCAAGGAAGCCCAATCACGCGGCATCCCTGTCAACGCTGTTGACCAAGCCCAAATCTCAACTTTTATTGTGCCATCAATTGTAGACCGAGACCCTGTCATTATTGCCATCGGCACTGAAGGCACCGCCCCGGTTCTGGGCCAAGGCCTGCGCGCCAAGATTGACGCGACACTGCCACAGAAATTAGGCTTGCTCGCCCGCCGCGCGGCCGGATTGCGCGAACGGGTGGCAGCTTCAGTTCCGCATGGTCAGGTTCGCCGTAGTTTTTGGCAAAACTTTTTCTTTGGACCAACCAGGGATGCGCTTTTCGAAGGTGATGATGTGGCCTTCGCTCTTTCAGTAAATGATACCATTCAAAATGCCGCGCGCGAACCTGAAGGTTTGGTTTCGTTTGTGGGCGCAGGTCCCGGTGACCCTGAGTTGCTGACGTTAAAAGCCCAACGTAAACTTTATGAAGCCGATGTGATTGTGCATGACCCAGCCGTTCCAGCAACAGTGCTCGAAATGGCAAGGCGAGATGCAACGCGCATTGTTGCGGTGCATAATCTGCGCGAGTTAGAGTGTATTCTGGTCGCCAATGTGAAGCAAGGCAAACTAGTGGTGCGGCTTTTGGCCGGCCAAGAGCAAAATGTTCAAGCCTTGGCTGAACAGGCAAATTTGCAATGCCAAGGTATTGCCACTGATTTCGTCCCGGGCTTTGCTGCACCCATTGACCAACACGACATTTCTCCTTTCCCAATTCGCCAAGATATCCAAGATGCAATTTTAAAGGCCGCCTCATGAGCACAATTGAAAATGGTCAAGTTATGACTGCCAACAGACTTCGCGATGGTGATGCTGTTTTCTTAACACGCTCTGGTGTGTGGAGTGAAATTATTGACGATGCAGTTTTGGCATTGGAACCTCAAGCTGCGGCTGCGCTGGAAACGCGCGCCGCTGAAGATGTGAAATCCACGCTCATAACAGGCCAATATTTGATCAAGGCCGAGCGCATAAATGGTAAAATTCGAGCTCTGGAGATTCGTGAGCGCATGCGCACATTGGGACCAACGGTTCGCTTAGATCTGGGCAAGCAAGCAGAAGGCACAGCAGGCGCATTCGCCGCTGTGGAGGAGTAATATGTACCGTTACGATGAATTTGATCATAAGTTTGTGGCCGAGCGTACAGCGCAATTCCGCGATCAAGCCGCACGCCGCCTCTCAGGTGAAATCACCGAAGACGAGTTCCGGCCGCTGCGCCTGATGAACGGGCTATATCTGCAACTTCATGCTTACATGCTGCGTGTGGCCATTCCTTACGGCACATTATCTGGCAAGCAAATGCGCCAATTGGCTTACATTGCCGATAAATATGATCGCGGCTATGGCCATTTCACCACGCGCCAGAACATTCAATATAATTGGATCAAATTGGAAGACACGGCAGATATTTTGCAAGCTCTGGCCGATGTCGAAATGCATGCCATTCAAACATCGGGAAATTGCATTCGCAACGTGACGACTGACCATTGGGCTGGTGCCGCTGCTGATGAACTGGCTGATCCGCGCCCAATTGCTGAACTCATTCGGCAATGGTCTTCGCTTCATCCGGAATTTTCTTTCCTGCCTCGCAAATTCAAAATCGCCATAACGGGTGCGCCGCATGATCGAGCTGCAGTGAAGGTTCACGACATTGGCCTTCGCATGCACAAGAATGACAAAGGCGAAAAAGGTTGGGAAGTAATGGTGGGTGGTGGCCAAGGCCGCACGCCGATGATCGCTGTCACCGTGCGCGAGTTCCTGCCTGAAAAAGACGTGATCCCCTATCTCGAAGCCATTATGCGGGTTTACAATTTGTATGGCCGTCGCGACAATAAATACAAAGCCCGCATCAAAATTCTGGTGCACGAATTGGGCGCTGAGAAATTCAAATCAGAAGTTGAAGCCGAATATGCGCGTCATCCCGCTCAATCCACTTCAGTCGATGAAGCCGAACTGGCCCGCATTGAGAAATATTTTGCAGTGCCCGCATTTGAAATTCTCTCGCGTTTTGCGCCACATTTTGAAGATGCAAAGCGCAGCAACCCTGATTTTGCACGGTGGGCAAAAAACAATCTCGCCGCTCATCTGATAGATGGTTATGCCATCGTCAATATTTCACTGAAGCCTGAAGGAGGCATTCCGGGCGATGCCACTGGCGATCAAATGCGTGTGTTGGCTCATCTGGCTGAAACCTATTCATTTGATGAACTGCGCGTGTCACATGCCCAAAACATAGTTCTCGCCCATGTGAAATTAGAGGATACATTTGCGGTTTGGGAAGCATTGAAAGCCGCTGATATGGCTGCCGCAAACTATGGTTTGATTGGCGACATCATTGCCTGCCCGGGATTAGATTATTGCGCACTTGCAACTGCACGTTCCATTCCGATAGCACAAGCCATAAGCCGGAAGTTTGCCAATGTGGCAACCCAAGAACATTATGGCGCAGTAAAATTGAACATCTCTGGCTGCATCAATGCCTGTGGCCACCACCATGTAGGCCACATCGGAATTCTAGGCCTTGATAAGAAGGGCGAAGAATTTTACCAGATCACACTTGGTGGATCATCAACTGAAAATGCCTCGATTGGCACCATCTTGGGCCCTGGCTTTGCCGCCCATGAAGTGCCTGATGCCATAGAAACCATTCTCAATACATATGTGAAACTTCGTTCCCCGGGTGAGGAATTCCTGCACACATATCGCCGCTTGGGCCCTGCCCCTTTTAAGGAGGCACTTTATGCCACTGCTTAAAAAAAATGCGTTCATCAAGGATGAATGGTCAAATTTAACCGACGAAGATGCAACGCCCGATGGCGGTAAAATTATCGTGTCCTTCCCACGGCTTGCAAAAGACTGGGACCAGCTCGCAAAATTTCCAGGCGTTCTCGGAGTAAAGCTAGCCAACACCGATCGCGTAGAAGCGCTTGCACCTTATCTCTCGCAACTTGATATCATCGTTCTGGCTTTTCCAGCATTCACCGATGGCCGCGCTTATTCGCTGGCCCGCGGTTTGCGCCTCGATGGTTATCGCGGTGAACTTCGCGCCGAAGGAAATCTACTTCCAGATCAGCTGCAATATATGCAGCAAGTTGGTTTTGACTCTTTTGAAGTGAATGATCGCTTCCCTTTGCAGTCGTGGCAAGCTGCGGCCAAACACATGTCGCTTGCTTATCAGCGCGGTCTATTCCGCCAAGCAGGCGAGCTGGAAGTTTGGTCCAAGCGTCATCAAGGCTTTGAAGCTTGGGAAGAGCAACCCCATGCTGGCTAAAAACCCCATTGATTTGAACAACGAAAATGACCTGCTCGAGGCCTATGCTGGCCTTGAGGGACGAGACCTTATTCGCACTATCGCGCGCGACTATAAGGGCCGCATAGGATTGCTCTCGTCCTTCGGCGCTGAATCTGCGGTGTTACTTCACATGGTTTCCGAAGTTGACCGCGATTTGCCAGTCATATTCCTCGATACACTCAAGCTTTTTCCCGAAACAATTGCCTATCGTGATCGTCTGGTGCGCGAACTCGGCTTGCGCGATGTGCGGGTGTTTCAGCCCAATGTAGCTGATATTGAAAATGACGATCCGGCGGGAACTTTGCACCTTTCAAATCCAGACAAGTGCTGCAACATTCGTAAAACTCTGCCGATGGATAAAGCCTTCAAAGGTTTTGAAGTAATGATTTCTGGTCGCAAGCGTTTTCATGGAGCAACGCGAGCTGATCTCAAATTTGTAACGATAGATGGCGAGAGATTAAAGGTTGAACCACTGGCCGGTTTCACGGCACTTGATCTTCAATCCTATATGGTCAGTCATCAGTTGCCTTCGCATCCACTGAAGCTGGCAGGCTATCATTCAATTGGTTGCGTACCTGTAACATGCACGGCCCCCGGTGGCAGCGCCGATAACCCCCGCGCTGGCCGCTGGATGGGGTCTGACAAAATAGAATGTGGCATTCACTTTACAGCGAATGGAAAAATCATTCGCACTGAAACCCGCGTATCGGAAAACGCTTAATTTAGGGGACTTATCGTGTCAGAATTTTGGTCTTTTGCTCTGGTGGGTTTTTTAGCCCAGCTGGTTGATGGCACGTTGGGTATGGGCTTCGGCGTCATCTCTTCATCAGTGCTATTAGCGCAAGGCATTCACCCCGCTTTGGCTTCAGCAAGCGTAAATGCGGCCAAATTACCAACAACATTCACCGCGGCTATATCGCATTTCGTGCACAAAAATCTAAATATAAAACTACTTTTGGCTTTAGCCATATTTGGTTCGCTCGGCGGCTTTTTGGGTGCAATGTTGCTCACCAGCCTAAAAGGTAAAGTTCTTTTTCATCTCATAAATGCCTATCTGTTGGGCATTGGTGGACTGATTATCTATCGTGGCATTCGGGAAATAGTGCCGCACCACCTTCCGAAGTTTTTTGCCCATTGCGTTGGTTTTCTCGGCGGCCTCGTGGAAGGTATTGGTGGCAGTTGGGGACCGATTGTGACCACCGGCCTGTTAGGAGGAGGTGTTGAATCGCGCTATGCCATTGGCTCCACCAATATCGCCGAATTCTTCGTCAGCCTTACGGTGTTTCTGACCTTCGTATTCGCATTTTTGATCGGCCACTGGGAAGGTGGTGCTGATTGGCACACCGTTTTCTTGCCGGTAGCCGGTTTGGTAACGGGTGGATTGCCAGCAGCGCTAGCCGGAGGTTACCTTTCTAAAATTGCACCTCGGCGCGAATTGACGATAGTGGTCGGAATGCTGGCAGTGGCAATTGGCATGTTTCGGATTATCACGAGCTAAACCAATAATATCAACAACCACGACTCACATTTCACCAAAGCAACAGCCGACCGGTTTTTGGCAAGCGGGGTTAGCTCACCAACGCTTGCTTCAAATCTTCGATGATATCTTTGATGTCTTCGAGGCCGACAGAGAGGCGCAGCATGCCATCCGTAATACCCATCATCGCCCGAGCTTCAGGGCCGATGTTGCGGTGTGTCGTGGAGGCTGGATGTGTCATCAAAGATTTTGCATCGCCAAGATTGTTGGAAATATCGACGAGCTTCAAACGGCGCAGCACGTCAAAAGCTTTGTCTTTGCCACCTTCTACTTCAAACGTCACCATTGTGCCGCCCATGCTCATTTGTTTTTTTGCCAGAGCCAGTTGCGGGTGACTTTCCAAGAATGGATATATGACGCGGCTGATCACCTTAGTGGCACCCAAATGCTGGGCCACAGTTTCAGCTGAATTGCTTTGTGCTTCCACACGCAGCTTCATCGTTTCCAAACCTTTCAACAATACCCAAGCATTAAAAGGCGAAAGCGATGGTCCAGTGTGGCGGAGGAAAGGCTTTAACTGCTCTTCTTTGAATTTCTGAGTTGAAACAATGGCACCACCCAGAACCCGGCCCTGCCCGTCCATGTGTTTGGTTCCAGAATATACAATCACATCTGCACCCATCTTGAGTGGCTTCTGTAAAATCGGCGTTGCAAAAATATTATCGACCACTACCACCGCACCAGCATTTTTAGCTATTTCAGCAACAGCCGCAATGTCGATGATATCGAGAGTTGGATTTGAAGGTGTCTCCAAAAATACGCACTTGGTTTGCGGTGTGAAAGCCGCAGCCCATGCCACAAGATCTCCACCATCCACCAAAGTATAAGTAATACCAAAGCGCGGCAATATTTGCGTGATAACTTGATAGCACGAGCCAAACAATGCACGCGAGGACACGATGTGATCGCCTGCTTTCAATTGGCACGCCAAAGCACCAAACACGGCGGCCATGCCAGAGGCAACGCCGTAACAAGCTTCTGCTCCATCAAGCAACGCTATGCGTTCTTCCAACATGGAAACAGTGGGGTTGCCGTAACGGCCATAAATATAACCATCGTCCTCACCCATGAAACGCTTTTCGGCCGTTTCAGGCGAATCGTAGACATAGCCAGAGGTGAGGAACAAAGCCTCTGACGTTTCACCGAAAGGTGTGCGTTCCAATCCGCCCCGCACAAGCTTTGTGGCATCACCCCATGTTACGGCGTTTTTTACACGAGTCTTTTTGGTCATTAGCTTTGAACCCAAGGAAGACCAGCAGCCTTCCAGCCATTCACTTTGGCGCGGTGGCCAGTTGCATCCTTATCGCCTTCAAAGCCTTGAGCAACGTTCCAGCAATTCGTGTAGCCTGCTGCCGTTAAAGCGTTGGCGGCAGAAGCTGAGCGTGCACCCGAGCGGCAAAGGCATAGAATTTCCGTGTCTTTGGGCAAACCCATGGCTTCCACTTCTTCAACAAAGCGGGCATTAACATCCATTGTTGGATAAACTTGCCAAGAGAGCCGCACCAAGCGCTCAACCATGGGAACGCCCACAAAGGTCCATTCAGGCTGTGTGCGCACATCAATAAGCACTGCGGCAGAATTGCCCTTCAAACGGGAATGGGCTTCGGTTGGAAGTATATCGCCTTGATACATTTTCTAGGTCCTAGTGAATTTCATACACCTTAGCGAAAGCTCTTTGCACTCGCAAAGGAAAATCGGTTCTGGCACTATGGGTTGAAAGTGCTGGCGCTGTGCAGTCCAATGTCGCTCGCTAGAATAGATTTTTTGACTTGCAAGGTGCCCCATGACGAAACAACTTCCCAAACAAGCTGACGTGGTGATTATTGGCGGCGGCATAGTTGGTTGCTCGATTGCGTATCACCTCACAAAGATTGGAATTACCAATGTGGTGGTGCTGGAACGCAAGCAACTCACGTCCGGCACCACCTGGCATGCCGCTGGTCTGGTAGGGCAATTGCGAGCGTCGCGCAATTTGACCGAACTTGCGAAATATACCGCAGGACTTTTTGAAGGCTTGGAAAAAGAAACTGGTCAGGCCACGGGCTTCAAACAGAACGGATCAATTTCCATGGCGCTGAGCGATGGCCGACTAGAAGAGTTGCTGCGTGGTGCCTCGATGGCAAAGAATTTCGGCCTTGATGTGCAAGTGATATCGACGGCAGAAATTGGCGAGCGCGTTCCTCATTATAATCTCGATGGCGTTAAAGGCGGCGTATTTTTACCTAAAGATGGCCAAGTTAATCCCATTGACGTGACGCAAGCCTTGGCAACGGGTGCTCGCAGCAGAGGCGCCAAAGTTTTTGAAAATGTGAAGGTGACACGCATTCTCACCGCCAAAGGCAAGACCACTGGAGTAGAAACCACCAGCGGCACCATTAACGCAGACAAGGTCGTAATCGCCTCTGGACTGTGGAGTCGTGAGCTTGGGCGTTCGATTGGTGTGAATATTCCACTCCACGCTTGCGAACATTTTTACATTGTGTCGGAACCGATTGCCGAGTTGCCGCGCAACATGCCAGTGGTGCGGGTGGCAGATGAATGCACCTACTACAAAGAGGATGCTGGCAAGTTGATGGTGGGCGCGTTTGAACCCATCGCCAAAGCTTGGGGCGGTGGCGGCATTGACGATGAGCATGCGTTTGTCACCTTGCCAGAAGACATGAATCACTTTGAACCGATTTTGGAAAATGCCATCAACCGCGTGCCCTTGTTAGAAACCGCAGGCATTCAGCTGTTTTTCAATGGACCAGAAAGTTTCACCCCAGACAATCGCTACTATCTGGGTGAAGCGCCTGAAGTGAAAAACCTGTTTGTGGCCACAGGTTTCAACTCCATTGGCATTCAATCTTCTGGTGGTGCCGGGCTTATGCTGGCAGATTGGATCAAGAACGGCCATCCGCCGATGGATTTGAACGGTATCGATATTCGCCGCATTCATCCGTTCCAGTCAGTCAAGAAATATGTGCATGACCGCGTAACAGAGTCGCTTGGACTTCTCTACGCCATGCATTGGCCATATCGCCAAGCAGAGACCGCGCGCGGGGTTAGGCGCTCGCCATTTCATCAGTACACAGATGAATTAGGCGCAGTCTTCGGCGAAGTGAATGGATGGGAACGGCCAAATTGGTATGCGCGAGACGGCGTCAAAGCCGAATATGAATATTCATATGGCAGGCAGAATTGGTGGCCCTGTGCAGATTACGAAGCCAAGGCCCTAATGAATGATTGCGTGTTCTTCGATCAAACATCATTTGCCAAATATCACGTTGAAGGCCGCGATGCTTGCAAGGTATTAAATCACATTTGCGCCAATAATGTCGACGTTTTGCCAGGCCGCATTGTTTACACGCAGTGGCTGAACGAGCGCGGTGGCATTGAAGCTGACCTTACAGTCACCAGGCTCGAGGCAAATAAATTTTTGGTGGTGACTGGCTCTGTTCCGCAAACGCGCGACATGGCTTGGTTGAAAAAACATACACCTGATGATGCCCATTGCGTTGCAACGGATGTAACATCAGGCTTGCCAATGCTTACAATCATGGGCCCTAAATCTCGAACTTTGCTACAAAAGCTTTCAGGTGCGGATCTTTCAAACGAAGCTTTTCCGTTTGGCACATCGCAGGAAATTGAAATCGGTTATGCCAGAGTCCGCGCCAGCCGGATTACATATGTAGGTGAGTTGGGGTGGGAACTTTATATGCCAACGGAATTTGCGGCTCATGTGTTCGAGACTGTTCAGGCAGCGGGTGCAGAATTTAATCTGACACCAGCAGGCATGCACACACTGAACAACGCCCGCATGGAGAAAGCTTATCGCCACTGGGGCCATGATATTTCAGATGAAGAAACGCCGCTGGAAGCCGGCCTCGGATTTGCAATCGCTTGGGATAAAGCCGGAGGCTTCATTGGCCGTGATGCTCTGCTAAAGCAAAAAGCCCTGCCCCACTTGCCCAAGCGCATGGTTTGTTTAGCATTGCAAGACGACAGCACCAAAGCGCCCATGATTTATCACGAAGAGCCGATTTATCGAAATGGCGTAATTGTAGGCTCAACGACTTCAGGCGCTTGGGGGCACCGCGTGAACAAATCTCTAGGCCTCGGCTATGTGAAGGCTCCAGATGGCGTGACCAAGGATTGGCTCGACAGTGGAACTTGGGAAGTAGAATTAGCTTGGAAGAAATACCCAGCAAGAATTCAACTCAATAGTTTTTACGACCCCAAAGGCGTGCGGATAAAAGCCTGATCGGTTACACAATATTGTGAACACCCCCGTTCATCATTTATTAGAGCGCCCATCCTACTCTCCTTATTTGGAGAGCCAAAATGAATGCAGCACGCGAAATTCGCCTGGCCGAATTGCTTGGCGCCCTGAGCCATGCGTTAGATTTAACTGAAGGCCAGCCCGCCGGTCATTGTGTGCGAAGCTGCTGGATTGCTATGCAACTGGCCAATGAGTTGCACCTTGATGAAACCCAGTCTTGGGAGCTCTATTACACTCTTTTGCTCAAAGACTTGGGGTGCAGTAGCAATGCGGCACGCATCTGCGAACTTTACTTGGTGGATGACCGAAAATTCAAAACCGATTTCAAACGCATAGATGGCAGCCTGCCGCAAGCTTTGCGGTTTGTTTTGTCGCACACAGGTTTGAAATCTGGTTTGGCAGAACGCTTCGGCGCCATTATTCATATTTTTCAAAATGGCGGAGAAATTTCCAATGAATTGATCACCACCAGATGCCAGCGCGGTGCAGATATTGCCCGGAAAATGCGCTTTGGCGAAAATGTAGCGCAAGGCATTGCAGCCTTAGATGAACATTGGGATGGCGGCGGAAAACCTCTGCAACTGAAAGGTCAAGACATTCCACTGTACTCACGAATCGCCCTTTTGTGCCAAGTGGTCGATGTTTTCCAAATGGCAGACGGACCAGAGGCCGCGCGCAAAGAAGTGCAAAACCGCAAAGGCACTTGGTTTGATCCTGAAATTGTGGATGCTTTTGATCGCATTTCTAGAGGATCGCTATTCTGGGTTTCGCTTAACAGTTCGGATGTGCAGGAATTAATCTACGAGTTTGAACCGGCACAACACAGCACTTTGGTCGACGATGATTATCTAGACGATATTGCCGCTGGATTTGCCGAAGTTGTCGATTCAAAAAGCCCCTTCACCAGCGGCCACAGCCACCGTGTTACACTTTATGCCGATTTAATCGCAGAAGATTTAGGCATAAGTTTAGAGCGACGACGGTGGCTGAAGCGTGCGGCCTTGCTGCATGACATTGGCAAGCTAGGCGTGAGCAACACCATATTGGACAAACCCGCAAAACTCGATGCGGACGAATGGGTGCAAATGCAACGCCATGCGGAATACTCTGAACTCATACTGTCGCGCATTTCAGTGTTTGCAGAGCTCGCCCCCATTGCCAGCGCCCACCATGAAAAACTAAATGGCAAGGGCTATCCCAAAGGCCTGAGCGGAGACGAAATCAAATTAGAGTCTCGCATCCTAGCGGTTGCCGATATTTTCGATGCCCTCACCGCTGACCGACCATATCGCCCAGCTATGAGCGTCGCTAAAGCCATTTCCATCATGGCCCAAGAAGTTGGAACAGCCATTGACCAAGCCTGCTTCAATGCCTTGCTCAATTCACTGCATAAAACCGGATTGCAGGCGGCATAGTTACAATCGTTCGTCAAAATTCAAAAATTGTTCTTTATTCCGAACGATCGGCGCACTATATTGCTGATATAGAAACTCAATGGAGGCTCATATGACTTTGCAACTTGGTGATATTGCACCGGATTTTGAAGCGGACACCACGGAAGGCCGCATTCGCTTTCATGATTATATTGAAGGCTCTTGGGCGATGATCGTATCCCACCCCAAGGATTTCACACCCGTATGCACCACGGAGCTTGGCTCCATGGCGCAGAAAAAACCGGAATTTGACCGGCGCGGCGTAAAAATGATCGGCATTTCTGTGGATAGCGTTGATGATCATTTGCGCTGGAAGCAAGATATTAAAGACGTGACTGGCAGCGAAGTGAGCTATCCGATGATAGGCGATAGCGACCTCACCGTAGCAAAACTCTACGGCATGATTCACCCCAATGCGTCTGGCAATGCCAAGAGCCGCACGGCTGCTGATAACGCCACCGTGCGCAATGTGATGATCATTGGACCAGACAAGCGCATTAAATTGATCCTCACCTATCCAATGAGCACGGGCCGTAATTTTGATGAAATTTTGCGGGTGGTTGATTCGTTGCAGCTAACCGCAACGCGTTCCGTGGCGACCCCTGCAAATTGGAAACAAGGTGAAGATGTGATAATTCTTGTTTCAGTTTCCGACGAAGCTGCGAAAGAAAAATTCCCGCAAGGCTGGAAAACCCTAAAGCCCTATTTGCGGATGGTGAAACTTTAAACACCTCGACCCGTCATTCTCGCCTTCGCGGGAATGACGTTTTATGGTAGAGATACTTCTGCACAGCTTTTTGGAAGTCACCTATGCCCCTCCTCAATAATGCCCGCGAATTGCAACTTGAAGCCACAGCTTGGCGCAGGCATTTGCACCAGATTCCTGAACTGCAATATGATGTGTTTGAAACTGCAAAATTCATCGCAGAAAAACTGAAATCATGGGGTTGTGATGAAGTGGTAACTGGCATTGGCCGCACCGGTGTGGTGGCTGTTATTCACGGCAAAAATGGCGTGGGCGCCACGATTGGTTTGCGCGCTGATATGGATGCGTTGCCGATTGTTGAAGAAACGGGCTTGCCATACGCTTCCAAAACTTCGGGAAAAATGCACGCGTGCGGGCATGATGGCCATTCGGCCATGTTGCTGGGCGCTGCAAAACATTTGGCCGAGACTCGTAACTTTAGCGGTTCTGTGGCGTTAATATTCCAACCTGCTGAAGAAGGTGGTGCAGGTGCAAAAGCCATGATTGATGATGGTTTGATGGAGCGCTTCAACATTTCGCGCGTTTTCGGAATGCATAATTTGCCTGGCCTAGAATTGGGAGAATTTGCGGGCTGTGATGGGCCCATTATGGCGGCGGCAGATAAGTTTGAAATCACTATAACTGGACGCGGTGGCCATGCAGCTCTTCCGCATCAGACGCTTGACCCAATTTTAGCAGGCTCACAATTGGTGGCGGCGTTGCAAAGCATAGTTTCGCGCAACACCGATCCTTTGGCCTCGCTGGTGATATCAGTTACCAAGTTCCACGCGGGCGATGCTTTCAATATCATTCCGCAGAGGGCTGAAATTTGTGGCACCGTTCGCACACTTCAAGCCGAAATGCGCGACACGGCTGAACGCCGTATCAATGAAACAGCAGCTGGCATTGCCCTGGCCAGCGGAGTGGAAATATCCGTTGATTATCAACGCTATTATCCCGTTACAATAAACCATAGCCGAGAGACAGAACTTGCCATGGCCGTTGCAAGAAATGTGGCAGGACAAAGCAAAGTCAATGCCAAATTTCCGCCAATGATGGGTGCCGAAGATTTCTCATTTATGCTGGAATCACGGCCAGGAGCATTTATATTTATGGGCAATGGCGATAGCGCTGGCTTGCATCACCCCAAATATAATTTCAACGATGAAGCCATAGCCCACGGCGTGAGTTATTGGGTGAGATTGGTGGAAACGGCTCTCGCCTAAGCTAAAGAAACCCTTCGAGGCTCGCGAAGCGCTCGCACCTCAGGGTGAGGATTTACTACATCCTCATGCTGAGGTGCGCGGAACGCGCCTCGAAGCATACTCAGATTTAGCCCCACCAATTCTTCGCCGTAAACAATCCAGCTGCCTGCTCAATTGCCCCAGCTGTTTGAAATAGCGTTTCCTCATCAAAAGGTTTGCCGATCAACTGCAAGCCCAACGGCAATCCTTCGGACGACAAACCAGCTGGAACCGCAATGCCGGGCAGGCCCGCCATGTTCACAGTTACCGTAAAAATGTCATTGAGATACATTTGCACCGGATCAGTAATTTCTCCAGGCGCGAAAGCCGCTGATGGTGTTGCAGGCGTCAACACCACATCGCATTTTGCCCAAGCGTCATCAAAGTCGCGTTTAATCAGTGTACGGACTTTTTGCGCCTTCACGTAATAAGCATCGTAATAGCCAGCAGACAAAACATAAGTGCCAACCATAACCCGGCGCTGCACTTCGCGGCCGAAGCCTGCGGCTCGGGTGTTCTCATACATATCAATCAAATCATCGCCGGGCACGCGCAGGCCATAACGCACACCGTCATAACGTGCGAGATTGGATGAGGCTTCAGCGGGGGCTACAATGTAATAGGCGGGCAAAGCATATTTTGTGTGCGGCAAAGAGATTTCAACAATCTCAGCGCCCTGCTCTTTCAGCCACTTGGCACCCTGTTCCCACAGAGTATTAATTTCAACAGCCAAGCCATCAGCGCGGTATTCCTTCGGAATGCCTACGCGCAAGCCATTGAGCGGCTTGCCGATCGCGGCCTCATAATCTGGAATCGGGAGATCAACTGAAGTTGTGTCTTTCAAATCCACGCTTGCCATGGCTTTGAGCATGATGGCGGCATCGCGTACATCACGCGTAATCGGACCTGCTTGATCGAGTGAAGAAGCAAAAGCCACGGTTCCCCAGCGCGACACGCGACCATAAGTTGGTTTAATGCCAACGGTGCCAGTAAACGCCGCAGGCTGGCGGATGGAACCGCCTGTATCAGTTGCCGTTGCCGCTGCACAAATATGCGCCGCAACTGCCGATGCCGAACCGCCAGATGATCCGCCCGGCACCAGTGCTTTATTTGAATTGTGCCGCCGCCACGGATTGGTGACGCCGCCATAATAACTGGTCTCATTAGATGAACCCATGGCAAACTCATCCATATTGAGTTTGCCCAACATCACGGCACCTGCATCCCACAAGTTCTGGGTAACAGTTGATTCATATTGCGGCTTGAAGCCATCCAAAATATGGCTACAGGCCTGGGTGTGAACCCCTTTGGTGGCAAACAAATCTTTAATGCCGAGCGGAATGCCTTCCAGCGCACCACCCTCGCCTTTGGCAAGTTTTGCATCTGAAGCTTTGGCCATGGCGCGGGCTTGGTCTGGCGTTTCGGCTACATAAGCGTTGAGGATTTTAGCTTTTTCAATTGCCGCAAGATAAGCGTCGGTCAATTCAACAGCAGAAATTTCGCGGGCCTTCAATTTGGCCCGTGCAGCTGCAATGGTGAGTGCTGTTAGTGACATTATTCAACCACCTTTGGAACCATAAAGAAATCATCTTCGCTGGCGGCAGCATTTTGCATCACAGCTTTAGCATAATGACCATCGGTCACCACGTCAGCGCGTTGGCGCATGTTGACTTCCACCACTGAAGTGAGCGGCATCACATGATCCACATTCACTTCATTGAGTTGCTCAACGAAATCTAGAATCACATTTAGCTCGCCAGCAAGGCGCGGCAATTCAGCATCAGCCACTTTAATGCGCGCCAAACGGGCGACACGCCGCACGGTTTTTTCGTCAACTGACATAGAATACCCTCAATTTAATTTGCGCTGGATAGCACCAGCTTAAGCCACCCGCAACTTGGCTTTTTCGGCGCCGCTTGCATCAAAATTTTCATCCGCAAGCCAGGCCTCAAAGCCTTTGCGGATTGCGGGCCATTCTGTGTCCAACATCGAGAACCAAGCCGTGTCGCGGTTGCGGCCCTTAATGATGTAGTGCTGGCGGAATATGCCTTCAAACGTGAAACCGTAGCGCTGGGCCGAGCGGCGCGAGGGCGCATTGAGCGCATCACATTTCCATTCAAGGCGGCGCACACCGAGATCATCAAAACAATGACGGATCATCAGGTAAATCGACTCAGTACCTTCGCGGCTACGTTGCAGAGCTGGTGAAAGCCATATGTTGCCAATTTCGATTGAACCATTGGCAGCATCAGCCCGCATGAACGCACCCATGCCTAAAGCTTCGCCAGTGGCGCGGTTTACAATAGCGTAGAACCAAGGGTCTCGGGCGGCTTGTCTTTCACGCAACCACGCGGTGAAAACCTCTTCGGAGGCAAATGGCCCATAAGCCATGTAAGACCACAAGCCATCATCCTTGCCGTGGATTGAAGCAAATAGCGATTTGGCATGGCGCTCCACGTGCAGTGGGTCAAGCCTGATCCAGCGGCCGGGAATGGGGCGAAGGTCTGGAACCGTGCCGGGGGGTAGCGGGTCAACGATGGGGCCTACGGGGTTTGCGCTCATGCACTGTTCATAGTTTGTGTTGCCAATACAAATCAATTAGTAAAACGTTCATGTCCGTCCTCCTCGATGCTGCACTTCCCGCCATTGCCGCCCTGCCCATGAACCTGCGCCTCATGGCATTGGACCTTGGAGCCAAAACCATTGGCGTGGCGACAGCCGATTATACCAGACAATTCGCAACACCACGCCACACCATTGAGCGCACAAAATTCACTCCTGATGCAGAATCGCTGATCAAGTTTGCCGCCGATGAAAACATTGGCCTCATCGTATTGGGCCTGCCCCTGAACATGGACGGCACTGAGGGCCCGCGCTGCCAATCCACCAGAACCTTTGCCAGAAACTTCGGCAAGCTCTCACCCTTGCCGATCATCTATTGGGACGAACGGCTATCGAGTTTTGAAGCCGAGCAACAAATGATCGAAGCCGGAATGCGCCGCGAAAAGCGCCAAGCCAATATCGACAAACTAGCCGCCGCGATTATTTTGCAGGAGTTGTTGGATGCGGTGAGATGATGGCCCACTAATAACGTTTGACGTTATTGTTGATTTGCGTTACTATGATGAATGATCAGATCGTTCGGCAACGCCGAGACACGAATTCTATTTGAACTTGGCCATGTGAAACGCTGGGCAAACATTGAACGTCAAGCTCTGCGCAAGCTCGTGCAGCTTGATCTAGCCCAAAACATTAATGATCTTCGCGTTCCACCTGGAAATAGGCTTGAAGCCCTAAGTGGAGATCGAAAAGGTCAATGGAGCATTCGTGTCAATGATCAATTCAGAGTGTGTTTCAAGTGGTCAGAAGATGGCCCGACTGATGTAGAAATTGGAGATTATCATTGAGGAAAATGAACATGGTAAAAATGGTTGAACCCGTATCTCCCGGTGAAATGCTGGAGGAGGAATTCTTGTTGCCTTTGAATATGAGCAAATATCGATTGGCCAAAAGCATCGGCGTTCCCGCCCAGCGCATCGGCGATATCATCGCCGGAAAGCGCGGCATCACCGCCGACACCGACCTGCGGCTTTGCCGCTTCTTCGGCTTGACAGACGGCTGGTGGCTGCACCTGCAAGTGAGTTATGACACAACAATAGCGAAGCGGAAATTGGGAAAAGAGTTGGCAAGCATTGTGCCGCTGGAGGCGGCCTAGCTGATCTTTACCCTTTTCCTCTGGTGAAGGGCCTGCCCCGTACTTGATACGGAGTGACGCGAAGCGACGGATGAGGTCACTAGTCATAGGCCCTGGTTTTAAATAAGAATTTCTGTCACGTAATTCTAAGAAAATGCTTATTGGGTCTTTGGAGAGGAATCTACTTCGTTTTCCTCGTCCAATTTTGGTTTTTGAGCTCTACTTAAAATTTTCGTGAGTAAATTTGCGGATGGCGAATAAACATAGTCCTGCGAAATGTTCTGTCTGAGGTGTTCTTTCAACAACTCCATTTTAGTTTCAGTTCTTAAGTTGTAAGTTTCTTCAGCTTCAAGATTCAGACCCCGAAGCGAAGCAAACGAAACATCAGTTGCTATGATACTAATTTTATATAACTCCTGTTTTCGCCGATTTATGTTTATGATTTCGGCGAATAGTATGCGTAAAACGTAGTAACAGACACCCAATACCGCTGCAGAAATAACTGCATAGGGGATTCGTGAAATCAAATAATCAACAATTGGAGTTTCTCGATGCTCTATGAACGCGGATAAAATACTTTCTGCATTCCAAAAAAGCCTTCCAGTTACAGCAATGATTGTCAAAAACGGGATTATCATTCCCAAAAGATAAAGGTTTATGTTGTTCGCTCCTTGTTTCACATATCCAGAAATTTCACTTGGGAAGAGATGAATGTCCCGCTGGAGTTCTGATAATTTACTCGTTGAGCTTGATACCTCAGCATTTAATATCTTGCGTTCTTCAGTTTTCTTTTCAATCTGATCATCCAGCTGAGAAATGGAATTTTGAAGTGCTTTAGATTGAACATCTTGTCTTTCCAGCTCAATTTGTCTGTTTTGATTTTCAGACTTTATGAGTTCCAAAGCTTTTGTAAAACTGCTGGTCTCAGTTAAAATTCCTTCTTTTTCGTCCAGTAAGCTTTGATTCTTTTCCTCAAACTCTAGAAGTTTCTTGTCAGCAGTTTCAGCTTGCTTCACAAAGACTTGTGAATCAGCCCAGATTTTCTCTTTGAGATTTTCTATCTGATTGAACGAATTAACAACATCTATAAGTTGACTTGGTTCAAAACCATTGACGGTCACCGAAGTAATTTGCGGTTGGGTGAAAAATCTTGGTGGTGCCTTCAACCCAAATCCACGGATAAAACGGTTTATTGGAATTCGAAAACTATTTCCTGAGTATTTTGCAGTAATGATTTTTGATGTTTCGGAAAACGGATCTACATAAGAGAATTCGATTTCAAAATCACCATCATAGCCAGTTGCAAAAACTTCTGCATTGAAGACATAGAAAATGTCATTTAGATCGAAACTCAACCAACCCTTTTTTGAGGGAACGAAATTTTGTTCGTCCGTGTTAGAAATAAGCAGCGTTTGCTTTCGACTTTTCTGCGAAAAAAAACTGATGTCAAACGATTTTAAAATTGGCGAAGTGGTCTTCGCCAGTGTATTATCAAGATCAGAAACATCAACCTTATCCCAATTTTTCTGCTGTTGTTGAACTGGTGTTAGAGATGTGTTCATTCGATGAAATCCATATTTCTATATATTTGGAACATAATTAGAACGAATGTCAAGCCTGCAACTGAGAATGTGGACAGATAATGGTTAAAAACTACCATTGAACATAGTCACGTTTGAAAGTCCAATTGCTGATGAAACTAAAGCTGGTTGCCAGCCTTCGCTGGCATGACGGTTTGTATGGGTGTATTTGCAAACGGTAAATCCTTGGCCCGCTAACCCTTTTTATCCCCACCCCTTGCACCTTTCCCCACTTCGCCCTAAGCCACGCTTTTAATGACATCGCCTTCGCTCAGCACTCCCCTGTTCAAATCCCCGCATCTTCTGGGGATCGGCGATCTTTCTCCTTTGGAAATTCCGGCACTGCTTGATCTGGCCGACACTTATGTCGAGATCAACCGTGGCAATGAGAAGCGCCATGCTATTCTCACTGGCCTCACCCAAGTGAACCTGTTTTTTGAAGCCTCCACGCGCACCCAAAGCTCATTTGAAATTGCCGGCAAAAGGCTTGGCGCTGATGTGATGAATATGGCGGTCTCCACCTCGTCCATTTCCAAGGGCGAGACGGTTTTGGATACGGCCATGACCATCAATGCCATGCACCCGGATTTTCTGGTGGTGCGGCATCAATCTTCTGGAACTGTGGAATTGCTGGCGCAAAAAGTGTCTTGCGCGGTGATCAATGCCGGCGATGGCCAGCATGAGCACCCCACACAAGCGCTGCTCGATGCGCTCACCATCAGGCGTAAATTCGGCAAGCTTGAAGGGCTGACAGTGGCCATTTGTGGCGATGTGCTGCACAGCCGCGTGGCGAGGTCTAACATTCAATTGCTCACCAAAATGGGCGTGCGGGTGCGCGTCGTTGCCCCGTCCACTCTGCTGCCTTCGGGCATTGAGAATTTTGGGGTGGAAGTACACAGAAACATGCAAGACGGATTGGCAGGCGCTGATGTGGTGATGATGCTGCGCTTGCAGCTCGAGCGCATGTCTGGCGCGTTTGTGCCTTCGCAGCGCGAATATTATCATTTTTTCGGCCTCACCGAAGAAAAGCTGGCCTTCGCCAAACCCGGTGCCATGGTGATGCACCCCGGCCCCATGAACCGTGGCGTGGAGATTGATTCAATCGTGGCCGATGGCGCACAATCCGTCATCCGCGAACAGGTGGAAATGGGTGTGGCCGTGCGCATGGCGGTGCTGGATGCATTGTCGCGCAATAAGGCTGTTGCGACATGAAATCCAATCGCCGCGCATATCTCAACGCGCATGTCGTGGCGCCGCAGCAAGGGTTGAACGGCATAGGCGGGGTGCTGATTGAAGATGGTTTGATCTTGGCTGCTGGCCCACAAGTGACGCGAGAGATGGTGGGCGTTGCCACGCAGGTTACCGACTGCAAAGGCAAGCTTTTGATTCCCGGCCTGATTGATATGCGCGTGTTCACAGGCGAGCCTGGCTCGGAATATCGCGAAACTTTGGCCAGCGCCTCGGAAGCGGCGGCAGCGGGTGGGGTCACCACCATGATCGTGATGCCGAACACCCAACCGGTGATCGATGATGCTGCGATTGTGGATTATATTTTGCGCCTCGCGCGAGACACAGCATTGGTGCGCGTGGCGCCCATGGCCGCAATCACCAAGGGCCTGAATGGCGAATTGATGTGCGAGATTGGCTTGGTTAAAGCCGCTGGTGCAGTGGCCGTGACTGACGCCACTAAAGCCGTGAGCAACGCCAATATGTTCCGCCGCGCACTGATGTATGCTCGCGATTTTGATATGCTGGTGGTCCAGCATGTAGAAGAACCAACGCTAGCTTCTGGCGTGATGAACTCCGGCGAAGCGGCCGCAAAACTTGGGCTTGCTGGCATATCGCCGATGGCTGAAGTGATTTTGCTGGAGCGAGATTTACGCCTCGTGGAAATGACCGGTGCGCGCTATCACGCGGCGCAGATTTCCTGTGCAGCTTCAGTGGAAGTGATGCGCAATGCCAAAGCGCGCGGGCTTGCCGTTAGCTGTGGCGTATCAATCAATCATCTGGTTTTGAATGAGAATGATATTGGCGCATATCGCACCTTCTTCAAACTCTCGCCGCCTTTGCGCGATGAAAACCACCGCCGCGCCTTGGTGGCAGGCGTTGCTGATGGCACAATTGATGTGATTGTCTCTTCGCATGATCCACAAAGCGATGACACCAAGCGGCTTCCTTTCGCCGAAGCGGCTTTTGGAGCAATCGGTCTGGAAACCATGCTCAGCGCAGCATTATCACTTTATCATAATGATAACATGCCTTTAGATCGCCTAGTTGCGGCCATGTCTCAAGTTCCGGCAAAGCTTTTGGGCTTGGAAGCCGGACGCTTAGAAGCCGGAGCACCGGCCGATTTAACCTTGGTAGATCTTAACCTCAGTTGGAAAGTGGATGCAGCAAGGCTCTGTTCGCGTTCAAAAAACTCGCCCTTTGAACGTAGAACGTTAGAAGGTCGGGCCGTAGAAACTGTGGTTGCAGGCCGCACGGTTTACACCTACGCTCCATAGAACAAAATTCCAGCAATGCTTCGAGGCGAGCAAACGCTCGCACCTCAGCATGAGGGAGATATAAATTGTCCTCACCCTGAGGTGCCCGCGAAGAGGGCCTCGAAGGGTGGCCAAGAGGGGAAACTATGGACCAACTTATTGCAACATTGATAGGCTATGCCTGTGGCTCCATTCCATTTGGCCTGTTGCTCACCCGTGCGGCGGGCCTTGGCGATGTGCGCAAAATTGGGTCCGGCAATATTGGTGCCACCAATGTGCTTCGAACCGGCAACAAAAAAATTGCCATTCTTACTTTGCTTTGTGATGGCTTGAAGGGCACAATTCCAGTATTGATCGCCGCGTATTTCTGGGGCTTGCCTGTTGCGGTTTACGCAGCATTCGGCGCTGTGCTTGGCCATATTTTTCCGCTGTGGCTGGGTTTCAAAGGTGGCAAAGGAGTAGCCACTTTTAGCGGCGTATTGTTCGGACTTTATTGGCCACTGGGCATAATATTTGCTAGCCTGTGGCTGGTGCTGGCCTTCGCATTTAAATATTCCTCTCTGGCAGCACTTGGCGCTTCATTCGTACTGCCGTTTGCTGCAATTTATTTTGAACGCGAAGCTCTGGCTTATCCGATTGCGGCACTGGTGGCCCTGATCTGGATTATGCACCGCGCAAACATAAAGCGCCTGCTCAGCGGCACTGAATCTAAAATCAGTCTCAGCAGCAAATAATGAACGAGCTGCCTCCCGAAGAAAAACTCAATTGGTTGCGCCTCAGCCAATCTGAAAATGTGGGGCCGGTGACCTTTCACAATTTGCTTCAACGCTTTGGCACGGCCACCAAAGCTATAGAAGCCTTGCCCGAACTATCACAACGCGGCGGTTTAAAACGCGCATTGAGAATTTATAGCGTGGATGCCGCCAATCAAGATATTGCACGCGCTCAAAAACGTTCTGCACGTTTTGTAGCCGCTGGTGAGAAAGGCTATCCGCCTGCCCTTGCACATATTCCGGCAGCGCCGCCTTTGCTCTGTGTGTCTGGCAACCTTGAACTGGCAGAAAAAATTTCAGTTGGCATAGTTGGAGCGCGAAATGCTTCGGCCTTGGGTCTAAAATTCACCCGGCAGATTGCCCGGGCCCTAACAGATGCAGATTTGTTAGTAGCATCTGGCCTTGCACGCGGCATCGATACCGCAGCCCACGAGGCCTCTGTTGACGTGCATACAGCAGCAGTAATTGCCGGGGGCATTGATAATTATTATCCACCTGAAAATGAAAAGCTCCAAAGACAGATAGCCGAGCGTGGCCTGCTCATCACAGAAATGCTGCCGGGCACCGCGCCCAAAGCTGAGCATTTTCCACGGCGCAACCGAATTATTTCTGGCATGGCGCGGGCAGTGATTGTGGTGGAAGCTGCATTGCGCTCCGGCTCACTGATCACCGCGCGTTTTGCTGCTGAGCAAGGCCGCGATGTTTATGCCGTGCCAGGCTCCCCCATGGACCCTCGCGCCGAGGGTACCAACAAGCTGATAAAGGATGGAGCCACTATGCTTACATCTATAGATGAGTTGCTTCAGTCACTAAAACAAACCCACATGATTTCTCACAATCTTCTGTTGGAACCAACCAGCGATTACGTAGCATTGCCAAATTCACTTGACGCCAGCGACCGTGAGCATGTGTATAATTTGCTCGCACCCACGGCAATTGAAACCGATGATATTATTCGCGAGAGCGGCATGGCCGCCGATCAGGTTCTAGCCATTCTGTTGGAGCTGGAAATTGCTGGCCGAACCATGCGCCATGCCGGGGGACGGGTTTCTGCGCTCTAAGACTCGTGGTTAGCAGCCCTTCGAGGCTCACTTAGCCGAAAACCTGAAAGGGTTTTGCGGCATAGCGCACACCTCAGGGTGAGGTAATTGCAGTCCCTCATGCTGAGGAGCGCGGCACGCGCCTCGAAGCACCGTTCAATCAACTTCGTCTTCGGCAACGATCCACTTCTCTTTCAATGCCGCAGCCTTCCATTCGTGGAACGCTGGTGTCGCTAAAACGGCATTCATATAATGCTGGGTTTCTTCGGTCACTTTAATATCGTAAGTTTCAAGACGCGTAACGATGGGTGTGAACATTGCATCGGCAATGCCGAACTTACCGAATAAAAATGGACCGCCTTTGCCGTGTTCATAGCGGCACTGCCGCCAGAGAGCTTCAAGCCTAGCCACATCTGATAAAATGTCCGCATTCATAGGGACAGAGTGGTGCGGCCTGCGCAAGTTCATCGGGCACGCAGCTCGCAAATGTTGGAAGCCTGCGTGCATTTCCGCAACGGCCGATCTGGCTAAGGCACGCGCGGCTTTGGCTTTGGGCCAGAGGTTAAGGTCAGGCCAAGTTTCCGCCAGATACTCCATAATCGCCATTGTGTCCCAAATGGTAAGACCATTGTGAAGCAGCACCGGCACTTTGCCGGCTTTTGATATCTTCTTAATTTCACGACTGAAGCGCGGCTCACCAAAGCGGATGAATTTTTCGTCAAAATCTATATCGGCCATTGCCATAGCCATAAAAGGCCGCAGTGACCAGGATGAATAATTTTTATTTCCAATAACGAGAGTTGCTTTGGCCAATTTTAATTCACTTTCACATTGATTTCGGAAGATAGCGCCAACTTATAAGAGCAAGGCTTGAGAGGCAAATACCCAAAATTATAAATACGATGCCAACATCGAAGAACGAAAGAGCTATAGCAAAAATAAGTCCGGGGATGAGTTCGGAACATTCAATGAAAGTTCTATAAACCGCTGTCATGCCTTGGCGCTCACCCGGTTTCACGGCTCGTAAATAGGGAATAGCGCCAACAGCATCAATACCGGACGCAAAGAAGGCTCCGATTAAAAGACAAACAGAGGCAGCTACTGGCGAAGCAACTCCCAGAAAACCCGCACCACACACAGCTAAAGCAGTGGCCGCAAAACACCAAGCAATCACACCGCGCACGCCAATTCTTTTTGCCGTAGCACCAAATAAGAATGCCGTGAGCAAAAACAACTGGCTGCCAGAAATAATATAGCCCCCGGCCTGTTTGCCCAATCCCCCTTCGATCATAAGAATAGGACCATAAGTGAAGAATGTGGCCCAGAAACAAGAACGGCCAAAGGCAATGGCCCATGCCAGGCGTAAACGCGGTTGGGCGATGAAACGGGCCGCATTAGAAATGGGGTTAAATCGTTGCAAAGTTCCTGATGGCAAATTTACTTTGTCGTGCAAACGCAAATACCAAAACACACCAAGCACCAAAGTGGCTGCGGCCATGGCCGCCAGTTGTGGTGCTGTCGGGCCATAATGTTCATAAAGCCACACGCCAGAAATCGGCCCCACAACCCATGCGATTGTAGAAAGTGCCATGCGCATGGGCTCGCTGCTGGTCAAATCAACTTTGCGGATGTTGTCCAAGATATAGAGTTGAAGAGCTACGTTCATGATTGAGGCGCCGCTGTTTCGCAACAATACGCCGGTCACTTGGCCGGGCAATGTGTAGCTTGCCAATGCCAGACTTCCGGCGATCATGAAGAGGCCACCAATAGTATAAACCCAGCGCCTGCGCGCATGGGCAAATAACAGCGGCATCAGCAATGTTGTGACCAGCACTGCAAGTGCAATGCCGATGTTGAGTATGCTTACTTTTTGGCTGGAGCCAAGGAGGTCATAGGCTTGAATGCTAAGCACGCCAGAGTTGAACGAACGCACCAAAGATTCGAGCAGGAAAAGAAGTCCGAATGTCAGTGCCCCCGCCTTGCGGCCGGGCACTTGTATCAAATCTGACGGGTTCATACTCATGAATTACTTAAACGCGGCCCGCACAGATTCCACAATCCCTCTCTTGCTATGCTGGGCATGAAAGCTAAAAGACATTTATGAGCACCGAACATCATGCTGAAAAACAAACTGTGGCCTTAGTTTCGCTAATTACAAGTGCAGCGCTGGCCGTCGTCAAATTTGTGGCTGCTCTATCCACGGGCTCTCTCGGGCTTTTGTCCGAGGCTATTCACAGTTTCATAGATTTAGGTGCCACCACTTTAACTTGGTTTGCAATTCAGTGGGCCGATAAACCGGCTGATGATGATCATCATTTTGGACATGCGAAAATTGAAAGCGTGGCCGCTCTTATAGAAACGATGTTGCTGTTCGCCACAGCGATTTACATTGCCTTTCAATCTGTGAAGCGACTTATGTCGCAATCCGAAACCATCAATGTACCATGGTGGGCAATTGCTATCGTGGTTGGATCAATACTGATCGATTATAACAGGTCACGGGCGCTGCATAATACCGCAGTTAAAACCTCAAGCGATGCCTTGGCTGCCGATGCAGCGCATTTTCAATCTGATATGTGGAGCTCCGGCGCTGTTTTACTCGGTCTTATTGGCGTGTGGCTGGGTTTTGCTTGGGCCGATTCGGTTGCAGCTTTGGTCGTATCGATTTTCATTCTGGTGATTGCTTGGGGTTTGGCAAAACGCACTCTGGCTTCGCTGCTGGATACAGCTCCTGAGGGCGTAACCAAAGCCATTCGAGAAGTTGCGCAAAACGCCAACGGTGTGCTTTCAGTCAATCAGTTGCGCGTGAAGCCGTCTGGCCCCTCATTGTATATTTCACTTGTCGTTGATGTTTCGCGCATGATTCCAGTGACAGAAATTGTGGCACTTAAGGACGAACTTTCAAATGTAATTCTTCTGCTTTATCCTACAGCAGATGTAACCGTAACGGCCAATCCAGTATCGCTTGATAGCGAAACGGCGTTTGATAAAATAGCCTTGATCGCACATCAGCGGTCACTCGCCGTGCATCATTTGCTAGTCCAGAATATAGAAGGTCAGATGGCCGTGAGTTTTGATTTAGAGGTCGAAGGCAGCAGTAACTTGGAAACCGCTCATGCCCAAGCTACTGAACTGGAAAATGCGATCAGATCAGGTTTGGGCGGTGACGTGGAAGTTGAAAGCCACATAGAACCCCTGCCCTTGCGGCTGCTTGCCGGCCATGCAGCTCCCAGTAAAACCGCCGCCACAGTGGAAAAGCAACTGCGTGCCTTGTCACAAAAAGAAAACCTGCTTTCAGATTTGCACAATATTCGTGTGCGATTAACTGAGGGCGGATTATTCGTGCATTACCATTGTCGGTTTTCCCCGACAGAAAAAATCGATACGGTCCATGAGGTTGTGGACCGTATCGAAAATGCTCTGAAATCAAAAATTACAAACATTCATCGCGTTGTGGCCCACGCTGAACCAACTGGTCACAAGAGCCACCGGCTTTAGGGTGCAGAAGACGCTTTGCTCAGTTCTTGCAGCCTTTCGAGTTCGCCTTCTGGAATATTGACTTTGTTTGCAGTTGCAAAAGCTTCATAAAAACAGAGTTCCAAAAGGTCTTGCAGCGATTTGATCTCCAC
>JANOUE010000151.1:0-11968 GCA_031416755.1 Hyphomicrobiales bacterium
ACATCAGCAGCAACGGGCTCAACATGAACGACCAGTCTTTTAACGGAAAGGTGAGTTTTTCGGTGCAACTGGGTGCCTTGTCTTCGAAACGATTTGAACATGAAAAACGTGCTTCAAACCTAAAGCAGAAAGCGATTTCCTTTGAAGAGGGAGGTGCTGTTTGGCAAATCGGCGTGCTGCGCCGCATCCATGAACGGGCAATTTCAGGATTGGTGGAATCGCAGCTCAAATTGGATTCCGCGATCAAAGAAGCTGAACAACTAAAGACAATTTTGAATTCTGCAATGCAGCCAGAATTTGACGGGGCGCGGTTAGGTGCTGAGTTTGAGATAATGAAATTACGAGCTGACAAAGCTGGAATTGCCGGATCAATTGCCGAAATTAAAGTCAATCTCAATCGTTTGCAAAATGGTTAGATTGATTGTGTTTGGTCGCTTCGGCTAAAGCGTGATGTGAACTCAACTTTAAAGTCGTGCGCATGGCTCATTCAGCTTCAAAATCTTTTCTCATCGGTATTGATACGGGCGGCACTTATACAGATGCTGCAATTATCGATCCGGCCAATCATAACGTTTTGGCCACCGCAAAAGCTCTTACAACTAAGGGTGATCTGGCAATTGGGGTGAGCGAAGCTTTGTCGCTTGCTACTGAAAAGTTAGGGGCTAAATTTTTTCCCCAAAATGTGCAATTGGTTTCAGTTTCGACGACACTTGCCACCAATGCCGTTGTCGAAGGTCACGGCAGTGCGGTTGGGGTTATATTGATTGGTTTTGATGATGCAATGGTTGCGCGCACTGGCATTGCAAAATCATTTCCGGGCATTCGCATTGCGCGGGTAACTGGTGGTCATGATCACAATGGCGATGCTGTAGCCAATTTAGATGAAGCGGCATTGGAACTGGCGATTGTTCAAGCTGCGCCAGATGTGAGTGCCTTTGCAATTGCATCTTCATTTGCGGGTCGAAATCCGGCGCATGAAGTGAGGGCGCGTGAAATTGTTGCGCATCTGTGTAACAAGCCTTCGACGATTTCAACGGAACTCTCAACCGCGTTGGATGCGCCCAGACGCGCATTGACTGCGGTTCTAAACGCAAGATTGATTTCCCGCATCACGCAATTGGTGGCTGCCATGCGCCGCGCGATGGAAGCCAAGAATATAGTCTGTCCACTGATGATTGTGAAAGGTGATGGCAGTCTTGCCAACGCTGATATTGTGGCAAGCCGCCCGATTGAGACTGTTTTGTCGGGTCCGGCAGCTAGTTTGATTGGCGCTAAATGGCTCTCAGGTCGCGATGATTTCATCATGTCCGATATGGGGGGCACTACGACCGATATCGGCGTTCTCATTGCGGGTCGTCCGCGCGTGGCGGAGCAAGGGGCAGAGGTTGCTGGTTGGCGCACAATGGTGAAAGCCATTGATGTGAAAACCATTGGTTTAGGTGGCGACAGTGAAGTGCACTTGGACTTCGGTGGCACGCTGAATATTGGGCCGCAACGTGCCATTCCAATTTCGCTTTTGGGAGCTAAATTCCCACAAATTATTGCCATTATGGAGTCTGAACTCTCGGACACTGAAGGTGGTTCCATGCATGGCAAGTTTGTAGTGTTGCCATTTGGTGCTGGAGGCCATGGGGAGAATACCGGACTTACACCTCGAGAGGCTGAGGTTTTGGCTGCTGTGAAAGTGTATCCGCAATCTTTACGTAAACTCGCATCGTCTGCAGTTGCGCAGCGGGCCATAACAAGTTTGCGCAGGAAGGGCCTTATTCAGCTTAGTGCCTTCACCCCATCAGATGCAGCGCATGTTTTGGGATTACAGAATAATTGGTCAAGAGACGCTGCCATGCTGGCGGCGCGATTGCTGACGCGTTTTAGAGATATGAAAGCGCCAAGCGACGCCCGCGTTCAGGAATTTTGCAAGTCGGTTTGGGACAAGACGGTGTCCCTTTCTGCACGAGTTATACTTGATACTGCGTTTGGTGAAGCTGTGAAAGCAGATGCGTTGCTCGATGTGGCTTGCCAAGGTTTGGAAACAAAAGGGCTGGTGCGGGTCACTTTGTCTCCCACAGTGCCAATCGTTGCGGTGGGTGGCCCGGTGCAGATTTACTATCCTGAAGTGGCGCGGCGCTTGGGTTGCGAGGTGGTGTTTGCACCCCATTGCGAAGTTGCCAATGCAGTGGGCGCTGCTGCTGGAATGGTTGCTCATAAAGTCACTGTGAATGTCGAAGGCGATGGCAATGGCGCATTTCGCGTAATTGGGGCTGGCGTCATCCAAATCTATTCCAGCGGTCTGGTAGCGCTGGAGAGAGCTTCGGAATTGGCCAGTGCCGAGGCGCAAAAAATCGCGCTGGAGCAGGGCGCGCATAAGCCCCGTGTTTTACTCACTGTTCAGAAACATTTTCTGCCGGAAGCGCAAAATGATGATGGCTTGCTTGCGGCCATTGTTACAGCCGAGGCCACCGGGCGGCCAAACTAGATTAATGTTGCATTAACTCTGTTTAACATGTTTCGGGCAACTTCCTCTTAACAGACGAATTGATTTCAATAGAGCAATGAAGAATTAACTGTGCTGGCAATAAAGTGATCACACTGATTGTGGAGAGTTGTGCAGCTATGAATGCCGTTGGTTTTAAGGGTTGGGATGAATTGGCTGCAAAAGCCGTGGCTTGGCGGGTCGATAAACCGGAACCAACAAAGCTGTCTTCAATGCCGTTCTTTCCTGATCAACAGGGTGGTGTTTATGAAAAGTTGCTCGCCAATCTTCCAGTGATGCTCCACAGTATGGATGGTTCTGGCCGCATGCTTTCGGCCAATGCGGCGTGGTGCCAATCGCTAGGTTATGAGCCTCAGGATATTGTAGGTCGCAGTTTCAGCGAATTTTTGCCGCTTGAATCGCGCAGCCGTTTGGTTACCGAAATTTATCCGAAATATTTGCTTTCGAGTTCTTATCGCAACGGTGAAATTCTTATTCACCGTAAAGATGGTTCGCTTGCCACTGTTATGCTCTCCATGAACGCTTACCGAGGTGACAAAGGTCGTCTGGAGCGTTCGGTTTGCATTCTCGAAGATGTTACAAATCGCAAGATTGCTGAAATTGCGACAACGCGCAGCGATCAACGGTTCCGTGGTGCGTTTGCTGCCGCTGCAAATGGCATGGCTGTGGTGAGCCCATCTGGTCAAATTGAAGCGGCCAATGAGGCGCTCATCAAATTTCTTGCACGGAATGATTTGGAAACAGCAACATTTGGTTTTGATGAGTTGCTGCACAAAGATGATCGCGGACAATTCTTGAATGGCATGCGCCAGCTATTGTCTGGTGAAATTCCGCTGTTACAGCAAGAGCTGAGATACACCACGCCTGAAGGTACGGTGGTGCATGGCGCTACTTCGATTGCGCTTGTTAGGAATGAAAAGGGTGAAACCGAACAGCTCATCGTTCAGATCAGTGACACCAGTGAAAAGAAATTAGTGAATGAGCGTTTGCAAAAGGCGCAGAAAATGGAAGCCATTGGCCAGCTAACGGGTGGCTTGGCGCATGATTTTAACAATCTCCTCACAGTGATCATTGGCAATTTGCAATTGCTTGATGGCAAGCTGGGTGCAGACGAGAAATCCATCAAACGCGTGGGCGAGGCTGTTGATGCTGCGCGCAAAGGGTCTGACCTTACCAAGCAACTTTTGGCATTCGCGCGTAAACAGGAACTTGAGCCTCAAGATGTGGCTGTGAATGACTTGATTGAGGGTCTTGCACCATTGATTGAGCGCACCCTTGGCGAGAACGTTGAACTCACGGTTGATGTTATGGCGGGCGATCCGCACAGTTTGATTGACCCTTCGCAGCTTGAATCGGCTATCTTGAATCTCTCGATCAATGCGCGCGATGCGATGAATGATAGTGGAAAGCTGACCATTGAAACTCAAGAGGTTTACTTGGATCGTTTCTACGCTGACAAGAATCCAGAAGTGGTGCCAGGTCACTATGTGATGGTTGCAGTGTCCGACAATGGTTGCGGCATGTCCGCTGAACTTTTGGAAAAAGTGTTCCAACCTTTCTTTACCACCAAGGAAGCAGGCAAGGGCACAGGTCTTGGCCTTTCGATGGTATATGGTTTCATCAAGCAATCTGGTGGTCATATCAGTGTTTATTCTGAAGTGGGCCATGGCACATCGGTTAAGATGTATTTGCCGCGCCGCATGCGGGCAGGCGAAGCGGCGGCTGCGAAATCGCCAGTCGCTGCGGCACCAGTTGCCAAAGTGCCAAGCTCAATTGCTGCCCAAATTGCAGCGGCAATAGATTTGCCGAAAACTACGATTGGTCACAGTGCAGCAGCGGCGTTTGAACCAATTCAAGCAGCAACGTATGCAGCAATACCAGTGGCAGTCTCTGCAGAACCTGCAGGTGTTGGGCCATCAGCATCGGCGCGTCGTCCGAAAATTCTTGTTGTAGAAGACCAAGAGGCGGTTCGCGCTGTGGCTTGCGGGTTCTTGGAAGATTTCGGATATGAAATTGTTGAAGCCGGAGATGGCTTCCAGGCGCTTGCGGTTTTGCAAGAACATGATGACATTGATTTGATGTTCTCAGATGTGGTGATGCCGGGGGGCATGAATGGTTTTGATCTGGCGCAAGCGGCACTCAGCTTAAAGCCAAAGCTCAAAATCGTTCACACATCGGGCTATCCAAAAGGGGCTATGGTTCATCAAGATGAGCCACGCTTCAAGAATGGCTTCATCATCATGAAGCCTTACCGCCGCGAAGAGCTGCAGAAAATTATCCGCGATGCACTGGAAATTCAATAAGTCTTTTCATCTCTGAGCAAGAACGCTATGCGGTGCCTTGATCAATTCAGGGGGCTATTATGTTTGCGGAGCTCGGTGCAGAATTTACGGAACTATTCACAATTGGTGCATTGACCACCCTGATAATTCTGACTGCACTGGAAACAGTGCTGGGTTTTGACAATCTGCTTTATATCTCTATTGAAGCAAAGCGCGTGGCACCGGAACATCAAGCCCGCGTGCGCAGACTTGGCACTTTGCTTGCCATTCTCTTGCGTATCGTTCTGCTGTTTGTTGTGTTGGCTTTAATTCAAGCATTCCAATCTCCCTGGTTCTCGGTGGATGTGCCTTGGATTCATGCAATATTTAATGGGCACTCTCTGATCGTATTGGCGGGCGGATTGTTTCTGATCAAAACTGCCATGACAGAAATTCGGCACATGCTCGTAATTGACGACCTGCAACATGAGAAGGGCGCTGGCCCGAAGCATCGCACTGTCGCCATGGCACTGGCGTGGATTCTTGTCATGAACATTGTGTTCTCGTTTGATACGGTTCTATCTGCTGTCGCATTGACGAAGAACTTTATTGTCATGTCACTTGCCATTTTAATCTCTGGCGCAATGATGGTGCTTCTCGCTGAGCATGTTGCGCGCTTTCTTCAAAAGAACCGTATGTATGAAGTTCTGGGTTTATTTGTGCTCTTGCTCGTCGGCCTTATGTTGACGGCTGAAGGCGCACATCTTGCCCATCTTGATTTGTTCGGATTTGAAATCCATCCGTTGGAAAAGTCGACGTTCTATTTCGTTGTTGGGGCCTTGGTAATAGTTGATATCATCCAGGGACGTTACCAAAAGAAAGTCGAATGGGAGAAAATAAATGGTGATGGCGCAATGCATTGATTGCGTGGGCAAAGCCGACTAGAAGGCCGCCATATCAATTTCATTTGAAAGCACATCATGGCGCGCCAATTTATTTATCATATGCAAGGCCTTTCTAAATCTTATGCCGGTGGCAAGAAGGTTTTGGATAATGTGCATCTGCAGTTTTATCCTGATGCCAAGATTGGTGTGTTAGGTCCCAACGGTTCTGGCAAGTCTACACTGCTCAAAATTATGGCTGGGCTTGATAAGGAATTTAATGGCGAGGCGTGGATTGCTGATGGGGCGACCATTGGTTACTTGGAACAAGAGCCACAGCTCGATTCAACTAAAACCGTTCTCGAAAATGCTATGGTGGGAGTGGCCAAGCAGAAGGCTATTCTCGATGACTATAATGCGCTTATGGCCGACTATAATGATGAGAACGCTGAAAAAGCTGGCAAGCTGCAAGATGTGATTGATGCGCAAAACTTGTGGGATTTGGAAGCGCAAGTTGAACAAGCCATGGATGCGCTGCGCTGCCCACCCAGTGATGCCTCGGTTGAAAATCTTTCAGGCGGTGAAAAGCGTCGCATTGCGCTCACACGGTTGTTGCTGGCAAAACCTGATCTCTTGCTGCTCGACGAGCCCACCAACCATCTTGATGCTGAATCAGTGAATTGGCTTGAACATCATTTGCGTGATTATCCGGGCGCTATTTTAATCGTCACCCATGATCGTTATTTTCTAGACAATGTGACGGGTTGGATTCTGGAGCTGGATCGCGGCAAGGGTATTCCTTATGAAGGCAATTATTCGGCTTATTTGAAAGCCAAGTCGAAGCGCTATGCGCAAGAGCAACGCGAAGATGCTTCGCGCCAGAAAGCCATCGACCGCGAATCTGAATGGATCAGTGCATCGCCCAAGGCGCGGCAAGCCAAGAGCAAGGCGCGTATTTCGGCTTATGATGAATTGCTCAAGAAAAATGATGAGCGCTTGAAATCCAACACCGCGCAAATCATCATTCCGCCGGGCGAACGCTTGGGCGATAATGTGATCGAGATTGAAGGTTTGAATAAAGCTTTTGGGGATCGTTTGCTGATTGAAAACCTGAATTTCAAATTGCCGCCCGGTGGCATTGTGGGCATTATCGGGGCCAACGGTTCTGGCAAAACCACGTTGTTCAAAATGTTCACTGGCGATGAAAAGCCTGATGCTGGCATTATTAAAATTGGAGAGAGTGTGCACTTGGGTTACGTTGATCAAAGCCGCGATGCTCTTGATGCCAACAAAACCGTGTGGCAGGAAATTTCCGGCGGGCTTGATGTGATTTATCTGGGCAAGCGCGAGATGAACAGTCGCGCTTATACGGGTGCGTTTAATTTTAAGGGTGCCGACCAACAACAGAAAGTTGGAACTTTATCTGGCGGGCAGCGCAACCGTGTGCATTTGGCCAAGATGTTAAAATCTGGTGCTAACGTGTTGCTGCTCGACGAACCCACCAATGATCTCGACACTGAAACACTCGCAGCACTTGAAGAAGCGCTGGAGGATTTCGCCGGCTGCGCCGTCATCATCAGCCATGACCGCATGTTCCTCGATCGCCTTGCCACGCATATTCTGGCCTTTGAAGGGGACTCACATGTGGAATGGTTTGAAGGCAACTTCCAAGATTATGAAGAAGACAAGAAGCGCCGCCTTGGTGAAGACAGCGTGATGCCGAAGCGGATCAAGTATAAGAAATTTGCTAGGTGATTTGTGGATTGTAATCTGATTATAAAATGATTATAATAGAATGTGGGAGATTTTACCATGCTGCTAAACCGTTCAAACCAAGCCATATCTGCAACTGACCTGCAAAAGAAAACACGCGAATTGCTGGACCGCATTTCCACAGGTGCTGATGATCATCTTGTTGTCATGCGGGATAATCGCCCGACGGCAGTTATGATGGGGGCAGAGCGGTATGAAGCCTTGATGGATGAAATGGCCGACCTTCGCATTGAAGCTGTTGCCCGATCACGGATTTCCACACCGCGCAAAGACTATGTGACGCGAAAAGATATGGACTCGTTCGTGGACAGCCTGTGACATGGGCTGGACAATTGCTTATCATCCAAACGTGCGCGATGATTTCAGGCGCTTAGGCAGGGTTGAAGCACGCAATATCCAGTCGGTCATTGATACGCGTTTGGTCCATGGCGAACCTGAAAAAGTTGGAAAGCCCTTGCATGGTGCTTTGGCTGGCTATCGGCGGTTAAGGACGGGTGCTACCCGCATTGTTTACCGTGTGGAAAAGCAAAGAATTGAGGTTCTTATCATTGCTGTCGGGATGCGACGAGATGAAGAGGTCTATCACAAAGCAGAGAAGAGGGCTGAATGATGCCGAAGCGGATTAAGTATAAGAAATTTGCGCGGTAATAAAATCAAAAAATTTATCACAAAAAAACCCGCACGGCGTAGTCGTGCGGGTTTGATTGGCAGGAAATTTGCAGGGCTTGGGTGATCAGAACTTCAATGATGCTTTCACGCGTATATCATGAGTTGTTAAGCTGCTATTAAAGGCCCACTGATTGGCATCGAGGGCTCGATTTTCCAAATATAATGTGTCTTTGCCATAATCCGTGAAACGATATTCTGTGCCAATAATGAAGCTATCAGTTAAAGCATAGTCAAGTCCAGCGCCAACCGTCCAGCCAACAAAACTGCCTTTCCCAAAGCGGGGTGCATTACGGTCAGTGGAATTGGAATAAGTTGCTTCATACCTTGCATAGGCCAAGCCGCCTGTTACATAAGGCAAAAAGCGATCTACTGCAAAGCCGGCGCGAACGCGAGCCGAACCTGTGAGACCTAAATTGATCTCGCCGATTGCATTTGGATTAGGATCGTGGGGAAAAAGTGGATATTCCGGGAAATTTCCGCCGTGGGTGAAATGTCCTTCAGACGTCCCGCCCATGCCCAAATCCATTTCACCACCGAGCACAAAGCCGCCACCAAACTGTTGGTTAAAGCCAAGATGCCCACCGCCGACAAAATCCGCCATTGATGTCGTTGCAATAAAGGTTCCTGGATCACCTAAATTCGGGTGTCCTATTTCCTCTTCAACGCAACGCCCCGGCGTTACGCCATCGCAAAATGCATCTGCAAGTTGGCCTTCGCCGCCAAAGCCATAACCTGCGTCGATCCCGGCATAAAGGCCGGTCCAACTAAATGGCGCTGTCTGCTCATTGTCGGCTGCCAGCGCCGGCGTCGTGGAGGCGAGTGCTAGCACGGCAAGCCATTTCATTATATTCATTTTACCCCATCCTTCAGTCTAAACGACTCGTTGTCGCAAGTTTTCAATTTCGATGATTTTTGATAGGATGCGGGGAATGTCGGAGTCATGACCCAAATAGGGTATGTCTAGTCAATCAATTTGGAGTAGTGTCTTTCAAGCCGCGGGGCGACGTCTGCATTGGAGGACGCGATGGGCAGTGGTATTTTAAGGGATCAAGATTCCTCGGAACTTGAAGACGCGATTTATGAAGCCGCCATGATCCCAGAAAAATGGGCTGAGGTTTTGGAGCGAATTAGTGTTTTTGGGGGGGCAAGGCGCTGTTATGTTTTCAGTTACCCAGTGGAAAACACAATGGGTTTCATCGCTAAAACTCAAGCAAGTAATGATTGAGTTTATAGAGGGTGGTTGGGGCACACGTAACACACGCATGATAAATGGTATGCGTAAAAAACTTCATTTGCAGCCGCGCTTTGTAAGTGAAGCTGACATATATGATTTGGGAGAGCGGGAAGTTGATCCACTCTATCGCGAATTCTTTGAACCACGCTGCTTGGGAGCTTCCGCCGGAACTGTGGTGCATATTCCTGAAGGAGACATGATCAACATCAGTATTGAAAAGGCGATAGCTGACGGCCCGATGACCACTGAGGCGATGGCAAGACTGGACAGTCTTCGCCCACATTTAGCACGCTCAGCGGTGCTGACCGCTAGGCTTGGTCTAGAGACTGTTCGCACAGCGATTGAAACTTTGGAGCATTTGGGATTTGCGGCTGCTGCGATTGGAAGATTTGGAAAGGTTTTAGTGGCCAACCAGCTTTTTCAAGTTGAAGGTGTTCCATGGACGACGCGGTTTCAAGACCGGATTGCTTTGAAGGATTCGAATGCAGAGCTTTTATTCCAAACGTCGATGAAGGAAATATCAGGTTCAAAGGGCATCCGTTCAATCCCACTTCGTGACAGCAAGATGCCTGTGCGTCATGTATTGCATATTATTCCAGTCCGAAATCTGGCTTGTGATGTGTTTGTCGGTGCAGAAGCAATTCTGGTTGTTACTTCAGCTTCCAAAGAAATAGGAGCAGCGTCACTTTTGCAAGTGCTGTTTGATCTTACGCCAGCCGAAGCAGCCTTAGCTCGACGAATAGGTGCAGGCCAATCAATTGATGAAATTGCAGTAATTGAAAATCGCAGCAAACTTACGTTGCGCGGGCAACTCAAGAGTGTTTTGAGTAAAACAGGTTGTAGTCGACAATCAGAATTGGCCCATGTCCTGACCAGCTTACTTTGAACACAAACTAAAATCGCCTAATTGCCCAACCAGCTCAGCAACGCCCCATATCGCCGTAGTTTTTTCTAATCACACTGGTGAATTTGCTGCGAAAGGTTTTGGGACCAGGTCAATACCATTATGTATGCCCATTTTTTCCGATGGGTGTAATAAAGATATGTTATATCTTAGCAATTCCGAATTACTTGACAACACCCACCATCCACGTCATGCTAATGTCATGACAAATACGTCTCCCATTCGCTCTGAAAAAATCGATATTCGCCTCACGCCCGCTGCAAAACAGAAACTGTTTGCGGCGGCGCGGGCGCAGCATCGCTCGGTTTCTGATTTTGTTTTGCAGAGTGCTTTGGCGCAGGCCGATGCGACATTGGCAGATCAGCGCCATTTCTTTATGAATGAAGAACAATGGCAAAAATTCCAAGCAGCTCTTGATGCTCCTCCGCGCGATTTGCCGCGTTTGCGCAGGCTGTTGAATGAACCGAGTGTTGTTGAGCTGTCGCAGAAAAAGTGACGGTCTTTCATTTTGAAAAACTTGCCAAACAACAAGAGCTAGATGCATTTGACTGTGGCACTCTTGAGCTGAACCAATTTCTCGTGCGTTATGCCCGGCAAAATCAATTCGCAAATGCCGGCCAAACTTATCTTTGCGTTGGGGATGGAATTGTTGTTGGCTATTTCACTCTTGTGGTGGGCGAGATTGCGTATGACACTTCGCCTGAGCGTTTGCGCAAAGGTTTGGCGCGATATCCCATTCCTGTAATGGTGTTGGCGCGGCTTGCAATTGATCAAGCTTGGCAAGGGCAGGGGCTTGGTCTCAGTTCTATGAAGGAAGTGATCGTGCGCACCCTTCACGCCGCCGACATTGCTGGCATTCGCGCTTTGGTGGTTCATGCCAAAGATGATGCGGCACGAAAATTTTACTCGCACTTTGGATTTGAGGAAGGGTTTAGTGACCCCTTGCATTTCTATGTGTTGACTAAAGACCTAAAAGCTTTGATCGCCTAATTGCCCAACCAGCTCAGCAACGCCCCAACATCGCCGTTGTTTTTTCTAATCACACTGGTGAATTTGCTGCGCAGGGTTTGGGCTAGCCATACGCCGGAGACGCTGACATCTGCAATTCGGCGGCTGCCTTGCAAGCGGAAGGTTAGCGTTTGGCCAGTCGAGAGTTTGGTGGCCACGGTGTTTCCGGTGCATTTGGTGATGATCATGCCATCGCCTCTGAAGTGGCGGGCATATTGCGACATGAATTGGCCCATGAATTTTTTACTCAAGGCCACATATTCGCCTTCGCGGCCCTTGGGCAGATTTTTGCGATAAGGGCCCAAAGCAAACAGGGCGATGCCGCGCAAATCAGCATATCTCGATGCCGCTCCGGTGAAAGCTCCTGCTGAACCCGAGCGAGCTGCCCCCATGAAGGCGGCTCCTGCGGCTTGTATAAATCCTTCAGCGGCACAAGGTGCTGCATGTGCTGGCGCACTATATGATAGCGCTGAAATTAGAAAAAGTGTGGTCAGAGCCTTGTTCATGGCTGGTATCCCAAATCACTGTCCCAGCACACTGCTTATGCCGATTTGTAAATCTGGCAAGAGAAAATCAATCGGCATTAGTGTTCTTCCAGCCTTTAACGCGGCCTTGGCGCAAATGCAGATCTTTTGGATTGCCGCGAATATCAGATGGTCTGGCTAACGCATAGGTGCGCTTGCGCAATTCGCGCATTAAATCTTCACGTTCAGTGAGGTGTTCAATTTCGCTGAAGGGGATGGG
>JANOUE010000152.1:0-6684 GCA_031416755.1 Hyphomicrobiales bacterium
GCTTGCAACACTGCGCGCGATTTTGGACCCGCAATAGAAAGGCCCACGAGTCCCATATCGAGGCGTTCAATTTTAACAGAACCATCCGCAGGCTGATGAGTTTCAAACCAGCGCATATGATAAATCTGCGCTTGGCTGGAACCCCACATATAGAAGGTTTCAGCATCGGCTTTGGCAATGGTGAAATCACCAATCAGTTTGCCATTCTCATTCAACATTGGTGTCAAATTCAGACGGCCCACCTTCGGCATTTTATTCGTCATCAAGTGCGAGAGAAACGCTTCCGCACCCGCACCTGTGAAGCGATACTTCGCAAAATTCGCAATCTCGGTCACTCCCACGCCATTGCGGGTGCCCAGAACTTCGGCCTTCACATGGGCAAAATCATTGCTGCGGTGGAAGGAGAAAATGTCTTTTGGTTCAACACCCTTAGGGGCAAACCATAAAGCAGTTTCTAAACCCCAGCTATTGCCCATCACGGCACCTTGGGCGATCATCCGGTCATAGAGCGCGGTAGTTTGTTGTGGCCGTGCCGCCGGCAATTCTTCATTTGGGAACTGAATAGAAAAGCGCCTGGCATAAGTCTCACGCACTTTTTCATTGGTGTAACTGCGCGTGGCCCATTCGCCATAACGCGCATTGTCCATGGCCCACACATCAAAGCCAGGGTCACCATTCACCATCCATTGTGAAAGCACCAGCCCAACACCACCACCTTGGCTAAAGCCAGCGAGAACGCCGCATGCCAACCAATAATTTTTAACGCCTTGCACAGGCCCCACCAGCGGATTGCCGTCTGGCGTGAAGGTGAAGGGTCCATTGATCACGCGCTTGATGCCAGCCTTGGCAAGAGCTGGAAAATGCTTATATCCCAGTTCAAGATTATGTGCGATCCGGTCGAGGTCTGGTTGGAACAATTCGCGGCCAAATTCCCAAGGCGTAGTCTTTGGCGACCATGGAACGCAAGTTTGTTCATAAGTGCCAAGCACCAAGCCCGAACCTTCCTGCCGCATATAGATTTCAGATTTGAAATCGATGATGTGCGGCAGTTCATGTCCGTGGCTTTTGTTAAACTCAATAACTTCGGGCATATCATCGGTGACGAGATATTGATGCGCCATGGCCAGCACCGGAAGCTCAAGGCCTACCATGCGACCCACTTCACGCGCCCACAACCCGCCACAGTTGACAACATGCTCGGCGTGAATGTTGCCTTTTTCTGTGATCACATCCCATGAACCATCTGCCCGGTGGTTAAGTTCGGTCACGCGGGTGCCTTGATAAATCTCCGCACCACCAATGCGGGCGGATTTTGCATAAGCGTGGGTTGTGCCTTCAGGATCTAAATTGCCGTCAGCCGCGTCAAGCATTGCACCTACAAAATACTGTTCTTCCAAAAGCGGGTTAAGCGCCTTGGCTTCCGCCATCGACAGCATTTCCGTTTCAAGACCGAGATAGCGCGCACGGGCATGGGCCATTTTCAGCCACTCCATGCGGGCCGGGGTGTCAGCCAGAATTAATCCGCCCGAACGATGCAACCCACAGGCTTGGCCAGAAATTTTTTCCAGCTCATCATAAAGTCCAATCGTATAGCCTTGCAATTTAGCTACATTCGGATCGCCATTCAGGGTATGAAAACCGCCAGCGGCATGCCATGTGGATCCTGAGGTGAGAATATCGCGCTCAACGAGAACAACATCTTTCCAACCGGCCTTGGTGAGATGATAGAGCACCGAGCAGCCCACCACACCACCCCCAATAACCACTACTTGCGCCGAAGTTTTCATAAAGAACCTTCCATCAATATCTATGTGGCTATTGATAGACGAGGGAGCGGGGGTGCCGCAATCGCCAACTGGGTGAGATTATTTCAACGACAAAATAAACTCGGCAATAGCCGCAATGTCATTCTCAGGAAGCGTTGCGATGTGCGTGCGAACTTCACCCATGCCGCCAGAAGTCATTTTATCATATCCCAATATTTCGCCATTTTGAAACGCCAGAACCAGATCAGCAGAATCTTTGTAGCGCTTGCGTCCAATAAGATCGCGCAATGAAGGCACCTTGCCTTTACCTTCAGGGTGTGGACCGCCTTGGAACAACCGCGACGCATCGCTGCTCATAAATAGTGTGCGTGGGGTGTGGCATTCAGAACAGTGGCCGGGACCTTGCACAAGATAGGCCCCGCGATTCCAGTTCGCCGTTTGGGTTAAATCTGCTTTGAAGGCCGCATCATCAAGTCCAATCCATTTCCACAGGCCAAGGCCGCGGCGAATGATGGGCAGTGCAAACACGTCGTGATCAGGTGCAGAATATTTCACTGGTGGTAAGGTCGCAAGGTAGGCCTTGATGTCTTGCACATCGCCCATCGTCATATGGGCATAAGATGTATAGGGGAAAGCGGGAATAAAATGTTCGCCCTCCGGCGAAAGTCCGCGCTGCATCGCATTGATAAATTCAACAGTGGTCCACTTGCCAATGCCCGTTTCAAAGTCTGGAGTAATATTTGGCGGAAAAAGTGTGCCGATCGGGGTAACTAAGGCCTTGCCGCCGGCGGGCGAGTCTGCGCTGGCACCTTGCACATTGGGCCCCGCCTTATGGCAGGAAATGCAGCCACCAATGTTATAAAGCAGTTTGCCATTCTCGATATTCGCAATGTGGCTTGGCACATCGGCCACCGAAAGTGGATGTGGCGCACTGGCAAACAACGCCAAACCAGCCGCCACCGCACCCAAAAGAGCAACCCGTGCAAAATTCCGCCGCGAAAAAAGTTTCAACTTGATCTCACCTTAAAAGCGCCAGACAGAAATTCCCGCCAGCCCAGATCGTGGTTTAGATTAGATTGCTACAACAAAATGTGTGGTCATGCCAAGCGGCAGAAAGCGGATGAGAAAAAGCCCCGCAAAAAAAGCAGGGCTTTACAGTGAAGATGGGAATAAATATTAGATCGCTTCTTTAACTTCTTTAGCAGCGCGGAAGGCCAGCTTCTTCGATGCTTTAATTTTAATTTGTTCACCAGTGAGCGGATTGCGGCCGAGACGAGCAGGACGCTTCTTCACTTGGAAAATGCCAAGGCCGGTAACGCGAACTTTGTGACCCTTCTTCAAGTTCTTCACAATGATCTCAACAAAATCTGCAAGAAGGGCAGCAGTAGCCTTCTTTGACATTTCATGCTTCTCAGCAATTTCAGCAGACATCTTAGTGAGCGCAACTGTCAGTATTTTTTCATCAGTCATAATAGTCTCCTCATTGGTCGTTACGAATCAGGTTGAACAAAAACTACAGGACTGTGAAGGCCATGAAAACCCTTATTTTTCGGGCCTATTTTGAGTCGGAAATGATTATTCCCGTTAATATAGAGTGTTAAGAATTCGTTAACCCCATAAAACATTGATTATTTAGAGGAATTTCAGCAATTTAAACGAAATCTATATGGCCCTTGAGCACTACATTTTCCAGTCCGTGCTTTGCGCAAAACAGGTTTAGATTTGCGTGTCTGGCAAGCATGTTGGATTGGCCAGACATGTTGTTTTCATGCACGCGAATATCAACAACAGGCAAAGCGCGGCGCTGCAATGTTGCGCCAGCCCGTGCGATGCGCAGATACCAATCCCAATCCCAGTAGTAAGGTAAATACTCGTCGAAGGCACCGAGTGCCGCGTGCATTGACCTTTTGTAACACACTGCGGAAATCAAAATTGTATTGTTAAGTTCCAAACTTTTCGCATCAGCACCATGCGCAAAAATTTTGCTGTCGCCATTGGGAAATTTGATCACACCATCGGCGAAGAAAAAATCTGCGCCGCTCTTTACGGCAAAAGCAAGATGATCACGCGCCGTCCAAACATCATCATCATCCAGAAATGCAATGACGTCACCTTGCGCAGATTGAACACCAAGATTGCGCGCAGGAACGGCACCGCGTTGCTTGCCATCTAAAATACGAATTCGCGGATCAGCGAAATGTTGAATGGGTCTTGAACCATCATTCACAATTAGCAATTCGAAGTCTTGGTAAGTTTGCGACAACACACTGTTGACTGCTTCTTGCAAAAATTCAGGTCGGTCGCAGGTGGGGATGATGACGCTGATGTGAGGCATATAAGTTAAGCGCCGCCCGACGAATTCCGGTTAACCCATTCCATGTTCGGATAGGCCAACGGCTCCTTGGCTGTGAAGAAATAACGCCGAAATATTTCACTATAACCCATGATCACGTAGTTTTTATTTTGCGCTAAAAAACGCGTCCGTTCAACTCGGTAAAATGCGGGCAATTGATACCAAGGCATCGCAGGGCGATCATGATGCGCAATGTGCAGGTTATTATTGAGAAACAGCAGCGACCAAAACCACGAAGCCTCCACCACGATGGTGCGCGACCCCACATCTTCAGCTGCCTGATGTTCACAATAAGAGCGGACCAATGCCAAGGATACGCCCGGATATGCAATCAGCAAAATATATTGCCAAATCGGCATGCCAGCCCACATCACATATGAAAACACGATGATGGTGCTGAGCACAAACAGGCTCCAGCATTTCACAATGTCGCGCCGTCCACGCAGCATTTGCAAGATTTCATTCGACCAAAACTGAACAATGCCAACCGCAGGCCCAATCAACATGCGACCAAACAGAGTGTTGTTGAAGGTGTACAGCAAGCGCTTAAACCCTGGCATTGCTGCCCATGAGTCAGGCAATATATAATAGGACTCAGGATCAAGCACTGGGCATGTGAGATTTGCGTCATTGTGGTGGGCCAAATGAGTGTCGCGGTAACGCCCGTAAGGAAGCCAGAGATGCGGCACCACAAACACCAGCGCCTCGTTCACAAGGCGGTTGCGCGTCGGGTGACCATGCAAAACCTCATGCTGAAGTGAAGACTGCAAGCAAGCTGCATAAGCGCCAATTGGCAAAATCAACCACCACGGAATGATTCCATGGAACCAAACCAACGCGCCAATCACCAGATAAACGACGAGGATCAAACCAATTGTTGGCCATTCAATTTTAGCAATGCGACTTGAATTCATGTATGAAATGCTTTGAGTTACCAGATGTTTAGAGTCTAATCGCAGTACCACATATCGGGCAAGGGCCAGCTTAGAAAATGATTGTCGCATCTTTGCCAATGTATGATTGGCCAGAAATTCGCGGTGCTACAGATGCTTTTTGGCACGCGCTATCGCTCCACATGGGGTGGCAAGATGCGCTGAACCGCGCTAACTATGCTGAACTCTGGAGGCGCGAAGACCTGCATTTCAGCCAAACCTGCGGTTACCCTTTAACCCATGAATTCAAAGATTTACTAACCTATGTTGCCACGCCACATTATGCTGCTGATGGCTGCGATGGGCCAAATTACTCCAGCATAATTTTCGCCCGTGAAGCAGGGCCACTGTCCGAGTTTTACGGCAGCATACTGGCAATCAATACAGTTGACTCTATGTCTGGCATGCTGGCCGCAAAATTGGTGTTCGCACCATTGGCCAGCAATGGTGAATTCTTTAGACGCGTGAAAATCAGCGGTGGCCACCGCAATTCACTGGCAGCGGTGCGAACTAAATTCGCTGATATATGTGCAGTTGATGCAGTTTGCGTGGGGCTCGCTAAAAAACACTGCCCTGAAATTCTCGAAGGGCTGGTCGAAATTGGCCGCTCGCCCTCAGTACCAGGCCTGCCCTTTGTAACTAAAATCGGCGATGTTGAGTTACTTCGCGCAGCGTTGCAAAAGACTTTCTCCGATGAAAATCTACAACCGGCACGGCAGGCTTTGCTGCTGACGAGTTTTTCAATTTTACCCGTTAATGCCTATGATCAAATTCTTGCTCTCGAAAATGACATGCCACCATTTATGCTATAATTTTTTTGGCACAGTTTCGTTGGCGCCAATGCGGGCGGCATCAAATTCTGGCATCATCTCGCAGTGCCGCGCCAAAGCATGCAGTTTTGGATATTTATCCGCGGGGAAAAACTCTGGCAGGCGCAATTTCACATGGCTTAACATGCAACCAATTGTAACATCGGCTTGGCTCATCTTGTTGTCGATAAACCAAGGTGTGCCGCACTCATGTTCCAACCATTCAATGCCGGCCTTCAATTGCGCAGCCAGTCTTTTATCAAGCGCTGCACTCGCTGCTTTTTTGTCGTGAAAATGGCGTTCAAAATAAAGCGACACAGTTTTGTCGGAACACCCAGTGGAAACCGCACAAATGCGCAAAACCCGCCGCCGTTCTGATCCGTGCGTTGGTGTTAACGCCCGTGCTGGGCCTGCAACATGATCAAGGTGATCAATAATGGCGCCGGAATCAATCAATGTTTCGCCAGATTCTAAAATCAAATTCGGCACTCGCACCAATGGATTAATCTCACCCACTGCCTTAAAATCACCAAACACCGAAAGCGGCTGGCGTGTAAACGGCATGTGATAGTGATGCAGCGTGACTGCGACACGGCGCACAAAAGGCGAGTCATATTGGCCAACTAAAATCATGGGGGTAATGTTACGCTGATAGAGCAGGGGCGCAAGAGGAAACTACTTAGTGTCAACGCAAAGTGAGAATGTCCCGTGAGTGTGCAAAGTGAGAATGTCCCCTTTGTCTGGTAGGCTGTGGGTAAAGCGGGCGTAGCGCGCCGATGGGAGCGCTGTAGCGAAGCCCGCTTTATCCATGGCCGTGTGCAGGT
>JANOUE010000153.1:0-6021 GCA_031416755.1 Hyphomicrobiales bacterium
CATGTAATTAGGCTCTCACTTTCTTCAAGTTCTTACGCAGTTGAATAATCTGTGCAAGCAAAAAGGTTTTAGACCAAACCTGCCTTGACCTTGTCCATGAACTACTGTCACACTGCTGCCAGCATGTTGTCAGCAGGTTGACAGTAGATATACTTATGAGACGCGCCGACCGACTTTTAAGAGTTATCCAACTTCTCCGCCGCTACCGCAGGCCGGTGACGGGGCAGGCTATGGCGACCGAATTAGAAATCTCATTGCGCACATTATACCGCGATATTGCAAACTTGATAACAGGTGGTGTGCCCATTCGCGGCGAAGCAGGCGTGGGCTATGTTTTGGGTGAGGGCTATGATCTGCCACCCCTCATGTTCAAAGCCGATGAATTGGAAGCCGTGATGTTAGGCCTGCGCTGGGTCGCCAAACGCGGTGACCCCGATTTGGCCAGAGCAGCCATGGATACAGCCGCAAAAATCGGCACAGTGTTGCCAGCAAACCTCAAGCCCTTCCTCTATGATTCCTCCCTCATTGCTTCACCGGTTACAAAAAATACTGTAGACCGAATTGATGTGGCGGCATTGCGCAGAGCCATTCGCGAACAACACAAAGTCCATATTCACTACAAAGCTGAAGATGGTGCCGAGTCTAACCGCGTGATTTGGCCTATTGGAATATCATATTTTGATGCGCAACGCATTATCATCGCCTGGTGTGAAATGCGCCAAGGCTTTCGCAGCTTCCGCACCGATCGGGTGCTGGGCAGTGAGGTGCTGAAAGAAAAATATAAAGAACGCCGCAAAGCATTGCTCTCAAAATGGCAGGATGAGATTCGCAAGGAAACTGGCAGGCCACAATTGGATGTGTTCAGTTAATCCCCTTAACTACCTCAGCCAAAGCTTTCGGATAAAGCTTATGTTCTTCCACCAACACCCGCGCTGCCAAAGTTTCCGCTGTATCACCGACAAGAATCGGCACCCGCGTTTGTGCGATTACTGGCCCATCATCCAATTCCAAAGTCACGTAATGCACTGAGCATCCGCCAAATTTCTGGCCATCCGCAATGGCCCGCTCATGCGTGTGCAAGCCTTTGTACAGTGGCAACAGAGAAGGGTGGATATTGATCATGCGGCCTTGCCATGGTGCAATGAGCACCGGCGTCATGATGCGCATGAAGCCGGCACAGGCAATGAGATCGAGATTTTGCGCCTTCAGATAAACATTCAAAACGCTGTCGAACGCTTCGCGCGTCGCGTAATCTTTATGGTTCAGAACATGAGTGGCAATGCCTTCATCTTGAGCGATTTTAAGTCCGCCAGCGTTTGCTGTATTGGAAACCACGCAGACTATTTCGGCAGGGTAATCGGCCGCACGCGAGGCTTTCACCAGCGCCTGCATATTAGAGCCTCCACCCGAAATCAGCACTGCAACGCGTGCGCGCCTCACAATGAACCTGAATAGGAAACCTGCGCTTCTTTGCCCTTGCGCTTGCGAATGCTGCCAAGGGTCACAACTTTTTCACCGGCCTTTTTCAGTGCAGCAGAAACAGCTTTTGCATCTTTCGCCTTTACAACCACAATCATGCCCACACCGCAATTGAATGTGCGTAACATTTCTTTTTCAGGTGTGCCGCCAATCTTCGCTAACCACTTGAAAACTGGCAGATAAGGCACTGAAGTTAAATCAATTTCAGCAACCGTAGTTTTAGGCAGAACACGCGGGATATTTTCAGTAAACCCGCCACCCGTAATATGGGCGAGTGCCTTTATTGATTTTCCGGTTTTCAAAACTTTAAGCAGAGGCTTCACATAAATCCGCGTTGGCGTAAGCAGCGCTTCAGCCAAAGTTTCGCCCGCGCTGAAGGGTGAGGGCGCATCATAACCCAACCCACTCAGTTCAACAATTTTGCGAACAAGTGAATAGCCATTGGAATGCGGGCCAGATGAGGCCAACCCTAAAATCACATCGCCGACACCGACATCGGCAGCAGGCAAAATCTTTTTGCGTTCCACGGCCCCCACAGCAAACCCAGCGAGGTCATAATCAGAACCATGATAAAGCCCCGGCATTTCCGCTGTTTCGCCACCGATCAAAGCACAACCAGCCTGTTTGCAACCCGTGGCGATGCCTGCGATAACATCGCGAGCGGCTTTGACATCAAGTTTGCCAGATGCATAATAATCGAGAAAGAACAGCGGCTCGGCACCCTGCACAACCAAATCATTCACACTCATAGCGACCAAATCAATGCCAATGCCCTTATGAAGCCCGGTATCAATTGCAATCTTGAGCTTGGTCCCAACGCCATCGTTGGCGGCCACCAAGACCGGATCTTTAAATCCGCACGCCTTCAAATCAAACAATCCGCCAAAGCCACCCAGTGCCGCGTCAGCGCCCCGGCGCCGCGTAGACTTGGCCAAGGGCTTGATCAGGTCTACGAGATTATTCCCCGCTGCGATATCCACCCCGGCATCGGCATAAGTGATTCCGATTTCTATGGCTTGTTTGCTGTCAATCATGCCGCTAGTTTGCCTCAATCAGTGTATTAAGCGTTTGTATGGGCTGCTTAGCCCGAACAGCGCCGGGAATAAAGCCCGAAGGTTTGGAATGAGACGTGTTATGAGATTGCAATTTTGTCTGGCTCTTTTGTGCTTTAATATGTTTGCCGCATCTGCACAGGCCGCTGGCCCTGTAGAAACCAGTATCTTCTCGGTGCAGGGTGTGGCCGTTGACGTGACAGACACCAACGCCGCCGCCGCCAAAAACAAGGCGCTGGTAGAAGCGCAAATGCAAGCATTTGCGACATTAGCAGAAAATTTAGGTTCGCCAGATTTTGCCGTTGAAATGGCCAAGCTGGAAGCCAAAGACGTTGTGCCCATGCTAAAGTCGCTCTCCATTGAAGAAGAGAAAATCAGTCCCGGCCATTATCAGGGGAAGTTCACTGTGCGCTTTTTGCCTGAAAAGGTTAAACCATTGTTCCTGCGCTATGGCATTGACCTACCCAAAACTCAAGGACCCGCCATGTTAGTGATCCCGGTCTGGTCCGATGGAAAGTCAGCCACAATGCTATGGGAAGACAATTCTTGGCGCAAAGCCTGGCAAGAATTAAACGCCACACAAGCGCAAATTCCAATTATTATACCTTTAGGTGATCAAGATGATAAGGCCTTGCTGACAGCGCAAGATGCTTTGGACAACAATCCTGTAAAACTTGAGGCTATCCGCCGCCGCTATGACGTGAAAACTCTTTTGGTGGCATTTGCCGAGCCAGCTGAAGGCGGCGGTGTGCATGCGCGAATGGTTGGAAAATCTCCACTTGGAAAAATTACGTTTGATAAGGTCTATACAGCCGATACCGGCACTGAACATGATTCCGCTTTGCTCGCCGTACAACGATTCCACAAAGTGATGGTCGATAAATTCCAATCAGATGTAGCAAAAGCTGCAGTTGCCAAAAACGCGCAACAAACTGCAGCTGGTCCACAGTCTGTAACTGTGGCAATTCCATTTCAAGGACCCTCAAAGTGGAATGGTATTCGTGCTCGCATATTATCAACGCCAGGCGTTGTCGGCGTGGATATTACCTCACTAGATGTTCAAGGAGCATCAGCGCGGTTGATGTATACGGGCGGTATTGAAGAGATGCAGGATTCGTTTAAATCTGCTGGATTGCAATTATCCCGCGTGGGCGGAAACTGGGTGATTGAATAACTTTGAAAACCTCACTGAACTTTCCCAACTTAATAACAATTGGCCGAATTCTGCTGGTGCCGCTAACCATATGGCTGCTGATTTCCGAGGAGTTTACTGCTGCGTTTTTTGTGTTCATTATTGCCGGCATAAGTGATGGCGTGGATGGCTATTTGGCGCGGGTTACCAAAACTCAGACTGAACTTGGCGCCTATCTCGATCCTATCGCAGACAAGGCTCTGTTAGTTTCAGTTTTTGCAGCACTCGGTCTGGTGAAAATATTGCCAGCATGGTTAGTGCTCATTGTAATCACTCGTGATGTGTTGATTGTTGGAGGCGTGTTGTTGGCGTGGCTCATCGATCGACCGCTCATTATGAAACCTCTGTGGATTAGCAAAATTAATACAGTCGCTCAAATAGCTTTCGTAGGGCTGGTGCTTGGTGCTTTGGCCTTGAAGCTAGATGTTCATTTTCTACTCATTGGCGGATCATTTATAGTTGCGGGGTTCACGATCATATCGGGCGCATTTTATATGCGCGATTGGGCAAAGCACGTCGGCCAAAGCGGAGAAAAGCCTTGACCTTGCAAAAACAAATTGGCTTCTGGTTAGGTGCCTTCGTTATTTTAATTTTAGTGCTGTGGGTTTTACAATCCATACTCTTGCCATTCATCGCGGGCTTTGTTCTGGCCTATTTTCTTGATCCGGTTGCAGATCGCCTCGAACGCATTGGCTTGCCGCGCGTATTGGCAACCGCGCTAATTTTGCTTTCGGCAATTCTTGTCGTGGTGTTTGTGGGCCTTATGATCGTTCCGGTATTGGCAGATCAAACTGTGAAATTGGCCGGTGATATTCCTGCTTTGGTTAAGTCGCTGATAGAACGGGCGAATGAAATTGCACCGCAGCGCTTGAAAGACTTGCTCGCCAATTCCGGCACCGATATTCAGGGCAGTGTCGCAACAATTGCTGGAAGATCTGCGAGTTGGCTGGCTTCATTCTTGGCTTCTATATGGTCCGGTGGCATGGCTCTGGTGAACATCTTATCTTTGCTGATCATCACTCCCATCGTCGCTTTTTATCTTTTGGTTGATTGGGACAATATTGTCGCCAAAGTGGACAGCTGGATTCCACGTGATCATCTGATTGAAATTCGTGGCATTGCATCGGATATTGATAAGGCGATGGCCGGATTTATTCGCGGGCAGGGCACTGTTTGCCTCTTGCTTGGCGTGTTTTATGCAGCGGCCCTTTCAGTGGCCGGATTAAAGTCTGGCCTCGCAATTGGCTTTGCCGCCGGCATGTTAAGTTTCATTCCTTATGTTGGTGCACTGATCGGCGGCATCTTGGCCATCGGCGTTGCACTCGTCCAATTTTGGCCCAATGAATTTCAAGTGTTAGTCATTATTGGCGTGTTCTTGGCCGGGCAATTTTTGGAGGGCAATTTTCTGTCGCCAAAACTGGTGGGAAGTTCCATTGGTCTTCATCCGGTTTGGATGATGTTTGCTTTGCTGGCTTTCAGCTATGTCTTCGGCATTTTAGGATTGCTCTTGGCAGTGCCGCTTGCTGCCGCAACCGGGGTTTTCGTGCGCTATGGCTTTAGTAAATATTTGAAGAGCAAACTTTACACTGGCATTCCCCAAGCTGTGCCAACGCCTTTGAATGCTCCAAAGCCCAAGCGCTAATGAACCAGCAACTCACGTTAGATTTGCCGCACCGGGCAGCGCTGGGACGCGAAGATTTTTTGGTGACGGATTCGAATGCTGCGGCCGTGGCCTTAATTGATCAATGGCCAAACTGGCCAAGTTATGGTGCCATCATCGTCGGTCCGCCTGGCAGCGGAAAATCTCATCTTGTGGAAGTCTGGCGGCAGAAATCGCAAGCGCAATTCAGCAGGTCAGAAATGCTTACAATAGAAGCAATTCCAACTCTTTTGGGCACCGGCCATTGCGCCATCGAAATCACCGCCACGAAGCCTGAGCGTGCTATTTTCCACGCACTGAATTTTGCTAAACAAGAAGGTCGCAACTTGCTCCTCACGGCACAGCAACCGGTTGCTGAGTGGGCAATCACAATTCCAGATCTGGTCTCGCGCCTGAATGCCCTGCCTACAGTGATGATCGGGAAGCCCGACGACGCCCTTTTGCGCGGGGTTTTGGTGAAGCTTTTTCTCGATCGTCAAATAGCGGTAGACGAAGCAACGCTGAATTACATGCTGCTGCGCATGCCGCGATCCCTGCAATCGGCCCGTGATATTGTGGCAGCAATTGATCAGCAGGCACTGGTTGAAAAGGCAGAGATCACCAGGCATTTTGTTGCAAGAGTTTTGAGTGGATTTACC
>JANOUE010000154.1:0-4079 GCA_031416755.1 Hyphomicrobiales bacterium
CCACCTGATATTGACGTGATTTTGGTGGGCGACCTGTTCTATGAAAAACATGTGGCCGAGCTTTGCCTCGCTTGGTTGCAGCAAGCGACATCAAACATTTTTATCGGAGACCCAGGCCGCAGTTATTTGCCAAAAGACCAACTCACCAAGATCGCCAGCTATGCAGTGCCAGTGTCACGCGATTTAGAAGATGCAGAGATTAAACAATCTGCGGTGTGGAAATTGGCTTAGAGCGGGTGCGACTCAGGGTTGACCGCAGGCACCGCTTCATCACTGTGCCCGGTGTTGTTGAAATAGAGAGCCACCATCAGAACGGCCAATGAGAACCAAAGCCACACATCGGTGCCGCCGCCAAAAAACATGACGCCGATAATCACCGCCGCAGGCGTAGATACATATGTAGCCTGCACTGTGTAAACTGCACCCTTCTGTGTGATCAACGTAAAATACACAATCCGCTCAACCACCCACATCAAGGTTACAGCCACCAATATCCAGTGATTGATCAAGCTTGGACTGGTTGTGCCAATGGGTTCTATAAAAAAAATCAATGGCAAAACTGTAAGGCCAGACCAGAGGCTCTCAAATGCTCCGGCTTGAATTGTATCTGCGCCTTTGGGCCATGCCTGGGCTGCGAATGTATTGTAGGCGCAATAGAGAATTGGAATTGCAAGGGATGCAATCAACGGCCAAGAGATTGAGCCAGACAATGTGCCTTCACGCGATAAAATCAAAATCAGCGTGGATATAAACCCAAAGATGATTGCCAGCAATTTGCGCGGACTAGAATTTTCAGTGCCGATGATCGAAGCAATCACATAATTGAAAAACGGCGACATGGTGATGATGATGGCAAGCTCAGTGGGTGGCACAAAGCCAGCGAGGTAAAGATTAAGCCCAAATGGAATATTCAACAAAATTGCACAACCCAAGCCATAGCGCATCAGCCGTGGATCTAGTTTGCGAAACCCATTTCTATAAAAAGCCATTCCAAACATAATCAACCCCACGCCAATCCCAGTATAAAAGATGGTATGAGTAACAGGCATGTTGATGCCACTCAGGTGCTTATAGAGACTAGGGCTAATCCCCCAGAATAATCCGAGCAGCATAAAATACAAAAAATGATTTGGAGTTCGCATTTGGGTGTTTATAGTATGGCAAAAATCTTTAAGGGGAGCAGAATACGCCATGTTAGATAAAACTTACGCCGTTCCAGCCGCTTGGAAAAAGAAGGCGTATTTCAACGAATCTACTTACAAAAAGACTTACGAAGAGTCCGTCAAAAACCCCAATAAATTCTGGGGCAAAGAAGCAAAGCGCTTGGACTGGATCAAAAAGCCGAAGAAAATCAAAAATGTTACCTACGCTTATCCAAACGTATCAATCAAATGGTATGAAGATGGTGTTTTGAATGTTGCGGCCAATTGCATTGATCGCCATTTGAAAAAACGTGCCAATCAAACGGCCATCATCTGGGAAGGTGATAATCCCTATGACGACAAGAAAATAACTTACCGCGAACTCTACGAACATGTCTGCCGCATGGCCAATGTGATGAAAGCCCATGGCGTCAAGAAGGGTGACCGCGTTACCATTTACTTACCCATGATTCCCGAAGCAACTTACGCAATGCTCGCTTGTGCCCGAATTGGCGCTGTGCATTCGGTGGTTTTCGGCGGCTTTTCGCCTGAATCTCTAGCGGGCAGAATTAATGATTGCGATTCCAAATTTATCATTACGGCCGATGAAGGCCTGCGCGGCGGCAAGAAAATTCCGCTCAAAGCCAACACCGATGAAGCTCTGAAGAAAACCAAGGGTGGCGAGCAAGTCTTAGTTGTGAGGCGCACTGGCGGCACAGTGAATTTCGATTCATCGCGCGACCTTTGGTATCATGACGAAATTCAAAAAGTTTCGGCCGAATGCAAACCCGAAAAAATGAAAGCTGAAGATCCGCTTTTCATTTTGTACACATCAGGCTCCACTGGCAAACCCAAAGGTGTGCTGCACACAACCGGGGGCTATCTGGTTTATGCAAGCATGACCCACCAATATATATTCGATTATCATGAAGGCGATATTTATTGGTGCACGGCCGATGTGGGTTGGGTGACTGGCCACAGCTATATCGTTTATGGCCCACTCGCCAATGGTGCCACCACACTGATGTTTGAAGGCGTGCCGAATTATCCAAGCACGTCGCGCTTCTGGGAAGTGATCGACAAACACCAAGTAAGTATTTTCTACACTGCGCCAACAGCATTGCGCGCTCTCATGCAGCAAGGCGATGCGCCAGTAAAAAAGACGTCGCGCAAATCTTTGCGTTTGCTCGGCTCAGTGGGCGAGCCCATTAATCCAGAGGCATGGGAATGGTATCACCGTGTGGTGGGCGATGATCGCTGCCCAATTGTTGATACCTGGTGGCAAACTGAAACCGGCGGCATTTTGATTTCACCTTTGCCCGGTGCCACAAAGCTCAAACCCGGCTCCGCCACAAATCCATTTTTCGGCTGTCAACCAGCTTTGGTCGATGACAAGGGAACAATTCTAGAGGGTGAAACTTCCGGCAATCTCGTCATCCTCGATTCGTGGCCAGGCCAAATGCGAACCCTCTATGGCGATCATAAACGTTTCGTTGAATCTTATTTCTCCACCTATAAAGGCATGTATTTCACTGGCGATGGTTGTAGGCGCGACAAGGACGGTTATTATTGGATCACCGGCCGCGTCGATGATGTGTTGAACGTTTCGGGCCACCGCTTGGGAACGGCCGAAGTCGAATCCGCATTGGTCTCCCACAGCAAAGTTTCAGAAGCTGCCGTGGTGGGATACCCGCACGACATCAAAGGCCAAGGCATTTATTGTTATGTGACCTTGATGGCAGGCGAGCAGGGCGATGATGCCTTGAAGAAAGCCTTGGTCGATCACGTCCGCAAAGAAATCGGACCATTGGCCACCCCCGACAAAATTCAGTTCTCTCCAGGCTTGCCTAAAACCAGATCAGGAAAAATCATGCGCCGCATATTGCGCAAAATTGCCGCGGATGATTTTGGCGCATTAGGTGATATATCAACCTTGGCTGATCCAGCAGTAGTTGATGATCTTGTGGCGAATAGGCAGAATAAGCAGCCATAGACAAACTCCCCGACCAATGTTGCTGGTCATGTTAACATCAGATGAACTGCGACTTCAGTCTCCATTCAAACTGACAGTCGCAAAGACTTACTCAGAGATAGGGCATCATTTGAAGGAGTATTATCATGACACGATTCAATTTTCTGAAAATTGCTATGCCACTTGCTGGCCTGGTCATCTTTTCCCAACCAGCATTTGCAGATCAGTGGCCAGTATTTGATTACATCAAGCTGACACCTACAGGCATTCAGCCGACGATAATTGTCGAATCTGAAAATAAAACGTCTTGGACCAAAGTCAAGTCAATGCCAATGCAATTTGCGGCAAACTTTAATGTCAAAATGAAAGAAGGTGAAGTTACAGACGTTCGCGTTGTGCATGGAATCAAGACTGTTTATAATCCGGGCGGCGAATATATTGATGTGACTCACCTTAAATTTGAAGATAGCATTCAAACCTCAACCAATAATCTAGGAATTGCTGCCCTCACAGCGGTTGGCGCTTGCAACGCCAAACTCAAAACCGGCGCTGAAATTTATCAAGATCAATTTGTTGAAATCACAACTGATCTAAAATTGGTAGCAGATGCAACTGGCACAAGTTACATATCTAATAAGGACATTACCCGCGACAATTGGGGCACATTCCCACTCACAGTAAAATGTGTGGCGGTTCCAATTGACTCAAAAAACGAACTGCCGAAACCTCCGCCTCCACCTGTGGTTGATATTGATGACATGACTACCGGACCAAAGTTAAAAGTGAAGTCAGCAAATTTGGTGGTCCACATCCCACCATCAAAAGTATGCCCATCCAAAGGCGCACTTACGGCACAATTTGTGACAAACTTTGATGGCAATGTGACATTTATTTATCGCCAAGCCGGGGGCGGAAAATCGCAGCCGATCAAGGTGAAATCAAAGAAAATGCCAAACGGAAAATTC
>JANOUE010000155.1:0-6831 GCA_031416755.1 Hyphomicrobiales bacterium
GCCAGCACATTATTGTAAACCACCACCATACAAAACGTGGTGTGGCCGAGAATGATGGTCCAAGTCGAAAATGGAATTCCCATGATATCAAAGGCCGAGCGCATGGCGATGGCGGTTACGATGCCGGGCAATGCAATTGGCAAAATGAAAAATAGCGAGAGGGCGTTGCGGCCAAAGAATTTTGCGCGCGAAAGTGCGGCGGCAGCACAGGTGCCAAGAATTATCGCTAGTAGTGTTGAAATAAATGCCACTTTTACAGAAAGCCAAAGCGGTGGCCAAATATCTGGGCGATCATACCAAGCGGTACTAAACCATTTCGTAGTGTAGCCCGGTGGCGGAAACTGGAATGATTTTTCTTCGGTGGTGAATGCATAAAGAATGATTAGTGCCAATGGCAGATGCAGGAAAAGCAAGCCTAGAGTGGCTGAAAGTTTGAGGGACCAACTTACTTCAGAGCGCATTGAAGGCTCCCATTCGTTTAGCAACGGCCAAATAAATCGCCATTATTATCATTGGCACAACTGAGAATGCTGCTGCCAGTGGAATGTCGCCTGCGATGCCTTGCAAGGTGTAGACGGCTTGGCCGATCATGAGGCGCGAATTGCCGACAATTTGTGGGACGATATAATCACCCAAAGTCAAAGAGAAAGTGAAGATTGATCCGGCAATTACGCCCGGCAGTGCCAGCGGCAATATCACTGTCCGAAAGGTTTGGCTGGGCTTTGCGCCAAGATCAGCGGAGGCTTCGATGAAGCTTTTTGGCACGCGCTCTAGGGCTGCTTGAACTGGTAAAATCATGAAGGGTAGCCAGATGTATACGAAAACCAGAAATGTTCCGATGTAACTTATGGATAATGATGGTCCGCCGATCACTGGTGTGGCGAGTAGGGCGTCTATCAGCCACTGCCCATGGAGGTTCGTCGCAATCCACGTGACTATCCCTTCTTTTGCCAAGATGAGTTTCCACGCATAGATTTTAACGAGATAGCTCGACCAGAGCGGCATCATTACGGCGATGTAGAACAATGCTTTCATTCGGCCTCGGGCAAATCTTGCGGCATAGTAAGCGATGGGGAAAGCAATGATGGCGCAGGCAAACGTTACGGCTGATGCCATTGCCAGTGTGCGCATAATAATTTGGCGGTTGGCTTCATCGAAGAGATGGCCATAGGTGGAGAGGGTGAATTCATAAATGACAAGGCCAGAGAAATCATCAAGCGAATAAAAGCTTTGTAACAGTAAGGCAAAAAGAGAGCCTACATAGACAATGACAATCCAGAAGATTGGTGGGAATAACAAAGTTCCGGTCAGCAGGCCGGGTTTGCTGTAGAACTTGTCTGAGAGTGGCGTGAGTGCCGACACTATTCGGCATCCATCACGGCAAGGCTATCGTTGGACCACGTAAGGTGGACGGAGTCTCCCACTGCGCGAACCGTGTTACTTGCTGGCAAAGTCACTGTGAGGCGCAAGCCTTCAACACTAACACCAAGTCGCGTTGTAGCACCCTGATAATTTACCGACAAAATTTGACCTTTTACACCTTTGGCGGCCAAACTGATTTTTTCTGGGCGGAGACTACACCATTGACTGGGCCCACCGTGTCTTGCAGAGAATTCAGGGCTAAGGACATTTGACGAGCCCACAAAATCGGCGGTGAATTTAGTGCGGGGGTGTTCGTATACGTCTTTTGGTGTGCCTGCTTGTATGATTTTGCCGTCATTGAAAATCGCAACACGGTCTGCCATTGAAAGCGCTTCGCTTTGATCATGTGTGATGAAGACAAACGTAATTCCAAGCTGGCGCTGCAAGTGTTTTAACTCTTCCTGCATTTGCTCGCGGAGCTTGAGATCGAGCGCGCCCAATGGTTCATCAAGCAATAAAACTTTTGGTTCATTAACGAGTGCCCGCGCTAAAGCCACGCGTTGGCGCTGGCCGCCAGAAAGCTGGCTTGGGCGACGGCTGCCATAGTCTTTTAGTTTTACCATTTCTAATGCGGCTGCGGCTTTGGCTTCGCGATCAACGCGATTTGCGCCCTTGATCATTAATCCATAGGCAACGTTTTCACCCACGGTCATGTGGGGGAAGAGTGCATAGTCTTGGAACACCGTATTTACGTTGCGTTTGTAGGGTGGCCACCCTTCGCAGGCTTCACCAAAAATTCTAATGCTGCCAGAAGATGGTTGCTCAAATCCGGCAATTAAACGCAAGCATGTGGTTTTGCCCGAACCTGAAGGGCCGAGTATGGCAAAAAATTCTCCGGCTGCAATGTCGAGTGTGACATTGTCAACGGCGCGCACGCTGCCAAAGGTGCGTGAAACAGATTGGAAAGAAACAGCTGGGGTCATTGAAAAACTTCGATATCCTCACCCTGAGGTGCCGCAAAGCGGCCTCGAAGGGCGACCGCAATCTGGGCGCTTCGAGGCTCGCTTAGCCGAAAACCCGAGAGGGTTTTGCGGCATAGCTCGCACCTCAGCATGAGGGTTTCCTTGCTTTATTTGCCCATTATTGCAATGTAGTCTTTGGCCCATTGCGAATAAGGCACACAAGAACCCTCGGCTTCGCATTTGCCGGTAGGTGTGCGCCAGAACCAAATCTTGTCAAAATTGGCTAGGCCATTGGTGTCGCAGCCTTTGTCGCCCAATAATGGATTGCCTTTGCATGCCGCAAGGTTTGCCGGAACCGTGCCGAACCAAGCCGCAAGATCGCCTTGCAATTTTACATTCAAAGAATGGTTCATCCACATATAAGCACAGTTTGGATTCTTGGCTTCACTGTGGAGCATCGTAGTATCAGACCAACCTGTGGCACCTTCAGAAGGGAAGGTTGAGGCGATTGGTTTTTTATCTGCTATCAATAAATTCACTTGGAAAGGCCAAGAGCCAGAAGCCACAACGCCCTCGTTTTTAAAGTCATCAATTTGCACAAAGGCATCATGCCAATAGCGGCCAACTAAAGCGCGTTGGCCAGTTAGCAAAGCAAGTGCGGCGGCATATTGGACTTTGTTCAGTTCATAGGGGTTTTTGATGGCGAGTTCTGGCTTGTGAGCCATAAGATATACTGCAGCATCAGCAATGTGGATCGCGCCATCATAGGCTTGAACGCGGCCTTTGTTGGATTTGCCATCAGGCAAGATTTGCTCTTCAAACACGACGCTCCAGCTCTTTGGAGCTTCTTTGAAAACGTTGGTGTTATAGGCTAAAACGTTTGGACCCCATTGATATGGCGTTCCGTAATGCACGCCATCAACTGTATTCCATGGAGCTGATTGCAGGCGCGGATCAACGACTTTCCAATTTGGGATAAGATCAACATTGATCGGTTGGACCTTTTTGCCGGCGATCAAGCGGAGCGAGGCATCGCCTGAAGCTGTTACCAGATCAAAGCCACCCTGATTCATTAACGTCACCATTTCATCGGAAGTGGCGGCAGTTTTCACGTTTACCTTGCAACTGGTGGCTTTTTCAAAATCTGTGACCCAATCATAGGCCTTGTCGGTTTCGCCACGTTCAATGTATCCGGCCCAGGCTACGATGTTGACCTGGCCTTCGCCGGCGCCAACAGCCTTCATCATATCGGCCAGTGCTGGAGCAACAAAGCTGGTTGAAGCTAATATAGCAATAATTGCAGATTTAAATGATTTCATGATTTCTCTCCTCATGGCTGCTATTCTTACAGCCTTGTAACAATGAGGTTAGACCTGAATGCGATTGTGGATCAAGAACCCTCTTGCAATATTAGCTGAGAATGCAGAGGGCGGTGTGGTCGTTGATGGTGCGAAAATCATCGCAACTGTTCCGAGAGGTCTGGTGCCTGATCACGACGTTAGTTTTGATGCATCGCAGCATGTTGTGATTCCTGGCTTGATCAACACCCATCATCATTTTTATCAGACGCTAACGCGGGCGCAGCCTCTAGCCATTAACAAAGAATTGTTTGATTGGCTGAAGGCGCTGTATCCAGTGTGGGCGAAGTTGACACCTGAGATGCACCGGCTGGCAACGCGGTTGGCTTTGACTGAACTGCTAATGTCGGGGGTCACGTGCACGTCCGATCATCATTATGTTTTTCCAGGCGGGCTTGATGATGCGATGGATATCCAAGTGGAGGAAGCAAGTGCCGTTGGCATACGCATGATGGTAACTCGTGGTTCTATGAATTTGTCAATGAAAGATGGTGGTTTGCCGCCGGATTCGGTGGTGCAGGATCAAGATAAGATATTAGCTGATTGTGAGCGTGTTGTCGGCAAATATCATCAGCGTGGAGAGGGAGCAATGCTGCAAGTGGCACTCGCGCCATGTTCACCATTTTCAGTCACGCGTGAATTGATGCGAGAGACTGGTGCTTTGGCGGCGCGATTAGATGTGCGGTTGCACACCCATTTGGCTGAAACCCGCGATGAAGAAGAATTCTGTAAAGCTAGCTTTGGTATGCGGCCGTTGGACTATCTTGAAGATTGTGGCTGGTTGAACAATCGTACATGGCTCGCGCATGGCATTTATTTTAACGATGCAGACATTGTAAAACTCGGCCGACATGGTGTCGGAGTTTGCCACTGCCCAACTTCCAATATGACGCTCGCATCTGGCCAGTGCCGGACATGCGAATTGGAGGCCGCTGGCGTTGCAGTTGGCTTGGGGGTTGATGGATCAGCGTCCAACGATAGTTCAAATCTTATGGAAGGGGTTCGTCACGCGTTGCTGCTCAATCGGTTAACTTACAATGCAAAGGTGACCCACCTTGATGTGTTGCGCTGGGCAACGCGCGGGTCTGCTGCTTGTCTGGGGCGCAATGATATTGGTGAAATTGCCGTGGGCAAGCAAGCAGACATGGCGATGTTCAGGCTTGATGAATTGCGGTTTTCTGGGGCAGGGGATCCACTTGCAGCTCTCGTTTTGTGCGGTGCACATAGGGCTGACCGGGTGATGGTGGGAGGCAACTGGCGCGTTGAAGCTGGCCTGCCTGTTGCAATCGATGTGGCCAGATTGCGTTTAGAACACGGTTTAGCCTCGCAGAAACTCACCGAAGTTATTTGACGGCGCGATTTGGCATGTTAAGGTTGAGACAATAAAGTTAACGGGGGGAAATGCGGATTGGCAAAAGAAAACGGCCAGACTGCCGTTGTGGTTGAAGACTTGCACAAGTCTTTTGGCCAATTGGAAGTATTGAAGGGTGTCTCTCTCATCGCGAAAGAGGGCGATGTGGTGTCTATGATTGGTGCCTCTGGTTCGGGCAAAAGTACATTCCTCCGCTGTATCAATTTTCTGGAATTGCCAACGCGCGGTCGCATTACGGTGACTGGTGAAGAAATTGTATTGATGCCTGGCAAAGATGGCGACTTACATCCAACTGACCGTCGGCAAGTCGAACGTATTCGCACCAAACTCGGCATGGTGTTTCAGAGTTTCAATTTGTGGCAGCACATGACCGTTTTGCAAAATGTGATTGAAGCGCCAGTGCATGTGTTGGGACTTTCGAAGGCAGAAGCAATTGAGCGGGGTGAAGCGCTTCTGCATAAGGTGGGGCTTTATGAAAAGCGTGATCAGTATCCGTCATTTTTATCAGGCGGCCAACAGCAACGCGCTGCAATTGCACGGGCACTGTGCATGAATCCGAAAGTGATGTTATTTGATGAACCTACGTCGGCCCTTGATCCAGAATTGGTGGGCGAGGTTTTGAAGGTCATTCGCGATTTGGCCGAAGAAGGCCGCACCATGATTTTAGTGACCCATGAAATGAAATTCGCACGCGATGTGTCGACCCATGTAATATATTTGCACCGGGGCATTGTCGAAGAGCAGGGGTCGCCTGCACAAGTTTTTGGTGCTCCAAAAAGTGAGCGCTGCAAGCAATTCGTTTCTAGTATTCATTAGGGGCTGGAGACGAAAATTAAGAAGCGGGCTGGGGTCTACATCGATATAAATTGTGAATAATAAATATTGAACCGAGGGATTTTAGAAATGAAATATTCAAAGAGAATATTACTGGCAGCGGTCGCTGCAGCAACAATGTTTGGCGCTACGCCTGCATTTGCTGATTTGAAATTTGGTGTGGACCTTTCGCCATATCCTCCATTCACATCACAAGATACCTCTGGCGTGATTGTTGGTTGGGAAGCTGATTTCATGGCTGCTCTTTGCGAAGAGCTGAAAGAGAAATGCGCATTCCAGCCTACAGCTTGGGACGGCATTATTCCAGCGCTTACCAGCAAGAAATTTGATGCCATTTTATCGTCAATGTCGGTGACACCAGAACGCATGAAGTCCATCAATTATTCACGCATCTATTATAATTCAGCCGCAGTTATTATCGGCGCGAAGAGTGCTGACAAGGATTTCTCGCCAGAACATTTGGCAGGCAAAACGATTGGAGTTCAGGGAGCTACCACGCACGCTAATTATTTAGATAAATATTATAAGCCAAAGGGTGCAGAAATTAAGTCATACGCTGGCCAAGACGAAGCCAACGCGGATTTAACTGCTGGCCGTGTTGACTACATTATGGCCGATGGCGTTACACTCGGTGCCTATCTTGATTCAGAAGCAGGTGCTTGCTGTGAACAAAAAGGTGCCGTTCCGATTGATATCGAAATCTTAGGCCCAGGGGTTGGCGTTGGCATTCGAAAAGAAGATACTGCATTGTTGGAGCGTATTAATGCTGCCATCGGTGCGTTGTCTGACAAAGGCTTCTTTGAAGCTAATACTGAAAAGTGGAAGCTCACTGGCAAATTGGTTATGCCGAAAGACATGAAATAATGAGATTGGGCCACTTTAGCGCGTCGGATGGTCAAATGTTTTTGCGTTACTCCTAACACCGTCTTTCCCGCGAAGGCGG
>JANOUE010000156.1:0-17011 GCA_031416755.1 Hyphomicrobiales bacterium
AATTTCTGCCAGCGCCGGAAGTGTGCGTTCATCGCGTTCCACCGCAATAACTTTGGTGGCACCTTCCATTAACAAAGCGCGTGTGAGCCCGCCGGGACCGGGCCCGATTTCAACAATCGTGAAACCTTCCAGCGCGCCAGCCGCCCGCGCAATGCGGCGCGTCAAATTAAGATCAAACAGAAAATTCTGCCCCAATGATTTTTTGGCAGCAAGCCCGTGCCGCTCAATCACTTCGCGTAAAGGGGGCAGGCCATCGTCAACCATTATGGGCGGCCATGGTGCCTGCGAGTTTAATCGCTGCAATCAAGCTCGATGGATTGGCTTTGCCAGTGCCCGCCAAACTGAGAGCCGTGCCATGATCAGGCGAAGTGCGGATAAAAGGCAATCCCAAAGTTACATTCACACCACCATGAAAATCCAAAGTCTTGGCCGGGATTAAAGCTTGATCATGATACATGCAAAGGATGGCATCATAGCTGGACCGCGCCTCGGGGTGGAAGGCCGTGTCGGCGGGAAGCGGCCCTTGCACTGAAATGCCAGCTGCGCGTAATTCTAAAACAGCGGGAAGCACAATGTTTCGGTCTTCGTGTCCCATAGCGCCGTTTTCTCCGGCATGGGGGTTAAGACCCGTCACCGCAATGCGTGGGCGGGCAATGCCAAAATACTTTTGCAAAGCGCTAGCCACAATTTTTCCCTGCGTAACAATTGCAACAGTGGTCAATGCCTTCGGCACTTCTGACAAAGGAATATGAACCGTCACCGGCACTGCGCGCAAATCCGCACCCACCAACATCATCACTTCTTGGCCGTGGCAATTTGCAAGTGAGGCCAAAAAGTCAGTGTGGCCTTGAAACTTGAACCCCACATCATAAAGCGCTTCTTTTTGAATGGGATTGGTGACCATACCTGCGGCTTCGCCAGCCAAACACATCGCCACCGCCTCTTCAATCGCCGCAATCACCCAAGGCGAGTTTTTAGAATTCAATGTGCCAGCAACGCAAGCTGCGGGCAGGGGGCGATGCAACACCGGAATCGCAGTGGCAAAAACCGCTGCAGCCTGACTTAGATTTTCAACGCGCTGATAAGTGCCGCCACGCGACGCAAAATATTCCGCGTCACCAATTAAACAAAATGGAACCTGTGACCGCAGTGAAGCCCACGCCGCTTGCGTAATTTCCGGCGCAATGCCCGCAGGCTCGCCGGGGGTGAGCAGCAGCATTTTGGTCATTGAGCGTAAGATTGATCTTTATATTCAATCACCGCATTCTTGCGCATGATCCGAACATATTTTTGCTCAACTGCGCCATACCGCTCATTGAGAACAGCGTTTTCAATTTGTTGCCGTGAAGGCAACTCTGCTTTGGGCTTCGGCGGCACAATTTTGCGTGTGCCACAAAACGCAACAACTTGAATTCCGTTCTGTGAACGCATCGGGCCATAGGCATTACCAGGGCCCTTGCTATCAAACAGCGCCTTCAATTGCTTTGGCAAACGCTTGCCATCAGCTTCAATTTTTTTACCAACCTTCACATTGAAAATACCAGATGCTGCTGCTTTGGCACCGTTGCAGCTTTTAAAGCGCTGCAAATATTGGCCAGCCTCAATCGCCCGTGATTGCAATAATTGTGCATCATTGCCTTCTACCGGAAAATTCACTTCCAGAATTGTATAAACTGTTATGGGTTGCATGCGGGGGTCTGCCATAACTTTTGCAATTTTGCCATTAATCTCGGCTTTAATGTCCGCCATTTTCTGGTCCACGGCAGCAGGGTCCAATTCAACTTTCTCTTTATATTTGCTGCTCAGCAAACGTCCGAATGCCATCTGCGCCGCGACGTAATTACGAAGCGCTACCATTGAAACGCCTTGCTTTTTAAGCTTTCCACTCAAACCTGCTTGGTCGGTCTTCATCCCCGTGGCCATTCGCTTCAGGCGATCATCTAATTCGCCTTCGGTTGCATCCATACGGTTTCGTTTAGCTTCAGCAATCTTCACCACATCATCAATCAGCGTGTTGGCGATTTTTTTGCGATCAGAATTTGCGCCACCTTGCCCAATAATTTCTAACAATCGAATGCGTTGTTCAACATCGAAAGTGGTAATAGGCACATCATTCACGGTGGCAATCACCACAGATTCTTGAGCGGCCACAAACTGCATTGGCATGCAAACAATCGCGCACACAAGCGCCGCGAAAAATCTCATCATGGGTTCACCATTTTATTTAGAATTTGGAAGAGAAACCCGTTTTGCCTAATGTGGCAAATTCGATGGACATCATAACCCTGTTTTCCTTGACATGCGTCGCCGCATCCTCGGTTCCATTGTACGAAAGTTTGAAGTTCATGCAGTCGCAATCGAATTCCAATCCAGCAGTTTTGCGGGTCAACACACTTTGTCCGAAATCATAGCCAAGTCCTCCAAACACATACCACCCTTCGGTGATTTGCTGTCTGGCATTGGCAGAAACCCAATGTTCAACCGAGTTGCGACCATAGTTGGGCTCAGCGCCAAAATTAAGATAGCTCACATCAGCTGAAAAACTGTCAAAAGTGAGGCTGGCAGTGGCCTCTTGTCGGTTGACCTGCGATAAATCTTCTTCAACCCGGGCTTGGTAAGAAAGCGTCAAGCCCTCCCACGGCTGCACCGCCACAGCACCAACCAGATCAGATTGCGTGCCATCCAAACCAGAGCCAGTTGCAAAACTATTCTGCCCAGCAAGATGAATCGACTCGCCAACACTGGCGCGCACATAATTTCCGCTGTTGCCAATGAAGGCATAAGTCAAACCAATATTGGCCCGGGTGCCCGCTTCAAACCGGTCAAGCCCGGTGAACCGATCAGATAAGAACAGGCTGCTTGAATCAAAGTTTAAAGTTGTTGCGTCTTCATTGCCAATCTTGTTGGCATCAGTTTCATCAGCGGCCGAAATAATTTGAAACACTGGAGAGAAGATGCTCTGGCCAGAATTAAACGAAGCAATAAGTGGATAACGCGCATCAACGCCAACAGTTGGCAAAACCCGCGTGATGGTTTCACTTTCACGCAAACCCAGCGGCACCAAAGCATCCGGCACATTATTGGTCACATAAACGTCGCTGCGAACTTTTGCGAATGGCGTGATCACGGTGCCCATATCACTGATCAATTGCGTCTTCCATTCAACCTCAGCAGTGCCGCGGGTTTGGCTGGTTCCATGTTTGAACTGCACATCAGCTTGGTCGCGGTTGATTGAATAGACATTCCAATTGAATTTAAGATCACCACCAAATGCAACATCGGGAAGAATTTTCTCGCCGCTCACAAACGGCAGCGCCACCGGCAATGTATCCGCATTCACGTCGTTGCTTAATGTGTTAAAACTTAAAGCTTGTGCATTCACATAAGTCTGGTCCCACAGCCCAGTTGCAAAAATTTCGTTTTGCGCAATTTCGCGACTGTCAAAGTCATAATCATCTAGGAATGTGCGGTCGCTCACCGCAGTGCCATCCCACCCTATTTGCCAATCTTGGCTCACTTGGAATTTGCCTTTGCTGCGCACAGCACCGCGCCAGTCTTGATCTGCTACTGCAGGTGCTTTCTGGTAAGCGCCATAAGCGTGTACATCATAGCTGCCTGTCTCCAGCCTGTGACGCCACTCTGCATCGCCAGCAACACCTTGTTTGCTGTTGACCATTGGCGTGACTGTCAGATCATAGTTTGGTGCAGCTGCCCAGAAATAGGGCAAGGCAGCGCTATAGCCATAAACATCATTCTTGTTAAACTGCGGCGATAAGAAACCTGTGCGCCGTTTCACGCTGGGGTCTGGTTGTTTCCAGAAGGGCAAAGCGGCAATCGTAACACCCCGAATTTTCAGGCGTGGATTTACATGATAGATATTATGCGAATTATTGTCATGCGTGGACTGATCAGATTCAATTGACCACAATGGATTGCCATTTTCATCTTCGCAATTTTTGCAGGCGGTATAAGTAGCTTTTTGGTATACCGTAATCCCGTCGCTTGTATGTTCAGCATATTCAGCAGTGATAGTAACATCATTGGTGAGCAGTGCTCGAATATGGTGTGCAAATCCGGCTTTAAACTTTTCGCGAATGGCCAATGTGTCTGCTTGCAGCACATTGCCATTGGGCTCGCGCAGCTCCACCTGGCCATCTGCTTCAAAGTCTCCGGTCGTTTGATTAAAGGCCACTCGCGTCGCCAGCAGAGTGTAAGGGCCATAGGTCATGCGCACATTGCCACTGGCGATGGCGATATTTGTGACAGGATCATAAGTGATGTGGTCAGCATCAACATCAGCAATTTCGCCTTTTGCTGGTGCGGTCAAAATAGGTTCAATGAATTCTTTTTCAACAAGTGCAAAACTGAAGTTAGAAAATGCAACACTTGCAGCCGCCGAAACGGCAAGCAAAAGGCTGCCACGGGAAACATAGTCCCGTAACCGTAAGCTCCAAATCTTGTGGTGCTTCGGAATTGCCCTCACCCCATACAAATCACGCAACGTTTCAATTCATTAACGGGTTTTAACGCCGCCGTGAAGAGCTATATTATCGCAATAAAATTAGCCAAATTGAGTCCTTGACCGAGCCACTTAAAAACAGGGTGAACTCTGCGTTAATGGCCGCAGTTGCTGCAATCCAAACCAATCGCTATGCATGGCGCACGACTAAACCAAGGATTCTATGATGAAAATCACTTTCTCGCCTGCGCCATTGCCAAAAACTGGAGCATTAGTGGTGTTTGCCACCCATGGCGGAAAGCTGACGCCACCAGCTTTGGCAATCGATAAGGCCAGCAAAGGCCAATTATCCAAAGCCGTGAAAGCTGTGAAATTTGATGCAAAACGCGACTCAATTCTCGATGTCGTCGCCGTTGGCCCAAGTTTAGATCGCGTGATGATCGTGGGCCTTGGCAAGGTGGAAGAGCTCGTCGCTCGTGAAATAGAACTTTTGGGCGGCACCATTGCCCAAGCTTTGCAAGGCGCAAAACTTCAAAATGCAAACTTGGCCTTCTCCGCCCCCGGCCTCAAAGATATCACCGAAGCCGAAGCGGCAAGCCTCATCGCATCCGGTGTCTCGCTCCGCGTCTATGCTTTTGAACACTACAAGACGAAAAAGCCCGATGCTGTAAAGCCACTGGACTCAGTAACTATCCATTGCGCTGCGGCTGAAAAAGCCAAAGCCGCATTCGCACCATTGTCCGCTGTGAAAGAGGGCGTACATTTTGCGCGCGACTTGGTGAACGAGCCTGCAAATATTCTCTTCCCAGAGGAGTTCGCCAACCGCACAAAAGCTCTCGCAAAGGCTGGCGTGAAAATTGAAATTCTCGGCCCGAAGGAAATGAAAAAACTTGGGATGCATGCATTGCTCGGCGTGGCTCAGGGCTCTCCCTTTGAAGCGCGCCTCATTGTCATGCGCTGGGATGGTGGCAAGAAAGGCGCAACGCCCGTTGCTTTTGTAGGCAAAGGAGTCACTTTTGATACCGGGGGCATTTCAATTAAGCCTGCCGCAGGCATGGAAGATATGAAAGGCGATATGGGTGGGGCCGCTTGCGTCACAGGTCTAATGCTCGCACTCGCCAAACGCAAAGCCAAATGCAATGTCATCGGAGCGATCGGCATTGTAGAGAATGCCATCGACGGCAAAGCTCAACGCCCCGGTGATGTGGTGAAATCCATGAGTGGCCAAACCATCGCCGTTCTCAACACAGATGCCGAAGGCCGCCTCGTTCTTGCTGACGTGCTTTGGTATGTGCAAGAAAAATTCAAACCAAAATTCATGGTTAACCTCGCGACATTAACCGGAGCAATTTTAGTGGCCCTTGGTAAGGAACATGCAGGTTTGTTCTCTAACAATGATGAACTTTCAAACCGCATCTCCGAAGCAGGATATGCCACAGGCGAGAAAGTCTGGCGCATGCCTCTCACCCCCGCTTATGACAAATTGATAGATAGCGACATCGCCGATATGAAAAATATCGGCGGCCGTTTGGCGGGAGCCATCACTGCAGGGCAATTCCTGCAACGCTTCGTGAACAAAGTGCCTTGGGCCCATTTAGATGTGGCAGGCACTGCAATGGATGCAGAAAAATCAGCCATCAACCAAAGTTGGGGCTCAGGTTGGGGTGTGCGCTTACTCAACAAATTGGTGGCCGATCATTATGAAAAATAATGCCAGAAAATGATGAGTGAGGTTTGGTTTTTCCATCTCGATAAACAGCCGCTAGAACATGTGCTGCCGCGCATCGTGGGAAGTTCCCTCGCGCGCGGCTGGCGCATGGTGATTGAGACTGCAATGCCCGAACGCATTGCTAAAATTTCAGAAATGCTCTGGGCAAGTGAAGACGTTGCATTTCTTCCCCACGGATTTGAAGGCGAACCAACGCCAGAACGTCAACCTGTGTGGTTGACGGCAACCAGCGACAACCCCAACAATGCCCAAGTGCGCGTGCTGCTCGATGGCGCAAAGCTTGGCGATATTTCTAACCTCGTGAGGGCCGTGCTGATGTTTGATGGCAATGATTTAAATGCCATTGAATCAGCCCGCGAAGAATGGAAAATCCAAAAATCCGCAGGTCATGACATTAGCTATTGGAAGCAAGATGAAAACGGCAAATGGGTGAACCAGGCTTTAAAATAGCGCTCTGTTTAAAACCAGATGCACACCAATGCTGGCCACATAACCAAGTGCCACAGCCCACGTCCATTTCAAATGACTCATGAATGTGTAGCGCCCTTTAGCAATGCCCATGAGCGCAACGCCAGCGGCTGATCCAATTGCCAACAGACTTCCTCCAACACCTGCCGTCAACGTAAGCAGCAACCACTGCCCGTGACTCATCACCGGGTCCATCTTCAACACGGCAAACATCAATGGAATATTATCAACAATCGCCGACAAAACACCAATCGAGATATTCGCAATTGTCGGTCCAAATTGCCCATAAAGAAGTTGGTTTGCCAGCGCAAGATAACCGAAAACGCCAAGCCCACCGACCGCAAAAATAATGCCGAAGAAGAACAGCATTGTGTCCCAATCCACGCGTTCAATCTGCTTGAACGAATCCAAAACCATATCAGTGTTCGCGCCACGTCTGCTTTTCACCGCTAGAATGTAAGCCAAGACTTGCAAATATCCGAGGCCAAGCATCATGCCAAGCGCTGGAGGTAAGCCGAGGAAATTGCGAAACGAAACAGCGGTAGCAATTGTCAATACGAGCAACACGGCAACTGCCATTGCCCCAGCCTTCAGCCGGGTTTTTTCAATCACTGGCTTGGGCGTTTCCTGCGGAATGGCAAAGTGCATCAGCAGGGCAGGCACCAGCCAATTCACCAATGAAGGCAGGAACAAAACAAAAAACTCAAAGAATTCCACTTTGCCTTTTTGCCACACCATCAAAGTAGTGATGTCACCAAATGGTGAAAACGCCCCACCTGCATTGGCGGCAACTACAATTGAAACACAAGCAATGGCCACAAAGCGCGGTGAATTAACGCCGACGGCAAGAACCACAGCGCCCATGATCAATGCCGTGGTCAAATTGTCGAGAACACCCGACAAGCAAAAAGCTAGAATGCCCGTGAGCCAAAATAACTGCCGGTATGAAAGTCCACGCTCGGTAAGCTTAGCGCGCAAAACATCAAACACGCGCCGCTCTTCTAACGTGTTCACATATGTAATGGCCACCAGCAAAAACAAAAACAACTCGCCAAATTCATAAATAATATGCTGCGCCGCTTTTTCCGCAATCTCGCTTTGGCCGCTCTGCATATAGGCAAAACCAATCAAAGCCCAAATCAGTCCGGCAGCAATCAAAACCGGTTTTGATTTTCGCAAATGAATGGCTTCCTCAAAAATGACCAAAACATAAGCCAGAAGAAATATAGCAACACTCACATATCCAAACCAACTTGATGTGAGATTAAGCAGGGGTTCGGTCATTACTGTTCCAACTTTAAGATACCCTCATGCTGAGGTGCGAGCACTTCGCGAGCCTCGAAGCACCCCCAATTGTGGCTGACCCTTCGAGGCCTTGCAAGAGCAAGGCATGAGGGAACTCTACTCACTCAATTCCAACCATTCATTTTCCAACACATCAAGCTCACTTGCAAATTTGGCGCGCAGCTTACTGTAATCCGCAGCTTTCTTTGGCTCATCTTTATAAATCAGTGGGTCGGCCAGAACTTGATCAAGGACAATAATTTTATCCTTTGTTTTCATGATCTTAATATCTAATTCTTGAATCATTTTTTTAAGTTGCGGCCCAGCAATCTTGGGTTTCTGCTTTGCTTGGGCAACCGCCACAAGCTTCTCGGCCTTGCGTGGGCGGTTCCGGCCTAAGACCAAATCGGTATATTCGTCCATGTCGCCATCAAATGGCTGCACGGTACCGTTATTCACAATCCATAGGCGGTCAACGCAAGTTTCAATGATATGCCGGTCATGTGAAATCAAAACCACAGCACCTTCATAATCGTTGATCGCCAAAATCAAAGCTTCGCGGCTATCAATATCCAAATGGTTCGTAGGCTCGTCCATCACCAGAACATGTGGCGCATGATAAGTGGCTAAGAAAAACAGCAGCCGCGCCTTTTCACCGCCAGACAAAATCGAACATTTTGAATCAGCTAAATGCGCACCAAATCCTACAGCGCCCAATTTGGCGCGGCGTTTTGAAACTGGTGCATCCGGCATCAATTCGGAAATATATTCAAACGGCGTGCGATCTTCAGACAGCTCATCAAGCTGATGCTGCGCGAAATATCCAATCGAAAGCCGAGACGGGTGGCTCATTTGCCCCAGCATTGGTTTCAAATTTCCACACAGCAATTTTGCGAAAGTAGATTTGCCATTTCCATTTGAACCCAGCAACGCAATGCGGTCATCTGGGTCCATGCGCAACGTGATATTTTTCAGAACAGTCTTATCGCCATAGCCAACCGAAACCTTATCCCAAGCCACCAATGGCGGTGCAATTTGCTTTTCAGGGTTAGGAAAATTAAACGGCGCTACGGCATTATCAATCAACTCGGCAATCGGCTCCAGCTTCGACAATGCCTTCATACGGCTCTGCGCTTGGCGCGCCTTTGAAGCTTTAGCTTTGAAGCGATCCACAAACGCCTGCATATGGGCGCGGTGATCGTCTTGCTTCTTTTTCATTTTCGAATTGAGGGCCTGCTTCTCACGGCGCTGGCGTTCGAAATTATCGTAATTGCCTTGATATAAAGTGAGCTTGAATTGATCCAGGTGCAAAATCGCATCCACTGAAACATTCAGCAAATCACGGTCATGGCTCACCAACAGAATAGTATGTGGATAATCGCGAATGTAAGATTGCAGCCAAATAGTGCCTTCAAGATCGAGATAGTTGGTGGGCTCGTCCAGCAGCAACACATCGGGTGCGCCGAACAACGCAGCAGCCAAAGCCACACGCATGCGCCAACCACCAGAAAGCGCAGAGCAGGGGCCATTCATAATCGCTTCAGTAAAGCCCAAGCCGGCTAAAATCACAGCAGCACGAGACTCCGCCGAGTAAGCATCAATATCGGCCAGCCGCATTTGAATTTCAGATATGCGGTTGGGGTCTTTCGCCGTTTCCGCTTCCGCCAAAAGCTGCGTACGCTCAACATCGCCCGCCATAACAACTTCAAGCAAAGTCTCTTGACCACCCGGCGCTTCTTGGGCCACCGTACCAATGCGAGCATTGCGCGGAATTGAAGCCTCGCCTGATTCCGGCACCAGCTCATTCAAGATGAGCTTGAGTAAAGTCGATTTACCCGTGCCGTTGCGCCCCACCAAGCCAACTTTGTGGCCAGTGGGCAATGAAGCCGAAGCATCCTCCAGCAATACCCGTCCACCGATGCGATAAGTCATATTTGCAATATTTAACATGGGCGCTGCTTAGCGATAAGATTCCCAAACAGCAAACTGACTTTACGATTGACACAAACTATATTGCATTGCACAAAACCCTGTATGAACCAGCAAATGCCCGTCAGCATCGAAGACACCAGCTATATCGAAGAAGTCACAGCCATGTTGCGCCAGCAGCTGCGCCAGATTATTGGCCAGCGCGAGCCGGAATTGTTGCCGCTGCTCGACAAACCAGAAGCCATCTCAACTATCCCATCACATTTGGTTGAGCACGCTTTGCAAACCATCGGCATCTGGCTACAGCTGATGAACATCGCTGAAGAAAACGCCACCATCCGAAATCGACGGACACTGGAAAAGCAAGCAGGCCCTGATGAAGTCGGAGGCTCTTTGAGCCAAGCCTTGGCCCAAGCAGCTAAAGCAGGCGTTACTGCCGAGACCGTTGCACATGTTCTCAGCATTCTCGATGTTGGCCCAACGCTCACCGCTCATCCCACAGAAGCCAAGCGCGTAACAGTGCTTGAAATTCATCGCCGCATCTATTTGAAGCTTTTCGAACTGGACAATTCACGTTGGACCCAGCGCGAGCGTGATGCCTTGCTGTTTCAGTTGCGCAACGAAATTGATCTGCTGTGGATGACAGGCGAAATCCGCATTGAAAAACCCACCGTGGAAAGCGAAGTGTCTTGGGGCTTACACTTTTTCCGTGATGCGCTTTTTGACCGCACCACCGCCGTGTGTGATGTGATGCAATCGGCTTTAATCCGCCATTACCCTGAACTCACGGCGCGCATTAAGCCGCCCCTTAAATTCTCCAGTTGGATTGGCGGCGACCGTGATGGAAACCCGTTCGTCACGGTCGAAACCACACGCGCCGCTTTACGCGAAAATTGTTTAGCCTCGGTTCGCCGCTTGGATTTGCGGCTGAAAGAACTGGTCGGTTTCATCTCCGTCAGCTCCTCAGAAATGCCCATTCCTGATGCATTTAAGACCGAACTCACCCGCCAACTGCAGCTTTCAGGTGCTGGTGGTGATATCACCACGCGCAACCCCGCTGAACCCTTTCGCCAATTCATCAGTGCACTGAGGATCAGGCTTGCCGAAATTGAACGCCCCGGAAGGGCCAAAGCCTTCGGCACTGTTGATGAGCTGATTGATGCATTGCATTTCGTCGAAAGCACTTTGGCAGAAATCAACGCCGCTGGCCTCGCCACGTCGCTGGTGCGCCCTGTGCGCTGGGAAGCTGAGGTTTTTGGCTTCCGCACCGCGTGTTTGGATATTCGGCAGAACACCACAGTGATCAACCGCGTGCTTACCGAAGTCTGGGGTAAAATGAACCCGGTATCGAAATCCGCCGCACCTGAAATCCATTCCCTTGAGTGGAACACATGGATCACCACCGAACTCGAAAAACCCATGAGCTTTGTTCCGCAATTTCGCCAGTTATCTGAAGAAGCGGCAGAACTTTTAAGTCTTTTGCATCTCATCCGCGAAACTCTCGATGGACCGGACCCAAAAGCCACCGGCACATTTATTCTTTCAATGACTCAAAATGCTGGTGACGTGCTGGGCCTTTATCTGCTTGCAAAATATTGCGGCCTGTTCAGTGATCCATCAAGCCACGAAACCTGCCGCATCCGTGTGGTGCCACTTTTCGAAACCATCGAAGATTTGCGTGCTGGGCCCGCCATTATGGCAACGCTTTTCGCCAATCCAATCGTCCGCCAATCAGTGGATGCCAATGGCGGTGTGCAGGAAATCATGTTGGGTTATTCAGACTCCAACAAAGACGGCGGCTTTTTCTGCGCCAGTTTCGAGCTCTTCGAAGCGCAACGCCGCCTTATCCGCGTTGGCCGAAACGCCGGTGTTGAAATGTCCTTTTTCCACGGCCGTGGTGGTTCAGTGAGCCGCGGTGGCGCCCCAGCCGGCCGAGCGATTGCGGCCCAACCGAGCGGTACAGTGGGTGGGCGCATGCGCGTGACCGAGCAGGGTGAAGTGGTGTCATCCAAATTCGCCAATCGCGGAACGGCACTCATCAATCTTGAAACTTTGACCTCTGCCGTTCTATTGCACAGCTTGAAATCCAACGCCGAACCAGAGCAGCGCTTGAATCCTGAACACCAACAGGCCGTTGAAGAAATCGCGCAACTGAGTTTCAAGGCCTATCAAAAGTTAGCGCACGATCCAGCCCTTATCACTTATTTCCAAACCGCAAGCCCAGTAGAAGAATTGGCCTTGCTGAAAATCGGTTCGCGCCCGGCGCGCCGTTTCGGTGCCAAGGGCCTGTCTGATCTCCGCGCCATTCCTTGGGTTTTCGCATGGAGTCAAAACCGCCATCTTCTCACCGGCTGGTATGGCTTGGGCTATGCGCTGGATGATTTTGTTTCGGCGCGCGGTGGGGCAGGACTAAAATTGCTGAAAGAAATGTTCCTAAAATCTCCAGGTTTCCGCTTGGCCATCGATGAAGTCGAAAAATCTCTATTCCTCGCCGATATGAACGTGGCCGAAAAATATGCGGCCCTCGTGCCCAGCCGCAATGATGCCGAACGCCTCTATGCCCTCATCCGTCACGAACATAAGCGCACCTCAAAAGTGATCTTGGAACTTTCCGGCGGCAAAGTCCTCTGCGAACGCTTCCAAGGCTTCAGCCGTAGATTCGACCGTGTGCGCCCACTGGTCGATCAAGCCAATGAATGGCAAGTGCAATTGTTAAAGCAAACCCGCGGCGATAAGCCAACCGAAGCGATGAACATGAGTTTGTTGATGACAATGAACTGCATTGCCGCTGGCTTGGGGTGGACAGGCTAGGCAAGTTAAAATGCAACTCAATTAAACTTTAGTGATTATGGCAATGGTTAGTTATTTCTTTTGAGTTATTCCACACGGCAGACACAGACTTTTAGCAGCCATCACGTGGCGGAAAGTCTTGAAATGATAACTTATTTGAGGGTTTTCACATGCCGTTTACAATTGCCAATTTTCGCCGGGCCTCAATCTTGGCCTGCACAATTCTAGTCTCAACTGCAATCTCATCAAACCTGATGGCCGGTAACGGCAATGGTAACGGAAACGGAAACGGCAATGGCAACGGCGGCGGCGGCGGCGGCGGCGGAAATAGCAGCGGCAACTCGAGCAGCACGAACGGAAACTCCGGAAGTAAAAGCAAAACAGAAACATCTGCAAAGGATACGGCTCCAGCTACAGTAAAAGTGAAGTCAAAGAACCAAACAGTTGCTCCTTCAAAAGCTACACAGCCCAAAGAGAAAAAACAGGCTGCTCCAAAAGCAACCTCCAGTGTCGTCGCGAGCAAGAAAGCAAAAACTTCCGGTGGAGCTGCGAAAGTAAAAATAGCAAATAGTTTGGGTGCGTTGAATGCAGCACATGCTTCGGCTCAAGCCTTCGCCCACGCTTCACCAAATTCACGTATAGGAAAAATTAGATCATACTACGTCGCCAATGATGCAAGCTTAACTGCAACTAATGCCTTGACTGATGCTAAGCTCGTTGCGGAAGCTGCTGTGGCAGCCAATGCAACAGCCCAAGAAAATATCTCAATCGCACAAACTGCACTTGATGACGCAAATGCGGCCCTCGAACTCGATGCAACTCTGACGCAAGCTGTCACAGATGCGCAAAAGGCCTTGGATGCGGCAATCGCTGATGCTCTCACCACTCAAACTGCGGCAGAAACTGCTGCAACTGAAGTTGCTGCAGCGCAAGTTAAAGCAGATGCAGCATTGGCAGCTGCAACAAATGCGTTGGGGCTGGCTTCAAATAAGACGGTCGTAACCGAAGAAGCAAAAGCCGCGTTGGACCAAATGCTAATTGGAAAAATTTCGATCGAATAAGAATTGCTGGATCAAATCAAATCCCAAAATTAACCCGGCCCCAAGTGCCGGGTTCCTTTTTTCCTTGCCAAATCCATTTGATTTTGGCGTTGTCGGTTTGAGGCTTTCTGCTTATCGGACAATCTATCCGCACAAGCCGGACAGCAAACACCTTTTTCATATTTTTCACTCAGGCGGTCTGCTGCGGAAACTGGATTCATACACCCATGGCACAAGCTGAAATCTGAAACCTTTAAGCCATGCTCAACAGCCACGCGCTCGTCGAAAACAAAGCATGCCCCATCCCAGGTGCTCTCGGTCTGCGGCACCATTTCGAGATATTTAAGAATGCCACCTTTTAAATGAAACACATTCTCAAAGCCTTCATTCAGCATGAAACTTGAAGCCTTTTCGCAGCGAATGCCACCTGTGCAAAACATCGCAATTTTCTTGTGCTTCTGATTTCCTAAATTCTCTCGCACATATCTGGGAAACTCACCAAAACTCTCCGTGTGCGGATCAATTGCACCTCTAAATGTTCCCACTCCCACTTCATAACCATTGCGTGTATCAATCAACACCACATCAGGGTCGTTAACCAATGCGTTCCAATCCTCAGGTTCGACATATGTCCCGACCAACTCGGTTGGGTCGGCCTTCACATTACCAATCGTAACAATTTCCTTTTTGAGCCGAACTTTCATCCGCTTAAACGGCATAGTTTTAGCCGCAGAATATTTCGGCTCAATGCCAAGAATGCCGGTAATCTCAGCCAATGCATTAATGACCAAGTCAATCTTGTCGGGCAAGCCTGCAATCGTACCGTTAACACCTTCTGCCGCCAACAAAATTGAACCCTTGATACTATTTGCAGTTAGCACTGCCAAAAGTGGCACTTGCAACTCTTTATAGTGCGGCAAGCGGGCGAATTTATAAAAGGCAGCAACTTTGAACATGATCAACGCCTCATAAAGCTTTGAAACAGTGATCACAAGTTGAATTGCCCCCTTGCCGAACCCCACCTATTTCGGCTTAGTATTGGGAGTTAATCAAACGGGGAAAATAAAATCATGACACTTACGAAACGTGCGCTTTTATGTGCTGCCACACTATTTGCTTTTTCGACAGCCAGCTTCGCCGCCGATATGATTGGCAATTGCGAAGTCACAGGAAAAAAGGGCGAGACGCCAATCGCCAGTCCAGCAAAACCAGGCCAGCTAACGGTTGAAGTTTCTTTGCCTGCGCCAATTTGGTGGAATGGTGATACACCTGAAGCAATTAAGGATGGCATGGAATATTGCATGGCAGCGGAAATTGCATGGCGTGCCGGCTACGATAAATTGGAAGTGGTCAATGTTGGCTGGGATGCGTTGATTGCTGGCCAAACGTCGAATTTCGATTTGGCAATGTCCCAAATTTCGATCACCCAAGAACGCAAAGCCGTGCACGAATTTTCAGTCCCGTATTTCAATTCAGATATTGGTGTTTTAACCAGAGCCGATGCGCCAGTGACCGAGGAGTCACTTGTCACGGCAAAAATCGGCGTTCAGCAAGCCACAACTGGCGCTGCATTTGTAACTGAAAAATTGGGATCCAATAACGTTCAGGTTTATCCAGATCAAGGCGATATGTTTGCTGCGTTGCGTTCTGGTCAGATCGATGCGGCAATAACCGACACCTCAATTGTGCTCGCTGAAGAATTGGCAACTAAGGGTGCATCGAAAATTGTGGGTCAATATCAAACTGGTGAAACCTATGGTGCAATTTATCCTAAGGGCAATGCCAACAATCCAATCATCGATAAAATTCTGCAATCGATGATTGCTGATGGCACGATCAAGAAGCTCGGTGAAAAATACTTAGCAGCAGCCTGGGGCAAAGACCCAGCTTCAATTCCATATTTCAAACATTAACTTGTGACTGACCAATCAAAGCAAAGCGGCGCTATTCAAAAGGGAGCGCCGTCTCTGCACCAACGTGCGGACAAAGTTGCATGGGGTGCAATGATTTTTGCGACACTCTGTGCCGTGGCTTGCGTGTTGACAATGCTGCTGGCCCGCAATGCTTTAAGTCAACTCGGCGCTCGAAACTTAATTTGGGATTTCTTTTTTGTATTCGCGATGGCCGCAGTGACCACAGTGTTTTGGCCGGCTTGGAATGCACTCAGTCTATCAAGAGCGGCGCAGAAGTCTTTAGCTTCCAATAGTCTCGTGCGAGCCCGCATCGAAACTGCTGCCGCAAGAGAATCCGCCTTTCTCACATTTGGCTGGGGTGTTTTTGCACTCATAATTTTAGCAATGGTCTGCTTTGTGCTCATGAACAATGTAGCTGTTGGTAAAACCTTTTTCCTCCTGCCATTGATGCAAGCCAAGTGGTGGCTCGTCACCTGGAAGTTTATTACAACCAACCTCTACATTTTTATAGTTGCGGAAATTTTAGTTTTAGTGTGGGGGCTCATCGTCGCATTGGCCCGCCTCACGCCAGGCCGTGCTGGAAAGCCAATTCGCTATCTGGCAATTATTTATTGCGATGTGTTTCGCGGCATGCCCGCTATCGTCACACTCTATTTGATTGGCTTCGGCATACCAACGTCGGGCCTGTCTGATCTAATTGTGCCACCAATTCTGGGCCTCTTCACCGATCTCTCAGTGCTTTCGCCAGCCGAATACAAAACCGCCATTCGCGTGCCTGTGAGTTTCTGGTGCATCTTGGCACTCACCCTCACATACGGCGCCTATGTCGCTGAAGTTTACCGCGCAGGGATTGAAAGTATCCACCAAAGTCAAACCATGGCAGCGCGCTCGCTGGGCCTCTCTTATATGCAAACCATGCGCTACGTTGTTGTCCCGCAAGCGGTGCGCCGGATTATTGCGCCATTGCTCAATGACTTTATTGGATTGCAAAAAGACACCGCCTTGGTGCAGGTCGTAGGTCTCATCGATGCTTTCAACCAATCCCGCATTATTGCCGCCAATGCCTTCAACCTTTCCGCAGTAACAATTGTCGCAATACTCTTTGTACTGATTACTATTCCGCAGGCCAGATTGGTCGATAGAATTATTGAACGAGACAATGTCAGAATGCGGGCAGGGGGCTGAGCATGGCATTTCTTGAAATTGACAACGTGTCAAAGAATTTTGGTAAAATTCCGGTATTGCGCGGATTGAATATGCAGGTGAATGAACATCAGGTTGTCTGCCTCATCGGGCCATCAGGCTGTGGAAAATCCACATTGCTCCGCTGCATCAATGGCCTTGAAGAAATTCAAGGCGGAGAGATCAAGTTGAATGGGGACCGCGTGTCAGGTCCCGG
>JANOUE010000157.1:0-5463 GCA_031416755.1 Hyphomicrobiales bacterium
CAGACGTATTCGTCCACATCAGCGCTGTTGAACGTGCGGGTCTCCGTGGTCTCAATGAAGGCCAGAAGATTGGTTACGAAATCGTCGCTGACAAGCGCACCGGCAAATCATCTGCTGACAGCCTCCAGGCTGTTTAAGCTTTAAGCGTGAAGTAATTCACGCTGAACGCACCTAACCTAAAGCGCCGACCACGTATGTACTGGCGGCGCGCCGGGTTGACGTAACCGCATTCTTCGCAAGAGAGTGCGGTTTTGGTTTTTTATGGAGTGTGCTCTGCATGCTGGCATCCTCGTGAAAAACGGGAATGACGAAACGACGGGTCTATGAATTCAATAAATCTAAAAATCTAGCGCGTCGGATGGTCAAATGTATTTGCGTTACTCCTAACACCGTCTTTCCCGCGAAGGCGGGAATCCAGCTTTCTTACAACAAGTTAGCTGGACCCCCGCCTACGCGGGGGTGACGGGGATGGGGGCGTGACGATTCTAGTTGACCAACACGGATGCTCTAAGACCAGCGGTAACTCTGTTGCCGCCGGTTATTTTACACCATCAAACTCTTGGTCGATATCGTTTCGGAGATCCAACAGCATCGCATCTGCCATCGAAGCATGGCCTTCAGCCGTTGGATGCATGCCGCCCGTGGTTTCCGAGAAATTAGCAGCAGAAGCCTGCTCATCAATCTGGCCTTCGCGGGTCACCACCTTTTGGTTCATCACCATATAAGCATCATTAAATGTGCGCACCCAGCGCTGGCGAAGCGCATATGGATAATTCTCCACGGCTGGATTGAAAGGACGCCACTTTTCCCCCTTGCCAAAGATACCGGGCCGACACGTGGCAGTGGGCCGCGAAGCCTTGCCCCAACAGGGAACTATCAAAGCCTCGGCCGGATCATCCAAGCGGTCTTGGCGCTGCGCACAAAAGCCATGGCCACGAAACGGTTCATCGGCATAGGCTCTTCCCGCAAAAGTCCAGCCATTATCTTCGGCAAGCTCGCCCATGCGCTTGTGCAATTTATTAAGCTGCGCGTGCGCTTGATCCAACCGCGATTGCCGCACCACCAGCCACGATGAAAACCGGTCCAATGATTGATTGGATGCAAACTGATCTTCATTTTGCTTTCCACTGGTAATGCCAGCACAAGTCTGGCCATTCTCATCAACCAGAATATTTGGGTATGCTGTGAGAATAATTCGCGATGGATCATATTCTAAATTCGAATGCGCTAACGGAATTGCAATTTCAAATGCCTTGGCCAATTTGGCATAAGCCCCCGGCAAAATGCTTTTCATATTCGCAGCAAAATCTTCCGGCGAAACCGTGGCGCCAAATAGCCCCGCGAGCTTAGCGGCCAAACCATCACGCAAAGTAGCCCAAGCCACCAAGTTAGCAAACCCAATATCATTGCCGCCAATCGACAAAAACACATAATCGACATTGCGCCGGAAACGATTGTTTGGGCACACCCAGAACCCATTTTCATTTTGCACCCCTTCCAGGCACATCTCACGCAAGAACCAATAAAGCTGCGTATCTTTGCGCGCCCCCTTGGTGGCTTGGCCTCGTGAATCTGCATTGGCAGTGCCATTATTGCGGCTCACATATTCCACATAAGTTTGTGGGCCCAACATACCTTCTTCAACCGCAGCACCCGAACAGGCATAGCCCATGAAAGTGACTGCCCCATGTGGATTTTCCAACGCCACCTGCAAGGCCGCCCGCGTTTGATAGCTATAGAGCGAACGGTGGCAAAGCTGATCCATCCATACAGCAGAACCAGACGCATCATTGGTCGCACGTTTTGGGTAAAGATTGTTGGCGAGAGAATTTTCCGCCATTGCCACAGGCACATCGGGGTTGCCTTCACCTGAGGCAAAGCTATCGCCAAAACCCACGATCAGTAAATCCTTCACGGCAGCTTCAATGCTAATCGGCCGCTCGCCCTGCACATTTACCGAAATTGTGGCACCAGCCGGATAAGGCAGGGTGGTAGATACACTTTCATCACATGGGGCAGTGATGGCGCCTTGATCACCCACGCGCCATTCACAATTATATTCCGCAATTAAATTTCCGCTTTTAAGCGGCTTCAACTGCATTTCAATTTGGTGCGAGCTTGGTGTGATATAATTTTCAACGCCATCACAATTGGTATGCCGCCGCGCTTTCGAATCCCAGCATGTGCCGTTCACACTTTTGGCAGCCCAGCCGCGCCAATCAAACTTGGTGCGCACAATATTGGTGAAGGGAATGCGCCGATCATTGAGCATATGCTCAGTGCCCAGCACTGAAGAGTTATAATAAAGCAGGGCTGAATCTTCCGTGCTGCCCGAACGCTCGGTCATGTGCGTGCCATATTGCCGCCAAGCGCTTTCGTGCATCTTAAACAGCGATGGATCGCGAAACAGCCGAAACCGATTAGACACTTTCCACGTAATCTGGACGTTAGACGTATCAAGCGTCTGCGCTTCAGCCAGCGGCGCTAGCAAAACCAAAATCAATAAAACCAATGCCCGCACAAAAAGCTCCATCCCAAATCAAGCTGCAGCATGTGGCAGGCAATGTGAACGAAATTGAGGCGGTAGTATTAAACAACTTTCCCTCGCCCCATCAGAGAGAGGGTTGGGCCCCATGCCAATGCATGGGAGGGTGAGGTGCCAGTGTCGCACGTCACATTTAACGACGACATTCGCAAATCACAGCATCTTGTCAAAACTCAGCTAAACTTCGCAATAAAATTTATCGGCTCAAGTTTGAGCTGCATGTCTAGCGGCGGAGACAGTTCAAAAGCTCTCGGCAATTTTGTGAAATCAAATAATCTAATCAGTTTGAAACTATCTGGCCGTTCGCGCGAAAGTTCAACTTCATTTTTACTGATAAAAAATGGTGTAGAAATACCACCGACTGTCGTCTTCACTTCTACGAGCCTTTCTCTGCCATCTGGTTCAAAAGATAAAATGTCGTAGCCGGCGCCATCACCGTCATCTTGTGAAACCCATCTGACTCTATTTGCAAGCTCTAGGCTGCAACTGAGCAAACGAGTTCGTTCCCAATTGAAGATCAGTTCTTCACCCCGCTTGCCCAAATTTCGATTCCGCATATCACGCTCAGCGGGATCAAATTTTCTGACAAGCCTCGCGATATTGCCTTCGTCAAGCGCATCTACCTCAATCTGCAGCGGCGGTGGATCTTCAAAAATCAGAACTCGCGCCTCTTCAAGTCCGGACGACTCATTTGCCTCTAATATGTTGGCTACTCCTAAAATTGACTCATAATGTCGCTCCACTGCAAACGTCAACGACTCTTGGGAGTTTAACATTGGCTTATACCCAGCAATCCACGGCAGCCCCAATCTTTGCAATATGGCACTGATGTTCTGATGCTTGAATTCAATTGAACTTCTTGATCTTTTTAGAATAGCACGCAGCGCCTCATTCCTGTGCGCTTTCACAAAAGGTTGACCAGAAAGTTCGAGCCGCAACATCTCCAAATAATCTGCGACTATTAAATCGTTTTCTGTGTCACTCCAATTTCCTTTTGCCAAGTCAACCTGATCCATGGCTCCATCTTTGGATTGGATTCCAACTCCTGTCAAAGGCCCCTCTTCCTCCCATGCTTGCGCATAGGCCCCAACCTTCTCCCTTATGGGGAGAGGGATTTTAGAAGGCCCCCCTTGACCTTGCGTCCGCCCTTCCCTATCTAACCCCTTAGCTGTTAGCACTCACCTCTGTGTAGTGCCAACAAACAGCGTTATTGCAATATAAACAATATCTTACAGGAGATATCTTATGAAATTCCGTCCTTTGCACGACCGTGTTGTGGTAAAGCGGGTTGAAGAAGACACCAAAACCAAGGGTGGCATCATCATTCCGGAAACTGCGCAAGAAAAGCCAATGCAGGGCAAAGTGATCGCAGTGGGCCCCGGTGGCCGCGATGAAGTTGGCAAACTGATCCCCATCGACTTGAAAAAGGGTGATCTCGTGTTGTTCGGCAAATGGTCTGGCACCGAAGTGAAGATCGACGGCGAAGACCTGCTGATCATGAAAGAATCCGACATTATGGGCGTGCTTGATAACAAGTAATGACCCAAGCCTGCGCCGCAAAAGTTGAGAGACTTTTGCGATAAAGCGCTAGCACTCTTCAACAATTAAATTAAGGAACAAACAAATGGCTGCTAAAGAAGTCCGTTTTGGTTTAGATGCCCGTGAGCGCATGCTCCGTGGCGTTGATATTCTCGCTAACGCTGTAAAAGTAACGCTTGGTCCCAAGGGCCGCAACGTGGTGATCGACAAGAGCTTCGGCGCTCCGCGCATCACCAAGGACGGTGTTACCGTTGCCAAGGAAATCGAACTCGAAGACAAGTTTGAAAACATGGGCGCGCAAATGGTGCGCGAAGTTGCCTCCAAAACCAACGATATCGCTGGTGACGGCACCACAACTGCAACTGTTCTGGCCCAAGCGATTGTTCGCGAAGGTGCCAAGAATGTGGCTGCGGGCATGAACCCAATGGATTTGAAGCGCGGCATTGATTTGGCCGTGGCTTGCGCCATTGATGATTTGAAGAAGCGCTCTAAGAAAATTAAGTCGAGCGAAGAAGTAGGCCAAGTTGGAACTATTTCGTCAAACGGCGAAAAAGCCATTGGTGATATGATCGCCATGGCGATGCAAAAAGTTGGCAACGAAGGTGTGATCACCGTTGAAGAAGCCAAGACTGCTGAAACCGAACTCGAAGTGGTTGAAGGCATGCAGTTCGACCGCGGCTATCTCAGCCCCTATTTCATCACCAACGCTGAAAAGATGGTGGCGGAACTTGAAGATGTTTACATCTTGCTGCACGAAAAGAAGCTTTCATCCTTGCAAGCCATGCTGCCAATTTTGGAAGCTGTTGTGCAAACCTCAAAGCCATTGTTGATCATCGCTGAAGACATCGAAGGCGAAGCGCTTGCAACTTTGGTTGTGAACAAACTGCGCGGTGGCCTCAAGATTTGCGCTGTGAAAGCTCCAGGCTTTGGCGATCGCCGCAAGGCGATGTTGGAAGACATTGCCACCCTCACCGGCGGCCAAGTGATCTCCGAAGACCTCGGCATCTAGTTTGATAATGTGACGTTGTATATGTTGGGCCGCGCCTAGCGTTGCCGCATTGAAATATAATATACAACAATCGTTGACGGTGCTGGCAAGAAAGCCGATATCGCCGGCCGCATCGGCCAGATCAAAGCCCAGATCGAAGAAACCACGAGCGACTACGACAAGGAAAAGCTGCAGGAACGTCTGGCGAAGCTGGCTGGCGGCGTTGCGGTGATCGAACAACTCGATAATCAACGATCTCGTCCTCAAGCCTCTACCAGTCGGAGGCCTGACCCTTCGAAGGGCGAAACATCGGTACCTCGTGGCACGATCGCCGAGGTGATCGCCGCGAGCTGGCAGATCGCATGCGGAGAGGCGGCACCGAGCTTTTCAG
>JANOUE010000158.1:0-13666 GCA_031416755.1 Hyphomicrobiales bacterium
GCGATTCGGATACTGGACAAGTTGAACGCACATTTGGCACGAGGCATGGTTACGGTGATTCTGAACGTACAAGTCGTTCTGTAGGTTCTGCTTCTAGCGATAGGGAAGCGCTCGACAATGCTCGCGATGATTTGAAAAGCACGTTCTAGAAACTGGATTTAGATAGCAGCCCACCTGTCTTTTGGTGGGCTTTTTTGTTTTTAGAACAGTTGCAGCAAGCCCAATATGAAAATGTATCGACCAATTTTGGCGATGGCTATAATGATGAGAAAGCTCCAGAGAGGTTCTTTTAGAATGCCTGCCATCACCGTGAGCGGATCGCCGATGATGGGCACCCAACTGGCCAGCAGTGTCCATCTGCCGAATTTTCGGTATTGGGCTTCAAGCTTTTGCAGTTGATTGGGCTTTATTGGAAACCAGCGATGATGTTGATAGCGCAGGGCGTATCGGCCTAAAGCCCAGTTGAAAGTTGAGCCGGCAATATTTCCCAGACTGGCAACCGTTAACAGGATTGGCACAGAGTAATTGCCCGATGCAGCGAGGGCCAATAGTGCCAGTTCTGACTGAGCGGGAAAGACCGTGGCGGCGAGAAATGCTATGAAGAACAGGCTTAAGTAAGCGCTCATTTCAGATTTTGTATTGGGTTGAAATGATTTGGGCTCACCCTTTGAGGTCCACCCGTAATCTTGCCAGCGCACTTGGCAACTCACTCTCAAACCTCATATGTTTGCCGCTCACCGGATGGTCAAAGCCCAGCACTGTGGCGTGGAGGGCTTGGCCGCGCAGATATGATAAGCTGAGTTTTGCCGCCTCACTCAGTTTTGACACTGAGGCTTTGAAGCCGCCGCCATAGACCATGTCTCCGAGCAAGGGGTTACCGATATAGGCTAAGTGCACGCGAATTTGGTGGGTGCGGCCAGTTTCCAAGCGGCAGCGCACCAAGCTTGCCACTGGGCCTTCACCGTAAGTTTCTTCAACTTCGTAATGGGTGATCGCCTCTTTCGCTACGGCAGAATTTGAGACGGCCATTTTTTGGCGGTTGGCGTTAGATCTGGCAATGCCTGTCGTGATCATGCCGGTTCGGCGTTCGAGTTTGCCCCAGACGAAAGCGAGATATTCACGTTCCAAGCGGCCATCTAAACCATGGCTTACGAATTGTTCTGATAGGCCATGGTGAGCCTTATCGTTTTTGGCCACCACCAATAAGCCGCTGGTGTCTTTATCCAAGCGGTGCACAATGCCGGGGCGCTTAACGCCGCCAATGCCGGAAAGCGTATCGCCGCAATGGGCAATCAGCGCGTTCACCATGGTGCCGTTTTCATTGCCAGCACCTGGATGCACCACGAGGCCCGCGGGCTTATCCAACACGATGAGGTGCTTATCTTCAAACACAATGTTGAGATCAATAATCTCCGCTAATGGAATGGCGGGGGCGGCGGGGGGAATTTTCACCGTGGCGGTTTGGCCGGGCCTTAATTTTTCGCCGCCATCATCCACAACTCGGCCCTCGACAGACACATAGCCATCTGCGATGAGCTTTTGAAAGCGTGCACGGCTGAAATCAGGGAAGCTTGCCGCCAAGAATTTATCTAAGCGCATGGCAATTGTAGTTGTCGATGTGAGAAGGGTTGGAGTGTCAGTCATATGTCGGATTTAGGTGAACCTCACGTCAATGAGCAATCAAAACGGCTGCTCAAGCTGGTCTATATCATGGGCGTTATATTAATGCTGCTTTTCTTCGGGTTGGTGGCGGGCATCATTTACAAGGCTAAAACTGGGGCTGTAGTGGTGCCGCCTGAGACGCAAGAGCTGAGCATTGGGCTGCCGCCAGATGAGAAATTTACCGATGTGGTGCTTTCCGGCGATCGCTTGATAATCATTGCGGGCCGTAAGGTTTATGTGATTGATATACGAAGCAAGCGTGTTATCTTGCGGGTGAATGGTGTGCAGGAATAAACGGCGGAAATTTTATTAACGCAGTTTGAAGGCAAACTGCTCGACAAAGTAAACAGAGACATTTTGCAGGCAAAATGTTTAGAGACAATTTTGAAGACAAGATGTTTTAAGAGGCAGTTTTAAGAAAAACTGCTTAGGTCCCTTCGTCTATCGGTTAGGACGACAGCCTCTCACGTTGTAAAGGCGGGTTCGATTCCCGCAGGGATCACCAGCTTAATCTTACTCAGCGCCTTTTTGGAGGGCTCTGATGCGTTGAGCAAGGCTGATGACATTGGCCATGGCACCTGATTTTTTGGGCTGGGGTGCTTCTTGAAGCTCCGGCGTAGCTTTGGGGTTCATCAAGTTATCTAGTGCGCGCAGTTCATCAGCCATAGCGGCAGATTCTCGTTCGGTTTCTGCCATGCGGTTGTCGAGGCTTGCTTGCCCACTGCGCGTCTCGACGCTGGCGTTGGCTGCAGAGGCTGCGTCAAGTATTTGGGACAACATGGGGTTTCCATCACGCTGGTTGCTCATTTGTGTGGAAATAGAAGTGAGCTCGGCCACCCGTTGCAACAAGCGATGTTCGGTTGCGTCAATCGCAGTTTTGGACTTTGACTTGGTATCGCTGAATCGCAAAGCTGTTTGGAGTTCAGTGCCGAGTGTAGATACCAATTGGCCTTTATCGCGCAAGTTGCTTGAGAGCTGTGCTATCAGCGATGCTTGCCTTGATAGCTCGGCATCCTTCTGCGTTGCTTCAGTGGTGTAGCGCTCAATAGCATCAACACAGGCCGCCAAATCAGCCTTGTATACTTCCAGCTGGGCGTTAAGAGCGCCAACTTCACGATCCCGACTTTTAACGGATTCATCACGGCGTTCCATTTCAGCCATCATGGATTGCACGCGGTTGCGGTGGCGCGAAACTTCGGCCATTTGTTCGGTCATGCGAGTTTTGATATCTTCTAAGCGAAGTTCGAGTTTTCGCGACGTCATTGCATATTCGGCGCGCAGGCGGTCTCGGTCTGCTTGCAGCTCTAACATTGCAATGGGAATTTGTTTGGCATGCCGCCTTGCGCCTAAGCGCATGGCCATGCTCCAAAATCCGCGAGCCACAAGTAATACTATAACCAGCGCAAGGGCAAAACCCAAAGCAACGAGCATTAAAGTCTCGGATTGAGACATGGCAGAACCCCGCAGTAACAAACTGTTAACTCATGCTCGAACTCAAGCAAGAACCAGACCAACGCCGTGATTAGCTGTCTTAGCGGGAAAATTGTTTTGTTGCGATGGTCAAGCGAGACTATGAGAAGAAATATTTTTTAATATTTCGTTTACATGTCACGCAAACGTTATTTGCGCGATCAAAATGGATTCCAAGTTGGGCGCTTGGAGTATTTGAGGTAGCCGATATTGGCTCCTAGTCTAGCACCCAGACCGGTGCGGATTGGCGCCATGACAATTTCGTCTTTGCGTTGGAAGTTCACGCCTAGACCACCAACTAAATAGGCCGAACCTTCAACGCCGGCAAAGCGGCTGTAAAGATCTTCAGGTGATTGTGAATTGTAAACAAGCGTTAAGGTTCGCGAACCGTTGCCGCCGAAATCAAAACCAATCGATGGGCCTTGCCAAAAAATACGCTTCTTCGCGCCGTTCTTGTAATAAATGGTGCCTTCGCCAAAGCGCAAGCCACCAACAAAAGCACCAGACCCCTCTTCACCTACAATGTAGGCAGAAGGGCGGCCTTGGTTTTGGAATACATATTCAACGGCTTCAGCAATTCCTCTGGTGGTTTTGCCAAAGAACTGGTGGCCCTGGCTCATTATTTCTTCACTTGAAAAGGTATCATTGCTTTCGTATTTGGAAACATTGCTTGTCGTTTGGGCCATTGCTAGGCCAGTGATGCCCAAGCCCAAAGTCAATGTCAGTGCCATCGTACGCAATTGATTTTTCATCATAGTCTCAACCTTACTTAATTTGTTGATGCAACTTGTGCCAGCAGAAAGGGGCGCAAGCGCGGCAAAAATCCGTCCATGCTGTGGTTTTAAGGCAGCTTGCTTTCGGCTTGGTTAATGAAATGAGAATTAGGCGGAGGCGATAAAAGCTGGGTTGTCAAACCCACGGGCTTTTTTGCCATAAAGGAAAGGCGTGCCATCTGCCCCTTTAACAGTGCCGCCAGCCGCTGCCAGAACCGCGTGGCCTGCTGCGGTGTCCCATTCCATCGTGCGGCCAAAGCGGGGGTAAAGATCGGCTTTTCCCTCTGCTATGGTGCAAAATTTGAGCGATGATCCAGCGCCTATGAGCTCAGCCACTTTAACCGTAGCGAGATAGGCTTGCGTTGCTGCGTCGCGGTGCGAGCGGCTTGCCAGTACTGTAGCACCTGATGCTGGCAGGGAGCGAACCCCGATTTTCTGCCACGCTGAAGGCAAAGGTTGGTCGGGGTTAAGAATGGCCTTGGCGCTGCCTTGCCCCAAATTGCCCCAATAGAGCATATTGATGGCCGGTGCATAAACAATACCTGCGGAAACTTCGCCGTTTTGAACCAAGGCGATGTTGACGGTGAATTCGCCGTTGCAGGAAATGAATTCTTTGGTGCCGTCCAAGGGGTCCACTAGAAAGAATTGGTTTTGGATTTCGGGAATGCGGCCAGCAGCTACAGCTTCTTCGGCTATCACTGGAATGTTTGGAAAGTGCTGGGCTAGACCTTTGAGGATGAGGGCCTCGGCCCGTTCATCAGCTTCGGTGACCGGGGAACTATCAGTTTTGGCGTGAGCAACAAAATCTGTGGCATAAATCTCCATGATCAATTTGCCAGCGGCTTGGGCCAGTTCAATGAGTGTGTGCAACATGGGGGAGGGGGTCATCATGTGCCCTTCTTATCTGAGAGCAGGTAATCGTCAATGCGGAATTGTTGTGGTGAATTTGATATAGCTAAGGCAACGAATCACTTTTGGATGGGGCCATGACACTTACAACTCGACTTTCCGATCTCGACCTAGCTGCACTCTTATGCTCGCGGGTTTGCCATGACGTGATTTCTCCGGTTGGTGCTATCGCTAACGGATTAGAACTCATGGATGATCCAGAGACTGATGCGGAATTGAAAGCGACCGCTTTGGACATGGTGCGCTCTTCAGCCAAGACCGCTACAGCGAAGTTGAAATTCTGTCGTATTGCTTTTGGTGCCGCGGGTTCGGCTGGAGCTTTGATTGACCTTACCGAAGCTGGCGAAGTGGCGAAGGCCTTTGTCGGCGAAGAGAAAGTGAGGCTGGATTGGCAAGCGCCACGGGAAAATCGTCCAAAGCAAGAAGTTAAGCTTTTGCTCAACATGCTTTTGATTGCGTTGGCAGGTATTCCGCGTGGTGGCGTGGTTACTGTTTTGGCCGAAGGTGAAAACTTGACTGTGCGGGCGAAGGGTGAACGCGCGAAGATTAATGAGGCGATGGCAGCAGCATTGGCTGGCACCACTGATCTAACAACGCTTGATGCCCGATTGGTGCAGCCTTATTATGCACGCATATTGGCGATTTCTGCTAATAAAACCCTGAACATGGCAATGGAAAGCGAAAATACAGTGGTGGTGACCGCGCAGACAATCGCCCAAGTTTAATTAACTGTGAGATCTATTGTTTCATTAACTGCAAAGCGCGGCCAGTGCTGCTCGATAAAATTTTACACACTGCGCTAAGACAAAATACAAACTCAACGGCATACAACCCGATTAATAATAAAAAGGGAATGACGTTGTGTCGAATTTGAATGCGCCAATTGCCGGTGGAACTGTTCGTGGGACAAGTGCAGCAGATGTTATAACTGGCAGTGCTAATGCCGATGTGCTTTGGGGTCTTGGCGGCGCCGATGTTATCAATGGTGGTGATGGCAATGATGTGATTGAAGGCGATGGCGTTTATTCTGCCTCCACTGCTTTTCGGACAAGCGGATTTTATTTAGTCCCTTACACAGCTACCAGCAGCCTCTCAGGTAAGCCGACATTAACGGCAAGAGGCTTGTTGCCAACGGGAGAAGAAGTCTGGAGCATTCGCAACACAACTGATGTTGCACAAGTTGTGCGGTTTGAATCGAGTTCAAACGGCGCTGGCGGATTTGGTCCATTTTATTACACTGTACCTGCGCACTCTGACTTTTTTATCACTTCACCGGCAGGCACTGCAAAAATCTATTATGCAGCAAATGGCACCACCTTCACCCAAGCAGATGTGCAAAATCCAAGTCGGACCGCCTTTGAAAACCCTGTTGCGGAGTTGGTTGCACCTGATGGCAATGATTTTTTAAGCGGCGGCAATGGCGATGACACACTTCGCGGTTGGGGCGGCAATGACACATTGAATGGCGATGCTGGCAAAGACTCGCTTGATGGTGGCACTGGCAATGACAAATTGGTTGGTGGTGCTGGCGCGGACAAATTAATTGGTGGCGACGGTATTGATACTGCGGACTATTCCGCCTCATCGGCTGGTGTAATCGTCAACCTCGAACTTGGTACAGGCAAGGGTGGCGATGCTGAAGGTGATACGCTTGCTGGCGTTGAAAACCTCGTTGGTTCAAAGTTCGATGACGTTTTAACAGGTGATGGTTCGAGCAATGTTATCGACGGTGGCGATGGCAACGACATTATTACTGGCGGCGGCAACAATGACCAATTGTTCGGTGGTGCTGGTGATGACCTGTTCTTAGTTGAATGGTCCAATTCAGGCGACCATTATGATGGCGGCACTGGGGTTGATACTTTTAGTGCTGATGTTCCCGGGCTCAGCGGCTATGTGCAAGAAATTGACTTGGCAACAGGCAAGAATAATCGGCAGGATACATTTGTTAGTATCGAAAACCTCATCGGTGGTACCAATAACGACAAGTTTTGGGGCACTGATGGTGAAAATAGTTTCTGGGGTCGCGGCGGAAATGATCTGCTTGATGGCCGCGGCGGAAACGACAAGATTTACGGCGAAGTTGGCAATGACACTTTAATTGGCGGCGCAGGCAATGATCTGCTGGTCGGCGGCGAAGGCAATGATCTGCTGGTTGGGGGCACAGGTGCTGACGTTCTAGATGGTGGCAATGGTGTTGATACAACGGAATATGTAAGCTCGGATGCTGGCGTTAATGTGAATCTGTCTACTGGTATTGGCGCTGGCGGCGATGCTGAAGGTGACACGATTTCGGGCGTTGAAAATGTAATTGGTTCAAAATTCAACGACATTTTAACTGGCAATGCTGTGGCAAACATTATTTCCGGCGGAGCTGGCAATGATATATTGGTTGGAAGCGCTGGTTCTGACACGATGATTGGTGGCGATGGTATTGACACACTGGATTATTCGGCGCTGGCAAGTTGCGTCACAGTAAATCTTGGTGCAGGAACCGCAACCTCACATAACAAGGCTGACAAACTTGAATCGCTCGAAAATGTTATTGGTACAAAATTCAATGACACAATTACGGGCGATGCTGGGGCCAACATTGTTTCTGCTGGTGATGGCAAAGACCGTTTCGTCGGTTCAGGCGGTGGCGATAGTTTTGATGGCGGCGCTGGCCGAGACTGGATCGACTATCGCAATTCAAAAGAAGCTGTTTATGTGAATTTGCTTGAAGGTGCTGGCAAGGGCGGATTGGCCCAAGGCGATAGCTATAAGAATATTGAAAATATCCGCGGCACAGCGGGCGACGATACACTGATTGGCAATAATGAAGCCAATGTGTTTTATGCCGGAAAAGGTTCTGACCGCATCGAAGGCGGCGGCGGCAATGACATGATTTATACTTCGGGCGGCTATGACTATGTTGATGGTGGTGCCGGCGTTGATACGCTGAGCTATGCTGAGTCATGGGACCGGGTGGTGGTGAATTTGACCTCTGGCAATGGTCAATATGGCGCTGCGTCACGCGATACAATCACCAATGTAGAAAACCTAGTTGGCTCAAAATTTAACGATGTATTGACAGGCGATGCTGGTGTTAACAACCTGAACGGTGCAAGTGGCAATGATATTCTGCGCGGCGCTGGCGGCAATGATGTGTTGGTTGGCGGTGCTGGTGCTGACATTATTGATGGCGGTGAAGGTGTTGATACTGTCAGTTATTCCGGCACGCATACGGGTGTAACTCTCAGCCTCGCAACGGGTGGCGGCAAGAATGCTGATGCCAGCCAAAATGGCGTTCAACCTCTCTCGCCCGTGGCAGATGATTGCCCAGAAGATGAGTTGAGTGATGTGGCAAATGCAGTCACTGCGAACTCATCTTATGCGGCAATTGATGGTGTGACAGACGCAACGGGTGACACGTTCGTTGGCGTTGAGAATGTTCTTGGATCTGCTTGGAATGATAACATTAGCGGAGATGGTTTGGTCAATCGCTTGGCTGGCGGCGCTGGCAATGACATCCTGAACGGTGCTGGGGGCAATGACTATTTGCTGGGTGGTATTGGCAGCGATACTTTGATTGGCGGCGTAGGGGCAGACGTGTTTGTGTTTGATGTTGGCTTTGGCAATGACACAATTTCGGACTTCTGGTTCGGCGCTGGGCGCACGGACCGTGTTCAATTGCGCGGTTCCGACTTGCTTAGTTTCAATGACGTGTTGAGCCATGCCACCGACAGTTCCGCTGGCGTGATGTTGAGTGTCAATGGTGGCCACGACTCAATTACATTTACCGGGATAACAGTGTCACAGCTGGTGGCCGATGATTTCCTGTTCGCGTAAATAATATCACTGTAAATTGCAAAATCCCTGGTCATTGGCTGGGGGTTTTTCGTTTGTAATTTTGCCACAGAGTTTGCCGAATGAAGCGAAGAATTACGTGGGATTTGAAGTTGTGTGGAAATTTATCAGATAGGTTCAATTGCTGGCATTTGCTTTATTGAAGTTTAACAATTTGCGCATAACTTGGAGATAGTCCCGCTAACAATGGCGACATTTCCAAGGTCGGCGGGTGTGTGTTGTAAGCGAATATTGGAGAGTTTAGATGAAAAAGTTTCTGAAAGACGAGTCTGGTGCAACTGCAATCGAATATGGCTTGATTGCCGCGGCCATGTCGGTTTGTTTGATTGCGGTTATGCCTTTGATCACTGCTGGCCTTACAACCAAGTTCACCGCTATCGGTGTTGAACTTGCTAAGTAAACGTCTGCACTAATATAAGAAGAAAGGCGCTGTTCACCAGCGCCTTTTTTATGCTGCTTAAGCAATCCGCAGCATCGCTTCGTCGATCTCATGGCCCGGCATTGGGGGCGCACCTTCGCGCAGCACGTAACCACGGCCCCACACGGTTTCGATGAAGTTCTTGCCCGCGGCGGCGTTGGCCAGCTTCTTGCGCAGCTTACAAATGAACACGTCGATGATTTTCAGCTCAGGCTCATCCATGCCGCCATAAAGGTGGTTGAGGAACATTTCCTTGGTGAGTGTTGTGCCTTTGCGTAAGGATAGAAGTTCCAGCATTTGATATTCTTTGCCGGTGAGGTGAACGCGTTGGCCACCCACTTCAACAGTTTTGGTATCAAGGTTCACCAGCAGCTCACCCGTGAGAATAACCGATTGGGCATGGCCCTTGGAACGGCGGACAACGGCGTGGATGCGGGCCACGAGTTCGTCTTTGTGGAATGGCTTGGTCATATAATCATCAGCGCCAAAGCCCAGGCCCTTTACCTTGTCTTCAATACCTGCAAGGCCGGAGAGAATGAGGATCGGGGTGCCAACTTTTGAGACGCGCAGCGATTTCAAAACTTCATAGCCAGACATATCTGGCAGGTTGAGATCGAGCAGGATGATGTCGTAATCATAGAGCTTGCCGAGATCTACACCCTCTTCGCCAAGATCAGTGGTGTACACATTGAAGCCTTCTGACTTCAGCATCAGCTCAATGCTTTGTGCAGTGGCTGTATCGTCCTCGATCAACAAAACTCGCATTGCGAATCCCCTTTGTATGCCGACCCACCTGCTTGGTGGGCCATTGAAACTTGCCTTTGGCCTTTTGGCCGAGGCTCACGAAACGTTAACTCTGTTCCTTAAGATAGCCTTATAAAGGTTAACAAAACCTAATCTGGGCCACCTAAATGCAACTCTATGCACCACAATATATTGTAGTGAAAACTACGCACCTACTACTGGTAGGATTGCCTGATGGAATGGAGTTGCCTCCAATCATTTTAGCGCAATTTACTCCGTCTTAAACCTAACCGTTCATCATAACGGCAGACGCGACGACTTCCCATAACTACTTGATTCGGGGAATCGTGAATAGAGTCAGTGTTAGGTTGGGGCGGGGCTTTTTCGCCAGGTGTGTTGAGTAAAGTGAGGATAAGATGCGTTCACGTGATAGCCTTTTGCGGCTTAATCGATTCCGGGTGGAAGATTGCCGCAGGCAGGTGGCAGATATGGATTTGATGATCCAAGATCTGATGCGAAAACATGATGACTTGGATAATCATGTGAAGTTTGAAGAAAGCCGCACAGGCGTTTCCGATATTAACAATGTAAATTATTCGATGGCGGCAAAATCCGTTCGTGGACGTCGCGATAATATTTTGAAGACTGTGGGTGAACTTCGTGATCAGCACGAAACAATGGTTGAAAAGTTGAAAGACGCAGAAGGTGATTTACGCAAGATTGAAATGCTGGTGGAAAAAGAAACGCCAACATCTAAAGCGCCAGTGAGCATGATGGCTGCTGCGACCTCAGCGCATGTGATGGCGCGATAAAATCTTTCTATTTTAGATAAAAAAGGCCCACGCTTTATAAGCGGTGGGCCTTTAGTTTTTCGTAGTAGGGCCTTGCTTGATCTGCGATGGTTTGCAATTCTTGAGGCAGGCTGATAGTTTTAGGTGGCGGGCTCGCGAACCCTTCCGATTGCCAAACGGCATTGTACCAGTGCGGTGCCCACACACCATCAAAGGGCTTGGGGCCTTTGGGCCAGTGCAGCATGGCTTCATCAAAGGCAATACCGCACGCGGTGCAGAGTTTAGTTAGAGTTTCGCGCGGGTTGGCCAACACTTGATCGGCTTCAATCACGGGTGGAGCATGGCCCAAGTGATTTGCAACCAAGTCAAAAATTTCGGCCTGTTCCACAAAGCCTATCGCTTGAAGAGAAGCATCTGCCCATTTCTGCGTGTAGCTTGCTAACACCTGCTCTGGTGAGCGAATTAGAAAAGCATTGGTGAGCTTTAATATGAAGCTGCGATCAAAGCCGCGCTCCATATGGTGGGTCATGTGTTTTTGGTAGAATATCGGTTTTGCCGCTGCTGCCGTGCAGGTTTCAACAAGCTTGTCCCAATTGCATTCAATCGCTGCGATAATTTCATCGCGCATGGGATGGTCATGCCCACGCTGCTTTAGAGAGAAGCCATAAAAAGGCTCATCCCAAGCCACACAATCAGCGCGGTTGCCGAATGAATACATCATGGCAGTGGAAATGTTACGAGGGCCCGACCACATCGCGATGATTGTCATTTTAAGTTTCCCGTTGAAATGAAAAACCAGATTGCTGCGATTGCAATTGCAACGGCTAAAATACGGCGCACAATTTTGGCTTGTGGTGAACTTGCCAGCCAGCTTGCGAGGCTGCCAGAAAGGATGGCGATCAAGCCATGGATGATGGTTGCGATGGCTACATAAATTGATGTGAAAACTATTGCTTCGTGCATCGGGCTATTTGCGGCATTGAAAAACTGCGGCAGGATGGCCGCGTAAAATAAATAGGCTTTTGGATTGAGGGCGTTGCTCACCAGACCTTGAACAAAATATACTGAATTGGGCTGATCGACATCGAGATGCGGTTGTTCTGCATCGCGCCAACTGTCATAGGCGAGATAAAAAAGATAAAATGTTCCGGCCCATCGCAAAGCGACAAGCAAAATTGGAAAGGCACTCAAAACTGCTGATAATCCAATACCTGCAACAATGCCTGCAAATGCTAAGCCGATGCTTATGCCTATCACGGCTGAAAGGGCTGCAGCTCGTCCGCGCGTTGCACCCAGTACGGCTAACCATGTCATGTTAGGGCCGGGGGTGAGTTCAATTAAGATTGCCGTGAGAATGAACGGCCACATCAGTCAAGTGACCGAGTGGCTTCGCTTTTGGCCAGCTCAATGTAAGCTTGGGATAGTTTTCGGGTGATCGGGCCAGCACCCGACCAAGCAACATCAGACAGTGGATTTCGCACAGGTCTGCCATCGATAATTCGCACCGGCGTTGTTCCGGCAAATGTTCCAGTTACGAACGCCTCATCGGCACCATAAACATCATAGAGCGAGAAAGGTTTTTCAAAGACCGGAATAGCAAGTTCGCGGCAGAGGCGAATGATATTAGCCCTCGTAATCCCTGGGATGCAATATTGGCCAGTGGAGGTCCACACTTCGCCGCGGCGCACAATAAAAAAATGGGTTGAATTGCAGGTGGCAACAAAGCCATGAGGATCAAGCATCAAGGCTTCGTCAGCCCCCGCATTGGCGGCCTGAATGCAGGCGGTGATGCAGTTCAGCTTCGAATGTGAATTTAGTTTTTGATCTTGCACATCAGGATAACCCCGGCGCACGTTTACAGTGTGAAGGCTCAGGCCCTTGCTCATGCCATCTGGCTTTGGCTGTTTATATTCTGGAATGATGACGATGGTGGGTGGGCCAATGGTGACGCGTGGATCTTGGTAAGGCGTGGATTTCACACCGCGGGTGATCATCAAACGGATATGGGCCCCGTCTGTCATCTTGTTGGCGTCTAAGCAATCAAAAATGCGGTTCACTAATTCCGGCGGGCGGATACCAATATCCATGAATATGGCTTTGGCACCTTCATAAGCGCGCTCGATATGAGGTTGCAGAAATGGAATGCCATTGTTGACGAGGCGAAGGCCCTCCCACACGCCATCGCCCAGAATATAACCTGAATCGAAAACTGAGACTTTGGCTTGATCGCGCGCAAATAATTCGCCGTTAATTGATATGAGAATATTGGCGTTGCGTGGATCTGCTGAAATGTCGTGAATCGATTGGGATGAGTTTTGCATTCAGCTATATTGACGTGCTGTGACTTAAAAATAAAGGGCCAGTTCGATGATCAGGTTTATCCCACAAACGCGTTTGGTTGAGGGCTTGTGGCGCAATGGGCAGGGTGTTTCATGGGAGATAGCAGCTTGCAAACAAGAAGGTGCGGCTGATTTCTCATGGCGCTTTGCTAAGGCGCGGATTGATCATGATGTGGCTTTTTCAATTTATCCCGGCATGGACCGCATTTTCATGATGATTGAAGGGCAAGGCATGGACCTTGAATTTGAAGGCGGCAAGGTTTTGCAGGTGCATGAGAAGTTTGTGCCACACGAGTTTTCATGTGATGTGCCTTTGGTGTGCAAATTAAAAGGCGGGCCAAGTTTGGATTTGAATTTATTTACTGCGAGGGACAAATTTCAAGCAGATTGTGAGGTTGTTATTGTTGATGGTGAACTGCAATTCAATTTCCAAAATCAGATCACCCTGATTTATGTGCTTGAAGGGAGTTGCGCAGTCGCAGGCCACTTGCTTGCGGCGGGTGACACCGTGATCAGTGAAGGAACATCGACGATCGAATGTGGTGGCGAGAACGCCAAATTGTATATTGGCAATATTTGCCATTGCTGATATGGTATCCACATGACCACGACAATGAACATCTCTCTGCCGGAATCACTGAAGGCTTTTGTTGACGAGCGTGTAAAATCGCGCGGCTATGGATCACATAGTGAGTATTTGCGTGACTTGGT
>JANOUE010000159.1:0-23342 GCA_031416755.1 Hyphomicrobiales bacterium
ATTTGCGTTACTCCTAACACCGTCTTTCCCGCCCCCGCCTTCGCGAGGACAGGCTTCGGCGGGAATCCAGCTTTCTTACAACAAGTTAGCTGGACCCCCGCCTACGCGGGGGTGACGGGGATGGGGGGGCGTGACGATTCCATCCGATGCTCTAGTGAGGGCTCTTGCGAGCCATACTCTAAGCCTCGCCCTCAACACCAGCATCTTCGCTTATGCTTTCAACTGAAACAACATGCTCCTCATCTGCCGTGTTGATGAGGCGCACACCTTGGGCGTTTCTGCCAGTTTTGCGGACATCTGCTACTGGGCAACGGATCAATTGGCCACCATCTGTCACCAACATAATCTCATCGCTATCAAGCACAGGAAATGAGGCAACCAATGGGCCGTTGCGCTCATTTACAATCATGGCCGTAATGCCTTTGCCGCCGCGATTGGTGATGCGGTAATCAAAAGACGATGACCTCTTGCCATAACCATTTGCTGAAACTGTGAGCACCATTTGTTCAGCTGCAGCCATGGCGGCAAAGCGTTCTGGCGAAAGTGTTACCTCAGCTATTGTTTCTTCATCCGAAACTATCTCATCAGCATCCAGCGCTGCGCGCGACATTTTAATGTAAGCACCGCGTTCATCTGGCGTTGCCTCAACGTGATGAAGAATTGACATCGAAATCACTCGGTCGTTATCGCCAAGTCTGATGCCGCGCACCCCGGTTGAACCCCGGCTCATGAACACCCGCACGTCAGTTACTGCAAAACGAATAGATTGGCCTTGAGAGGTGGTCAGCAACACGTCATCATCATTGCTGCAAATATCTACGCCAGCGATAGCATCGCCATCTTCCAGCTTCATGGCAATTTTGCCGCCACGGTTGATGCTTTCAAATTCGGAAAGTTCATTGCGACGAACATCGCCAGAGCGTGTCGCGAATACGATTTGCAAATTAGCCCAAGTGGCCTGATCTTCGGGCATTGGCATAATGGTGGTGATGCGTTCATCTTGCGCAAGTGGCAGTAAATTGATCATTGCTTTGCCGCGCGCTTGCGGGTTGCCAATGGGCAAGCGCCAGCATTTCATGCGGTATACCGTGCCCTTTGATGAGAAGAATAAGATTGGCGTGTGCGTGCTAGCAACGAACAGTTTTGTTACAAAATCTTCGTCTTTAATCTGCACGCCTGCCCTGCCCTTGCCCCCGCGCTTCTGCGCACGATAAGAAGAAAGCGGCACGCGCTTTACATAACCAGAATGGCTGACTGTCACCACCATGTCTTCGCGTTGAATCAAATCTTCGTCTTCAACTTCACCTTCATTTTCAACAATTTCAGTGCGGCGCGGTGTTGCGAATTCAGCTTTGATTTCGGCAAGTTCAGTTTTGATGATGGTTTGAACGCGCGCACGCGAGCCCAAAATATCAAGGTAATCCTTAATTTCGAGGGCAAGTTTTTCCAACTCAATGGAAATTTCTTCAAGGCCTAAAGCCGTAAGACGAGCTAAGCGCAATTCTAGAATGGCGCGGGCTTGCTCATCGGATAAAACATAAGTGCCATTTTCACGCAGCGCATGGCGTGGATCAGCGATCAGCGCGATCAGGGGCTCCAGATCGCGGGCTGGCCAAGCACGTGCCATCAAAGCTTCACGCGCTTCTGCTGTATCTTTGGAGCCACGAATAAGTTTAATTACTTCATCAATGTTAGCGACGGCAATGGCGAGGCCCACCAGCACATGCGCACGGTCACGCGCTTTACGCAGCAAAAATTTGGTGCGCCTGGTAATTACTTCTTCGCGGAAAGCGATGAAAGCCTGCAGCAAATCCTTGAGATGCATCGTCTCAGGGCGGCCCGCATTCAAACATACGTTGTTTATGCTGAACGTGCCTTGCAAAGGTGAGTAACGATATAGCTGATTCAGCACAACATCGGCCACCGCATCGCGCTTCAACTCAACAACGACGCGCATGCCTTCGCGGGAGCTTTCATCACGAATATCAGAAATGCCTTCAATTCTCTTGTCGCGCACCAAATCGGCAATGCGCTCCACCATCATCGCTTTGTTCACTTGATAAGGAATTTCAGTAATGACCAATGCTTCGCGGTCTTTGCGAATCTCTTCCACATGGGCACGGCCACGCATCAAAATTGAACCGCGCCCGGTGTGGAACGCCGATTTTATGCCAACTCGACCGAGAATAAGCGCACCCGTTGGGAAGTCTGGCCCCGGAATAACATCTAGCAAATCGTCAATACCGATTTCCGGATTTTCCATTACGGCCAATGTGGCATCAATCACTTCGCCCAAATTATGCGGCGCCATGTTGGTGGCCATGCCCACGGCAATGCCGCCTGAACCATTGACCAGCAAGTTTGGAAATTTGGCCGGAAGTACCGAGGGCTCGCGTTCGGAGCTATCGTAGTTATCTTGAAACTGGACTGTATCTTTGTCGATATCGTCCATCAAGAATTGGGCTGGCTTGGCCATGCGCACTTCGGTGTAACGCATTGCCGCTGGAGGATCGCCGTCAACTGAACCGAAATTGCCCTGTCCGTCAATCAACGGCAAGCGCAGCGAGAAATCTTGTGCCATACGCACCAGCGCATCGTAGATCGATTGGTCGCCGTGCGGATGGTATTTACCGATCACATCACCGACCACGCGGGCGGATTTGCGATAAGGTTTATTGAAGTCATAACCGTTCTCGTTCATCGAGAACAGAATGCGCCGATGAACTGGTTTCAAACCGTCACGAACATCGGGCAAAGCCCGACTTACGATGACGCTCATCGCATAGCTTAGATAACTCGCACGCATTTCCTCTTCGATGGAAATAGGTGAAATTTCATTGGGATTGGCTGGCGGAAGACCCACCTTGTCTTTGTCTTTATCGGCCACGGAGACCCTGAAACCTTTATCTGGATTTAAGCGAAATGGCTCCAGCGCGAGCCACAGAGAATCGCACTAAAACCACTGCCAGATAATAGACTTTTAGGGTGCTCCGAGCAACGCGGGAAACAGGTTTTAAGGCCTTAAATGCGGTGAATGGTAAAGCCATTTCCTTTAAAGCCACTGCCCGCACTCACAAGTCCAGAGCAACGGTTTTTACCGTTTAACCATTTGGTCCAAGCAATGCACAAACGGTTGCCGGAGAGCCTCCAGGTGCCTTGGTCCTTGTCGCCTTCGACAGTGCCCGAAACGGTGCCATTTGGCTTCATGGTCACAGTCATGCTGACTGAATTATAAAGTGTAACCATATAGCGGCCCGGCGCCAATTGTTGCAACTCAGCTTTGCTCAAGCTACCAGCATGAGCAAAGGTGTTTAGTGAAAGAAACAGTGCGGCTGCTGCGATAGAAGATTTAATAATGTTCATGTTATGCCTCTTGTGATTATGTTGCAGTGCAACAAACGCAAAAATGTGGGCAAATTGTGACGATTATTTAATTTTTCCATCCACAATGACGTCAATGGGGTCGATTTCGTCATTGTAAGTGGGATCGACTTGGTAAGTCTGCAAAACAAATTCACCACGGTCAAACCGCCAAACGCCATTGGATGAGGCATCACCAATGCCCCGCCACTTGCTGAATGAGGTAATTGTCTGAGACTTTTCATCAACTTCCGAATTTATAAGTTCGGTTGATGAGGTGAAGCCCGCCACTTTCATGGATTGCAAAGACCGGCCCTCAGCATCGCCCACGGGACGAGTTATCACCAAATGCGGCTCGGCAAAACTGAGCAGATGCATGCCGCGCACATTGTCATGGACGTAATAAACCGACGAAGCATTATATGCAAACATCGAACAATTGAACGCAAACAGTGTTACGATATTATTTGCCGAATCCGCCGCCGCTGCCCCATCATCTTTATATGTGAACTTGTAAACCTCCGGCTCATTAATGCCGCCGCGCGTGGCTTCCACCTTGTCGCAGAGGCCTTGCTGGCCAGCGATAAACAGAGCTTTGGCTTTTGCAATTGAAGCATCGGCCACGGGATCTAGAAACTCGCCCGTTCCGCATTTTGGCAGGACGTTTGGCTCGAAGTCTTCGGCCTTGATCGGCTTCAATGTTCCTACATCAATTTGCAGAGGCCTAAACGGTGGCTCTTGGACTGCTGCATTCACCGCCCGCACCGTATAGCATCCGGCGAAATATTTAACACCGCCATTAGTGTCCGTGGCTTTAATTGCTGTTGGTACGGAATAATAAATGCTTCCTGCTGCGCCATCCGAAAAAACCTCACCGGTGAGCAGGTCTACGCGCGCCGTATCAGCATAACCCGCCACATAGCCCGCATAATCCTTGGCAGGCGGAGTGCCGAAGTAATCATAGGCCCTGGAAAATTCGTGACGATTGATCGCATTGTAGAGTGAACGCACTAGATTGGCTGCTGTGCTGCGATCATCAACATATGGTTCATCCGCCATGGCCACATGCGTAAATGCAATCAGCAATAATGCAGAAAGAAAACGAATCATGGCCTTAACTCTCAGAAATCAAAACGGAACTTCATCATCTAAATCACGATTGAAACTTGCGGGCTTTGCAGCTGTACGTGGTCGCTCCATTGGGCTTGATGAGCCAAAATCATCGCCGCCACCGTAACTATCGCCACTGCCGCCGCCGGGCTTGCTGCCCAACATGGTCAAAGTGCCGTTGAAGTTTTGCAGCACAATTTCGGTGGTGTATTTTTCAATGTTGTCCTTGTCGGTCCATTTGCGGGTTTGCAATGAACCTTCGATATAGACTGAAGAGCCCTTCTTCAAATATTGCTCGGCAACCTTGGCAATGCCTTCATTGAAAATGACCACGCGGTGCCATTCGGTTTTTTCTTTGCGCTCGCCTGTTGACTTGTCACGCCAGTTTTCTGATGTGGCAATGGTGAGGTTCACAATTGCCTTGCCGTCTTGGGTGTGGCGCACCTCTGGGTCTTTGCCCAAATTGCCCACTAAAATCACCTTGTTGACCGAACCTGCCATAATAAACTCTCCCGTTTGGACATGCTTAGTCCATTTCTAACACAAGCGCACGGCCTGGCTTCACGCCGTCCACAGTTCCTATGTTCGTCTTATGTTCTATTTTTGAACAGAAAACAAGGCCCGAGAATTACTCTGGGGCCTTATCTTTTTGTTATGCGCGTGCGAGCAAGGTTACGAGCTTGCTAAAGCGGCTTGCGCTCTTCTTCTTCGCAACCGCAGCAGGCTTCACATCAAGCATCATTGCAGTGCTATAAGCATCTGAATAAGCATTCATAATCCAACTGTTCATGATATTCTCCTTCGTATCAAATCTCTTGTACTCGAGATACTCTTCGCACCTGCTAACTACAAACTGCTAAATGTGACATGACACGTAACAAAATGTTACGTTCATTTTTAACCCATGGTATATGTGGCGCCATGGCCCGCCGTCTCCCCGCATTAAATGCTCTCAAAGCTTTTGAAGCCGCCGCCCGTAACGAAAGTTTTACGGATGCGGCGGCTGAACTGTTTGTTAGCCATGCCGCGATAAGCCGCCATATTAAAGAGTTGGAAGAATATCTGGGCACCCAGCTTTTCACGCGCACGGGCCGTGGCGTGGTCCTAACGGAACCGGGTTTGCGATTTGGCGCTCAACTTACACCCTTGTTTGATCAATTGGCCGATGCATCGCGCGAGGCTGCTGCTGTGGGCGATGTGCGCTCGCTCAATGTCTCAGTTGAACCTGCCATTGCTTCGCGCTGGCTGGTGGGTCGTTTGGGTCGATTCAATAATTTGCATCCCGACATAGAACTCAATATTGACCCCACATCTAGATTAGTCGATTTTTATGCCGACGATGTTGAGCTTGGAATTCGCTATGGCCTTGGCGGTTGGGAAGATGTGGAAGCTTCTAAACTTTCCGACGTGGTGATTTTTCCGGTGTGTGAACCAAAACTCATCAAAAATGATTCCGCAATCACTCCGGCTGGCCTGTCTGTCTATAACCTCTTGCATGAAGACCGCAAACAGTGGTGGGCAGAGTGGCTTTTGGCCGCTGGTGTTACAGGCGTTGAAGATTGGCGCGGCACCACTTTTCAAAATCATCTGGCTTTGGAAGCTGCCGAAGCTGGCCAGGGCTTTGCGCTGGGCGATCAAATTCTCTGCACAGATAGTTTGCTCGATGGCTGGCTCGCCCGCCCCTTCCAGTTTGATATGAAAGACCACGGCGCTTATTGGGTGGTGCGCAAGAAGGGCAGTCGCGAATCGGCTCCGGCCCGAGCCTTCAGAGAATGGCTCATGGGGGAAGTTGTGGAAACCAACAGAAAATTCCAGCAATTCAAAACCCAACACTTGAAGCCAGCAGCAAAGTGAGCCACCACTGAGTTCCATCAACTGGAGCGAATCTCGAATGGCCGCCAAACCGAAATATGATTGCCTGAAATGCCCCGGCTATTGCTGTTCCTACCCGGTCATTGAGGTGCACAAACGCGACGCTTTGCGCATTGCCAAGCATTTCGATATGCCTTTGGAAAAAGCCGAAAAGAAATACTTCAAAAAAGCCCATGGCTATGAGCGCATCATGCGCCGCAAAGCCGATATTATTTACGGAAAAATCTGCCAATTCTTCGATACTGATGAACGCCGCTGCACCATTTATCATGCAAGACCTTCAACTTGCCGCGTGTTCCCCGGCGAAGGCCATTGCGGTTATTATGATTTCCTAAAATTTGAGCGTGCAGGGCAGGAAGACGAAACATTTATTTCAACTACTGACCATAGCGAAAATTGATCAGTATACAGATTAAATTGTAATGAACTCGAATTAACCTACCTTACAGCCAATTAACTACAGTCTTGATAAACCCGAGCGTAGATTCAGTTCACGCAAGCAAATCCATTGTTTGTCGTCGACTAAAATTAATGAAACATATTTAGGAGTTTAAAACCATGAACATTCGTGTTCTCGTGGCCAGCGCATTTGCGCTTGGCGTTCTTGCTACTGCTGCCAATGCCCTCACAATTGTGAACGAAGACAACGCGCCCTACACACTTAAGATCACTGCAAAAGCAGGCAAGGCTATTGATCTCGCCGTTAAAGCTAAGGCTACTGCCGAAGTGGATTGCAAAGATGGTTGCACCATCGCTTTGAATGGCAAGTCTCAAGAATTTGACGGCAAGGCCCTTAAATTCATGATCAAGGGCGCTGCTATTGTTCTGAACTAAAATCTTCCTCCTTCTCAATCCATCAAAAATCAAAGGAACTATCATGTTGAAATCAATTCTTGCTGCAACCATCCTCACCTCTGTTCTGGCATCGGGCGCAATGGCTGGCGCACCACCAACCAAGGTGCCAGTGCTTGCCAAGCATCCCACTGTTCTGGTGCAAAAAACCACGATGAAGAAGATTGCAATTCGCTGCAAAGCGCATACGCGTTTGGTAAAAGGCAAATGCATCGCCTACAAGATGTAATGACCTGAAAATAACAAGCCCCGCTGCGACATTCATTGCGCCAGCGGGGCCCTCGCTATATCGAGTTTTAGCTTGAAGTGATCCGGATGAATCCGAACCCGTTAAACGTAAGAACGTTCGAATAGAAACTTACTCATTTTGGTGTGGCGTTTTGGTCCAGAGCTTCCGATATTCAATCGGCAGTTGGGCCGAAACGTGATCGCGATAAATCGTGATCTTTATTGGTACTTAGGTGGAGTCATAAGCTGCTCCTCATTGTTAATCTGAAGGCCCAAACCAGCGCCAATCACTGCTGCTGATATATTAGATGTTGGACTCATTGTGCGAAATGTCAAGGATGATTTGAGTTATGATTATTAATTCGTAAATCGAATTATCCGCCCCGCACAAACGCCGTAATCTCCTTCAAAAAAACATCCCCAAATTGTTCTTGCTTGGCTTCACCTACGCCATGTACTTCGCCGAAATCCCAGCGTGTGAGCGGAATGCGGGTGGCCATATCAATCAGGCTTTTATCTGAAAAAACCACATAAGCCGGAACGCCGCGAGATTTTGCAAGCTTCATACGCAGTGCTTTCAGCCGCACCAACAAGGCCTCCGAACGCGGATCGAAATGTGCCGTTGCCTCTGCCACCCGTTCTTTCCTCAGTGTACGGACGGTTTTATGATCACCAGATTGATCGAAAGACACATAACCCAAACAGGCATCGCAATTGTTGCAAGGCTCGGTAGTCTCTCCAAAATATTGCAGCAAGACTTGCCGCCTGCATGATGGAGCTTGGGCATAATTCACCAAGCTTCGCAGCCGCGAATGTTGCATCTTGGAATGGCGTTCGTCGCCATTTTCTTGGTCTATGAATTTGCGCCGCATCATCACATCTTGCATGCCAAAAATCATGTGGGCATCGGCGGCTTCACCATCGCGCCCGGCTCTCCCAATCTCTTGATAATACGCATCCAGTGTGGCTGGTAAATCAGCATGAAAAACAAAGCGCACATCGGGCTTATCAATGCCCATGCCAAAGGCGATCGTGGCGCAGATGATCACGCCCTTTTCGGCCATGAAGATTTCTTGGTTTTCGCTGCGCACAGAAACCGGCAGCCCGGCATGGTATGGCAAAGCCTTGTAGCCTTCGCCGCGCAAAACCTCGGCCCATTTTTCCACACTCTTGCGTGACAAGGCATAGACAATTCCACTCACATCACGGCGATCTTTGAGGAAATTCAACAGTTGCTTTGTGCTGTTGGTTTTTGGCTCCACTGCCAATTTAATGTTGGGTCGATCAAAGCCCGCTACAAACACATCTGCCTTGCCGCCAAAAATCTTGGCCACCATGTCACGCCGCGTCACTTCATCCGCGGTGGCCGTGAATGCCCCTATTGGCACACCAGGAAACACATCTTTCAAACTCTGCAACTCATCATATTCGGGCCGAAATGATGCACCCCATTGCGAAATGCAATGCGCTTCATCCACTGCAATCAATACCACATTCAATCGCTGCAACGCGCTAATCATCCGCTCAGTCATCAAACGTTCGGGGGCGAGATATAAAATTCGCACGGCTCCAGAAGCAACACGGTTCCATATTTCAACATTCTCTTCGCGCGAAGCTGAAGAGTTTATCGTCTCCGCTGCAACGCCTGCAATCTTCAAGGCCGCAACTTGGTCTTGCATCAGCGCCACCAGTGGCGAGACCACGATGGTCAAAGCATTTTTCACCAGTGCGGGAATTTGAAAGCACAATGATTTTCCAGAACCCGTGGGCATCACCGCCAGCACATTGCGCCCCGCCAGCAAGCTATCCACAATAGCCTCCTGCCCCGGCCTGAATGAGTCATAGCCAAACGTATCACGAAGAATTTTATGCTTGGCCACGTTGACCTGCTTCCTGCAATGCTTCGAGGCTCGCAAATGCTCGCACCTCAGCATGAGGGGTTTCGGTTTCCCTCACCCTGAGGTGCCCGCTTAGTGGGCCTCGAAGGGCTCGACTCAGAATCATTGTGGATATCCTCAAACTGTAGACATCCAATCGCTATAACACCTGCTTAGGTGCAAGCTCAATCTTGCCTTTGTTCTCTCTTTGATCTAGTTGGATAGCATGTCATATAAACGAGTCATCTCCGTTCAGGGTGCACGCGAGCACAATCTGAAAAACATCTCGGTTGATTTACCCCGAGATAAACTGATTGTTTTCACCGGGCTTTCCGGTTCTGGAAAATCCTCGCTGGCTTTTGATACCATTTATGCTGAGGGACAGCGCCGCTATGTGGAATCACTTTCGGCTTATGCGCGGCAATTTCTCGAAATGCAGCAGAAGCCGGATGTCGATCAGATTGATGGTTTGTCTCCGGCCATTTCGATCGAACAAAAAACTACCAGCAAGAATCCGCGCTCTACAGTGGGCACAGTGACCGAGATTTATGATTATCTGCGGCTGCTGTTTGCGCGCGTGGGCATTCCTTATTCACCGGCCACGGGTCTGCCCATTGAAGCACAGACAGTCACGCAAATGGTTGACCGTACTTTGGCTTTAGCGCAGGGCACGCGGCTCTATTTGCTCGCCCCGGTGGTGCGCGGCCGCAAGGGTGAGTATAGAAAGGAATTTGCTGATTATCAGAAGAAGGGGTTTCAGCGCGTAAAGGTCGATGGCGCATTTTATGAGATTGACGCTGTTCCGGTGCTCGATAAAAAATTCAAACACGACATTGATGTGGTCGTAGACCGCTTGGTTATTGGCCCCGATTTAGCAACGCGCTTGGCGGACTCATTTGAAACCGCATTGAAACTGGCTGACGGTTTGGCTATTGCGGAATTTGCTGATAAGCCATTGCCGCCTTCGCAAACCAAAGAAGACAGCGCCAATAAATCCGCCAATGAAACCCACGAGCGCGTGATTTTCTCGCAACGTTTCGCATGCCCAGTTTCCGGCTTCACCATTGATGAAATTGAACCGCGCATATTCTCCTTTAACAACCCTTTTGGCGCCTGCCCGGCTTGCGATGGCCTTGGCACTGAGTTGAAGTTTGAACCCGACATGGTGGTGCCTGATCAAAACCTATCATTGCGCGAAGGCGCTATTGCACCTTGGGCCAAGACCGGTGCCACCTCGCCCTATTACGTGCAAACTTTGGAAGCACTGGCCAAACATTATAAATTCGCCATGACTACGCCATGGAAATCTTTGAGCAAGCAGGCCCGTGAAGTTGTGCTGAATGGAACTGGCGAAGAAGAAGTGACCATCACCTATGATGATGGTTTGCGCAGTTACAAAACCAAGAAAGCCTTTGAAGGGGTGATTGGCAATATTGAGCGGCGTTGGCGCGAAACTGATTCAGATTGGATGCGCGAAGAGCTTTCGCAATATCAATCTGATCATGAATGCCAAACGTGCAAAGGCTATCGCTTGAAGCCGCAAACGCTGGCTATTAAAATTGCAGGCCTGCACATTGCCCAAGTTTCAGAATTTTCAATCCGCAATGCTGATCAATGGTTCGGCGAACTGGCCGCACAACTCACACCAAAACAAAATGAAATCGCAGTTCGCATTCTGAAAGAAATTCGTGACCGCTTAAAATTTCTTGTCAATGTGGGCTTGGAATATCTTTCACTCAGCCGCGTATCTGGCACGCTCTCTGGCGGCGAAAGCCAGCGCATCCGGCTGGCCTCACAAATTGGATCTGGTCTCACTGGTGTGCTTTATGTGTTGGATGAACCGTCGATCGGTTTGCACCAGCGCGACAATGCGCGACTGCTCAAAACTCTGATTCACTTGCGCGATATTGGCAACACCGTGATTGTGGTGGAGCATGATGAAGACGCCATTCGCGCGTCCGATTTTATGCTCGATATTGGCCCCGGTGCCGGAATTAATGGGGGGTATATTGTGGCGCAAGGAACGCCAGACGAAGTGATGGCGAACCCTGCTTCTCTCACCGGGCAATATCTCACTGGCTTCCAGCAAGTACCCATCCCCAAAACGCGGCGCAAGTGGGAGAAGAATCGCTCAATTCGCGTGAGTGGAGCGCGCGCCAATAATCTGAAAAACCTGAGTGCCGAAATTCCACTCGGCATTTTCACCTGCATCACCGGCGTATCTGGCGGCGGCAAATCTACTTTGATTGTGGACACAGTTTACCGGGCGCTCGCCCGCAAACTTATGGGTTCGCGTGAAGCCCCCTTGGCCCATGATGATATTAAGGGAGTTGAACATCTCGATAAAATTATTGAGATAGACCAAACTGCCATTGGCCGCACACCACGTTCAAATCCCGCTACATACACTGGTGCATTTACGTTTATTCGCGATTGGTTTGCCGGGTTGCCCGAAGCCAAAGCACGGGGTTATGGCCCGGGCCGTTTCTCATTCAACGTGAAAGGCGGGCGCTGCGAAACTTGCCAGGGTGACGGCGTTATCAAAATCGAAATGCACTTTCTGCCAGATGTTTATGTCACCTGCGATGAATGCCGGGGCAAACGCTATAACCGCGAAACGCTGGAAATTAAATTCAAGGATAAATCTATCGCCGATGTGTTGGATATGACGGTGCAGGAAGGTGCAGACTTCTTCCGCGCCGTGCCGTCGGTGCGCGATAAAATGGATACACTGGCCCGCGTGGGCCTTGGCTATATCAAGGTTGGTCAACAAGCCACAACACTCAGCGGCGGCGAAGCGCAGCGCGTGAAACTTGCAAAGGAATTGGCCAAACGCGCAACCGGCCGAACATTATATTTGTTGGACGAACCCACAACCGGACTGCATTTTCACGATGTTAAAAAGCTATTGGAGGTGCTGCACGAGTTGGTGGACCAGGGCAATACCATGGTGGTGATCGAGCATAATCTCGAAGTGATCAAGACCGCAGACTGGATAATCGATCTTGGGCCCGAAGGCGGCGATGGCGGCGGAGAGATTGTGGCTGTGGGTACACCGGAAGATGTGGCCAAGGTGGCAACGAGCTATACCGGGCAATATTTGAAGGATGTACTGCGCAGGCCGAGGAGAGAGGCTGCGGAATGATCCAGGGTATTGGTTCCAGTCGTAAGGCCAAATCTAGTGCTTATCTGCTAAACACAGCAAAGTGAGGGGCAAGACATTGCAGGTTTGACGGTGTTTGGAATTGCGATGGCAGTCGACTACTGCCACCGCAATATCGTTGTTAACGACTTAATTATTTTAGAAAATCAATATCAACCAACGGCAAAGTATCAACTGCTGCGGCACTCCATTCGGCGTCGCAAGTTTTTAGTCCAACAAGGCCCTTGTCTACAAGATAGCCGTCTTCGCCGATGGCGGCTTGCGATGTGAACTCAGTTGCAAACTCAATCATGCCTGGCACAAGGCCAAGATGGGCTTTTTTCATGTAAATATAGAGGAGGCGCGAACCCTTGTAGTTGCCGTTGGCGATTGATTCATAGTTTGGCTTGTCGCCATCGATCGCGGCAGCTTTCATTTTGCCTGCATTTTGCTCCAGAAAGGAATATCCAAAAATGCCAAAAGCTTTAGGATTTGCGGCGAGCTTTTGGATTATCAGGTTGTCGTTTTCACCAGCCTCGACATAAGCGCCATCGGTGCGGAATGCCTTCCATATCGCGTCGTAGGCTTCAACATTTTTTTGGCTAAGCTCAAGTAGAGATGGGAACTCTTCGGCGCCTTTCTTCAACATCAGCTCGGCAAAGCTGTCTCTTGTTCCGGATGTTGGAGGGGGGCCAAGTACTTCTATTTTTTCAGCTGGAAGTGAAGGATCGATTTCGCTCCACATCTTGTATGGATTGTCGATGAGCAAGCCATCCTTATCGGGAACTTGTTTGGCAAGAGCCAGAAAAATCTGCTTTCTGGTGAAATTCACATCTGGGCCGGCTGTGGAACTTGACACAGTGAGACCGTCATAGCCGAGCTTAAACTCAATAACTTCGTTGACGCCGTTTTTAATACAAATTTCCAATTCGGAGCGCTTCATTTTGCGTGAGGCGTTTACGAAATCTGGTGTTTCTTCACCAATTCCTGCGCAAAACAGCTTGATGCCGCCGCCTGTACCAGTTGATTCGATCACTGGCGTCTTCATTCCAGTCGATTTGGCAAATGCTTCAGCAACTACTGTTGCAAAAGGATAAACTGTGGAAGAGCCCACTATGCGAATTTGGTCGCGGGCAAAACCGGGTGAGGCCGCAAGGGCGAGAAGTGACGCTGCAAGCAAAATGCGCTTCATAATTGTAGTCTCCAATTTTTGAGTGATAAATATCAGTTAGATCGTAGCGGTGACAATCAAGTGAAACCTGCAAAATAGCACTGCAGGCCTCTTGATTGAACCTCTTAGAGATCGTGATTAGAAGCTGTATCTTGTGACGACTGCACCAGTGTAGCCATCGTTCGAGCCAACAGATTTACCATCATCTAACCAATCGCCTTCTAGGCCGATGATCATCTGCGCCAAAGGTGCATAATAGATGCCGCCATTGATTACGCGTTCGGTGTGATTGGTATCAACTGGACTACCAACAGGAGCGTCACTGATTCTTTTCCAACCGGCACCAATGCCCATGTTGATATCGTCGGTCAGTGTGAAACCAACTGAACCCGACACGTTGACAGTCTTGGTGTCATTGTGAAGGCGGCCAGTTTGTGCGGCAAGGCTGATCGTGACGCCTTGAATTGCATTGATCTCGGTACCAACACCGGCCAACCATTTCACACCTGTCTGGGTGAGAATCGGGCGGGAAGAAGCATCATCTTGGCCCCAATAACCGCCGGACACTTCGAAGTTAATCATGTCTGAAGTTATAACGCCTCTTGAGCTTACACCTACTGCGTCGTCATCGTAACCAGCGGCACCACCAGCACCACGTGTGGCATCATGTGCGCGAACATTAAGTGTGATTGGACCACTGGCATAGGTCAAACCCATAAATCCACTGTGACCTTTGTCGTCAAAGAACCCGTTTCCTGCGCGTTCTTGTCTTACTCTTTTGTCTGCGACCGTCCAAAGGCGTCTGGTATTTTTACCGATACCATTTTCAAGTGCGCCACCTGTGCCACGGCCAATATCGAGCTTCATTGTGTTGGCGAACTGCCAGAAACCAGAAAACCCATCATCTCCGATGGTAACTGCGTTATCTGTGCTTTCGGCAATGTTCCACTTAATTGATGCACTTCCACCAACTTCACCAAGCGAGGACTGCACTGAACCCTTAACACTTGCGCCAGCTTCACCGTCAAAGTCGCTGCTCGCATCCTTGAACGGAGCTGTGCCGTCGGTCACTTGGCTATAGATATAACCACCTTTGATATAGCCAGATGTCTTTACCTCAACAAGGGGCTCTTCTACAGCTGGCGCTTCATCCGCAGCTGAAGAATCTGCCGCCGGCAAAATTGAAAATCCGTCTGGAACCTGCACGGCAGCTTGGTAAAAAGCGTCGAGGGATTTCAGAGAGTATAAAGCCGATTTTAGGTCCTGAAGTGAATCAGCGTGAGCAACAGACGTAACCACAGTTAAAGTAGCAGTTGCGAATAATGCAGTTCTAAAAGTCTTCATCATTATATATTTCTCCCAAAAGAAACGTTGGATTTGAGAGCCCCCGTCCCCTTCAAGTGAATAGGTGGCACTGCGCAGTAACACGCGCGCTCACCCGTAGTTGCCGATCTTAACAAATCTTTAACAGTTATGTGACGGTTCCGAAAAATGTACTTTTCTCTAATATAAGTGTGGAAATCGCCAAGGACGTTTTTCCTTCATAGAACTGTCACCTAGCCGTTACATAGCTCTGCAAATAACCGCTTGGGCTGGTCCAGATGTGGCGCTGGCCAGATTTATTTAAACGGAGAGACCTAAATGAAAATTCAAAATATTGCGCTTGCCGCATTCTGCTTCTTGTCGCTGTCGCAAGTTGCTCAAGCCGGTTGCATAGTACATTACAACCGCACCGCCTGCCCAGGCCAAGAAGCTGTCTCTTATTCGAAGTGCAATGGCACTAAAGAATGCGATAAAGAAGAAACATCTGCAGTTTCACTCAAGGCATGCGAACAAGCCGCTGCTGCAGCTTGCCCAAATTCACGCCTCACGATTACAAAATCAAAGGTGATCACTGCAAAATTCAACGGCACAGCACTTCGTGGCGGCTCGAATTTCTGCGCTTCAAATCGTCCTGACTTCAATAAGTGCGCAAAATAAATATCAGTTTTTATAGAACAGTGGAGATCAGAGACGTGTCTGATCTCCACTCACTGAGCCTTGGCCATTTAGGATGAGCTTGCAGCCAAGGCATCACTTCAGGTGCGATACGATAGCTCCTCGATAAATGTAGCAAATATTCGCTACTCGCCCGGTCGTTCAATTTCTTTTCTAATTGCGCGCACCAAATAGAGTGCAAGCAACAATAGGGCTGCTAGGACGCCTAAGAAACTCCAGTCTTGACGGGTCATGACCAATTGGCCGTCGGGTGTTATATTTTGGTAGACTGAAATTCCTGCGAACAAAATGAGAAGTGCTGCCGCGCCAATGCTGCCATTCCTTAGAATGAGCATGAGCAGTTTGGCGAGCGGCGCCATTTCTGACATTTTACTTCTTCTTTTCCCAAGGAGCCTTCTTCACTTTGAAGCCGCCCTCTTTTGGTTTTCCAGCAAATTTCGGTTTGCCGCCTTCAAATTTCGGTTTGAACTTTGGCTTATCGGTGAAAGACTTTTTGCCTTCGTAGCGTGGCTTCACATCGGCATCGTGCGGTTTGCGATCTTCATAGGCGGTGGCTTCTTCGCGCGGCTTTGGCTTGAAACCATCCGAGCGTTCAAAGCTGCGCTTGCGTTCAGATTTAGGCGCAGGTGCGGCACCATCCAAGCGCGAAATCGCCACGTCATCCTTGTCAGCAATCAACATGGCCGTTGCGAATTTTTCAACAGCGTGATTGGCGATTTCGAAGCGTGTTTCATTTTCGTTGATGCGAATGGCACCAATATCAGGCTTAGTGATATGGCCTCGACGGCAAATCATCGGCAGCAGCCATTTTGGATCGGCATTGTTCTTGCGACCAATATCCAATTTGAACCAGGTGAAATCACGGGGGCCGGTGTCTCCGCCTTCTTTGCGACGCAAGGCTTTGGGCTCGCGGAATTCGCTGCGGGGCCCACGGTTATCGCCTGGGCCTGGATCGAACACATCTTCGGCGGCTGGCAACTTGGAACGGTAAATGCGAACCAAGGCGGCTGCAATTTCTTCCGGTGTGCGATTGGCCAGAACTGAACGCGCCATTTCCAAATCTTCTTCGGTATTGATGGCCGTGAGAATTGGGTCTTGCAGCATGCGCTGTTGATCAAGTTTACGAATATCTTCGGCCAGTGGAGGTCCGCTCCAGACCGGGCTTACTTTGGCTGTGGCTAACATTTGTTCAGCTTTGCGACGGCGCGACAATGGGACCAGCAAAACTGATACACCTTTGCGACCGGCTCTACCGGTGCGGCCTGAGCGGTGCTGCAAAGTTTCGGCGTCATTGGGTAAATCAGCATGGATTACCAAATTCAAGTTTGGCAAATCAATGCCGCGAGCAGCAACGTCGGTTGCCACGCAAACACGCGCACGGCCATCACGCAGAGCTTGCAGCGCATGGTTGCGCTCGGATTGGCTGAGTTCGCCAGAGAGATTCACTACAGAGAAGCCGCGCTCTGAAAGTGTGGCGTACAAATGGCGCACATGGTCGCGCGTGTTGCAGAACACGATTGCGCTTTGCGATTCGACAAAACGCAAAACGTTGACAACAGCGTGTTCCACTTCATTGGGGGCAACACGCATAGCACGGTATTCAATATCAGCGTGGGCGCGCTCAGAACCTTTTGCTTCAATGCGCAACGCATCACGCTGATATTTTTTCGCAAGCAACGCAATCGGCTTTGGCATGGTTGCCGAGAACATCAATGTACGACGTTGTTTTGGAGTGGCCTCGAGAATAAATTCGAGATCTTCGCGGAAACCCAAATCTAACATTTCGTCGGCTTCATCTAACACCACGGCTTTGAGATCATTGATCTTCAAGGCCCCGCGTTCAAGATGATCACGCAAGCGACCAGGTGTGCCGACAATGATATGCGCGCCATCATGCAAGCGACGGCGTTCGCGGTTTGGGTCCATGCCGCCGACACAAGAGAGAATGCGAGCACCAGTGAAGGCATAGAGCCAAGCGAGTTCGCGCTCCACTTGGAGGGCAAGCTCGCGCGTTGGAGCGACGATAAGGGCCAACGGGTCAGCTTCGTTTTCGAAACGCAATTTATCGCCGAGCAATGTTGTGACGATGGCAAGGCCGTAAGCTACGGTTTTTCCGGAACCTGTTTGCGCCGAGACAACCATGTCGCGGCCTTCAGCTTTGGCTTCGAGCACAGCAAGTTGCACTGGGGTGGGTTCTTCATATTTGCGCTCAGTTAAGGCGCGGGAAATTGGAGCAATAGTTTCTGGAAATGGCAATGGACTATCTTTTCAAAAAATGTGGATTGAAGGCAGCCCTTAAAGCAGTTGAACTGGAAACACCATGGCCTCTATAAGACACGGCCATGAGCAAGAAACCTGCACCTGAAAATCTACAACCCGCAACACGTATGGTGACTGCTGCTCGAGACTTCACCGAGCATGGCATGGTCAATCCGCCAATCTATCATGCCTCCACAATCTTGTTTCCTGACTTGGCCACATACAAAGGCGGCAAGCAGAAATATCGTTATGGCCGGCGTGGCACTCCCACTTCGCGGGCGTTGGAAACAGCTATAGCTGAACTTGAAGGCGGGTTTAATTGCAAAGTGGCCCCATCCGGTTTGGCAGCAGTGAGTTGCGCCTTATTGGCATTCCTCAAAGCGGGTGACCATGTGTTAATGGTAGACAGCGTTTATGCGCCGGCCCGACACTTTTGCAACACGGTGCTAAAACGATTTGGCATTGAGACAACTTACTATGAGCCGCAACTGGGTGCAAAAATTTCAGACTTGCTGCAGCCGAACACGCGCGTTGTTTATTGTGAAAGTCCTGGATCACAGACGATGGAAGTGCAGGATGTTCCGGCTATTTCCGCAGCAGCTCATGCCCATGGCGCTATTGTTATGCTCGACAACACTTGGAGTGCGGGCCATTATTTTAAAGCTTTTAGCCATGGCTGTGATGTTTCTATTCAGGCTGCCACTAAATATATTGTCGGACATTCTGATGTGATGATGGGCTCAGTTGTTTGCAACGAAGCCTGTTGGCCGCAGTTTAAGGAATCATTTGAATCGATGGGGCAATTTGCCGGTCCTGATGATATGTATTTGGCGCTGCGGGGCCTGCGCACGCTTGACGTGCGGCTGGAACGGCACATGAAAAACGCTATGACTGTGGCCAATTGGTTGCGCGGGCGAGAGGAAGTTGAGACCGTTCTTTACCCGGCCCTGCCAAATGCCAGCGGACACGAACTATGGAAACGTGATTTCACGGGTGCCTGTGGGTTGTTCTCAGTCATTCTGAAACCTGTTTCTGAAACCGCAATTGCGGCCATGGTAGATGGTTTTCAATTGTTCAAGATTGGCGATAGTTGGGGTGGGTTTGAAAGCCTTGTTGTGCCTTTTAGCCCCCGCCGGACGGCGACAAATTGGACCTCCGAAGGACCAGCCTTGCGGTTCCATGTCGGTTTAGAAGACCCCAAGGATTTAGTTGCGGATTTAGAAGCGGGGTTTGAGCGATTGAAAACAGCATCTTGATTTCTAAAGTGCATCGCCCACATTAATTTCAACATTGGAGGGCTTGATGAAACGTGTTGTGAAAAGTTTAGCGTGTGTTGTCTTGGTTGCTGCATCCACTGGTGTTGCGTTAGCCCAACAGACCGATGATCCCGAGCTCATTTTCAAGAAGAGTACAGTGTGGCGTTTGCTTTCGCCAGACGCGAAACTTGCGACCTATGTGGTTGATGATCCACTGGTTGAAGGTGTGGCCTGTTATTTCACGGTGCCCGAAGTTGGCGGCTGGTCAGGGTGGGCAGGCTTTGCTGAAGAACGTTCCGAAACATCGATTGCCTGCCGCCAGGTTGGGCCGGCTGTGATCAAATCCAAGTTTGCACAGGGACAAGATATGTACGAACAGCGTCGTTCTTTTTTCTTCAAGACTATGCATATCGTGCGCGGCTGCGACCCGAAGCGAAATGTGTTGGTCTATTTGAGTTACACAGATAAGTTGATCGATGGTTCCCCACAAAACTCAACCTCAACAGTGCCGCTCATGCCCTGGGGCGACATCCCTGCTCCTAAGTGTGTTGATTTCCTGGAACAATGAGTGTTAAAGTGTTCGCGTGGGATGAAGGCTGATGACCGAGCAAGAGGATAACTTGGCCAGACTGCATGGCATAGCGGCAGCTTTCAATGCCCATGACATTGACGGCATCTTGAGCTTTTTCACCTCCAACTCCAGTCTCGACATGCCACGAGGGCCCGACCCGCATGGCAAGCGGTTCTTGGGTGTCGAACTAGTGAGGCAAGGTTTGCAAAGTCGGTTTGATTCGACTCCCGATGTCCATTACAGCGATCTGGAACACTTCACATCGGGCGACCAGGGTATGTCGAAGTGGCTGCTCACCGGGACCAAGCCGAACGGCGAGAAAATTGCTGTGCGAGGATGCGACTTTTACACGTTTAGAGACGGCAAAGTAATCCGCAAGGATTCCTATTGGAAAATCGTGGAATAGTGCTCCCTAGGCTTTCTTCACAAACTCGGTGCGCAGAACGAGGCCTTTTATTTTTTCGTGGCGGCAATCAATTTCGTTTTCATCATCAGTAAGTCGGATGCTTTTGATCAAGGTGCCGCGCTTTAGCGTGGTGTTGGCACCTTTAACTTTCAGATCTTTGATCAGCGATACATTGTCACCGTCTTTAAGTTCGGTGCCGTTTGAATCGTTAACAGTCATTTGTGAGCTTTCATAAAGTGCGATTTTGACTTTATTAGGAAAAGTCAAAACGCTTAAATGGCGACCCCGGCAGGGCTCGAACCTGCGACCTACGGATTAGAAATCCGTTGCTCTATCCAGCTGAGCTACGGAGTCGTGAGGGTCTCTATAGCCCGCTTAGCCCTAATGCGTCCATAATGTCGTGCGGCCGAACTTAAAATTATCGCTGTAAGATTTCTTGTTCAGGCGCACTGGAGCTACGGGAGTCACAGAATAAGCAATGCCGTTGCGCTTGGCATAGTCTTCTGCCTCAGCCTGGGTTTCGAAATTGAGTTTTACTTGAGTTGATGTGTCACCACTGGTCCAGCCCATCAGCGGATCAGATGTTGATGCGGCACTGCGTTCGAATTCCAAGAGCCATTCACGGGATTTGCCTTTGCCAGATTGCATGGCATTGCGAGATGGCTTGAAAATACGTGCTGGCATAGGGTGCTCGTTTGTTAGATTAATTTTGCACAAGATAGCTAAAGAATCAAACAGGCCAAAGTCTTTTATTTGCAAAAGCTTTGCCTGACCCAGATTTCAAATATTTCTCAAAATCTACCGCCCGTTGCTTTTCGTAAAATGCTTGATAAGCAACTAACTTCCAAGGCATGTACTTTGCAGTGTGAGTGGATTCAGCGTTATTATGGGCTGTCAATCGCTTTTTGAGATCGGATGTAAACCCAGTATAGTGTTGGTCTGGATTTGCAATGCTTTGAAGCATGTAAACATAGTACATCGGAGCCAGTGCTACTTCGCTCCAAGTGGAGCTACGAAGGACAGCCTTCGCCAAAATCTTCCAGCTGGCTGCGCCAGCCGAAGCCTTTGGCGAAGGCCGGTCGGGGCGGCGGGATTCGAACTCGCGACCCCCTGCGCCCAAGGCAGGTGCGCTACCAGACTGCGCTACGCCCCGACTAACCTTGTGTGCGCTGCTTAATGATTCCCAACGAGAAGTGCAACTACTCTTCTTTAGTTTTGAAAATTCTATGGAAAACCTTGTCGTCGCGGCGGATTCCCAGCCGTTTTACGGTTCCAGCAGCCAATTCGATGACGCCTTTTACAGGTTCTTGCACGCTTATTGTATCAAGAGATTTGGGCACGGTGTTTTCGGCCACAGCTGCAATCGTGCCATCTTCGCGCACGAATAACATATCCAGCGACATATATGTGTTCTTCATCCACATGGCCGCAGCGCGTGGTTTGCCGAAATCAAACAACATTGCTTGGTCTTGCGGCATGATGTGGCGGAACATGAGCCCGCGTTCACGCAGTTCCGGCGTATCAGCAATCTCTGCAATGATGAGGGTTGCCGCAAAATCCGTGGCTATTGTGATGGATTCGAGTTTGGCTGGTTCTTGCGCAAGTGCTGTCCAGGGCCATAGCAACAGCAGGTAAAATAAAATACGAACACGATTCAACATACGCCGCACTCACCCACAGAATCTGTCGAAATGAAGGCTAGTTGGTTAAAGCTGGTCCAGAATCAAGTGAATTGCGAACTTCGGCTGCCATTTTGCCACGGTTACTATCACCATAACGCACATAGACCCATGTATCAGGAATGAGTTCAGCCATCGCAGTTTTGCGCATGACTTCCATATGAACAAAAATATCGCCAAGCCCTTCGCCTTCGCTGACAAATCCAAATCCACGCGCGCGGTTAAACCATTTCACTTTGGCGCGCACCCAGCCGGTGCTTGCGGCCACAGGATTATGGGTACGGGCTTTACGTTCCACTGGATGAATGGCAGTTGATTGATCAACCGAAAGTACACGGAGGCATTGATAGCCCTTCTGGCGCGCCACAACTTCGCAGGCCACTCTTGTGCCTTCGAGGGGAGCTTCAAAGCCATCACGCTTCAAACAACTTAAATGAATGAGAATATCCGGAAGGCCATTATCTGGAATGACGAAGCCATACCCGCGGCCCACATCGAACCATTTCACCAAGCCATCAATACGGATAATCTTAATGCCGTGCTCGTTTTCGATGCCGTGCTGCACTTGCTGCCCAGCTTCGGCGTTTAACAATTCGTTTGCCGCCATTTTACTAACCCAACCCAATCCCCAAGCGACGAGGGCCTCCTCGTCTGCTTGCCAAGTAACTTGCTTAAATCTTAATGATTTGTACAGAGTTTCATTTTGAAATCCGGTGGAAAACTTGTTGATAGTGCTGCTTCATCCGTGCGCTGATGAATTTTATTAGAAAAACTCAATCTAACTCATGCACTTGTTGCAATTGCACAGTGAAGGTGTTGATTTTTCGATGGGTGAAAAATTGACCCACGAGGTGCTGCATAGATGCTGCGATGGTGACAGAGTATTTGAATATTTGACAAGTTCCGATTCGCGCGCGATGAGGTGAGCATGCATAAAGGATAAAATTGCCATGAAATATCTGCACACGATGATCCGCGTTAGTGACCTTGACAAGTCACTCGACTTTTTCACCCGCATTTTAGGTTTTGTTGAGCTGAGACGGCATGTGAGTGAGAAGGGTCGCTTCACTTTGGTCTTTGTGGCCTGCCCCGAAAGCCCTGATGCACCAGTTGAACTAACTTATAATTGGGATCCTGAAGTTTATACTGGTGGACGCAGCTTTGGCCACTTGGCTTATCAAGTTGAAAATATTTATGAGTATTGCGAAATGCTGATGAAGCATGGCGTTGTCATCAATCGCCCGCCACGTGAGGGCCGCATGGCCTTTATTAAAACGCCGGATGGCATTTCAATTGAAGTGCTGCAAGCCGATGAAGCTTACTTACCAGTGCAAGAGCCTTGGGCTTCCATGCCAAATATTGGCAGCTGGTAATTACCATTTGCCTTTAACGGCATAGGCTTCATTTTCGCCAGGCCAAGGCGGCATCGTGGTTGCTACAGCAATAAGCGAAGCGTTGCCGTTGTTGCGGAATTGGAAGTGCGTTCCAATTGGAATTGATATTGAGAGGCCGGGGGTGATTTCAACAATCGCTTCGGCCTTATCATTTTTGCGCCAAAGCT
>JANOUE010000160.1:0-4083 GCA_031416755.1 Hyphomicrobiales bacterium
GATCTGTCGCGCCAAGCATTTGGCGAAAACCAAGGTGGCAAGGGCGTTGAGCGTGCTTTGAAACTGGTGGCAGATCTCGACCGCGATTTAAACGGCGCACCAGCCATTGAAAATCAGGCCGCAGCCAAACCTCCCCAACAATATTTCAAACAAGACGAAGCCATTTTTGAAGCCGCCCCCGCGCCAAAATTGGTCGCTGAAAAACCGTCTGTTGCCAAAGTATTGGAGACACCTGAAGTTTCAAACAAGGGCGCAAAACTGGTCATTCGCCGCCTGAGTGCTGTGGAAAATCCGGCGCCAGTTCCCAGTGAAACCGCTATCGAAACTCCAGCTGTCGCTGCTGAAGAACCAAAATTCGAAGCACCAGCAGAAGCACCAATTGCAATTATTTCAGCACCAGAACCTGGGGCAGAGGCGCCCGCCGAAAATTCCCGCATTGTTATCATCCGCCGCAAAGCAGATGAAACCATGTCGGTTCCACTGGTTGATGCAGAAGCCGAAGTCAACGCTGCCTAAAATCGGCCAAATATTTAGCAGATTGCAATTAGGCTTTGGTCAAAATGATCAAGGCCCTAACTTTTTCTTTAACGGCAAGTCGAAATTAAAACTCCATTTACCAACTTAGCTGATTCTGGCCTTCTAATATTTGTGAGTATGCCCCCTGTGTCGCAACGTTTCTTATCCCGCCGCAATTTCATCAAGGCCGCAAGTTTTCTGCCTTTTGTACCGACAGCTTATGCTCAAAATCTTGATAATACCGGATCGATCACCTCAGTTGCACCCAATCTTGTTGGGCAAAGCAAGCTCGCTACGAAAACTGAAATTCTCGAAGGCCGTGGCGAAGCACCCATGCTAACCTTAGGTTCGATTAACGCTCTCGAAAATGCGATTTCAATTTATGAAGAGATTGCAGCAGGCGGCGGCTGGCCCAATTTGCCCAAAGGCAAATATGATAAAAAGGCCACAGCTTCTCACATCATTTTGCTGCGCCAACGTTTGGTGCGCGAATCCTATCTCGATTTTGAGTCCCTCTCTAACCCAAATGCAGGCAAGCTCGATCAATCTTTAGTGCAAGCCGTCAAAGCTTTCCAATTTAACCACGGCATATTGCCAAACGGAAAACTGGATGAGCGCACCAGAGTCGAAATGAACGTCACAGTTCAAGCCCGCCTTTCAACCTTGAAGGAAAACTACCCGCGTGTGAGCGAATATTTAAAAGATCTCGGCCCACGCTATGTGGCAGTAAACATTCCAGCCGCCCAACTCGAAACCATCGAGCTTGGCCAAATCTATTCGCGCCACAATGTGGTGGTGGGAAAACCAGAACGCCCCACCCCTGCCCTTAAAAGCCGGGTGAGCGATGTGATCTTCAACCCCGTTTGGAATGCACCAGCTTCCATTGTTGCCAAAGATATCATTCCGAAATATCTAGCCAATCCGAACTACCTCAATGAACAGCGCATCCATGTTTTTGATGGTGCCGGTGGTGCCGAAATTGAACCTTCAAGTGTAGACTGGTTGAACACGCCGGCTGATCGCTTCCAGTTCCAGCAGGAACCAGGCGAGCATAATGCGCTGGCCAAAGTGAAGGTGAATTTCAAAAATAAGTTCATGGTCTATATGCATGATACGCCACACCGTGAATTATTTGCCAGCAACAATCGATTTGAAAGTTCCGGCTGTGTTCGTGTTGATCAAGTGCGCACTTTAATTTCATGGATCATGAATGGCCAAGAAGGTTATGAAGACGGACAGTTTGAAATGATCACGGCCAGCCAACAGACTTATGAAACCAAGGTGCAGGGCGAAACCGATATACGCTTTATGTATCTCACCGCTTGGGCCACCGAAGATGGCCGCGTGAATTTTCGGCCTGATGTTTATAAACTTGATGGCAAAGATTTTATTTTAGGCCAACCAGAACCTGCTATAGAGCTCTGATGAAACTCAATGGCTTCCACCACCTCACAGCTGTAACCGCAGATGCTCCACGCAACCACGCTTTTTATACCAAAGCCCTTGGCCTGCGCATGGTCAAGAAAACTGTCAATCAAGACGATACATCTGCCTATCATCTCTTCTATGCTGATGGCATAGGCTCGGCCGGAACTGACATCACATTTTTTGATTGGCCAACGGGGCCCGAACGCCGTGGCACGCATTCTGTGGTGCGCACAGGTTTGCGCATCAAAGGCGAAAAAGCCTTCGCGTGGTGGAGCGATCATTTCAAAAACAACAATATCTCAGCCGAAAAAGCCACCACAGAAAACGGCCGCACCGTCATCCATTTCGAAGATTTCGAAGGCCAGCGCTTGAGCCTCGTGGACGATGAAAGCGATGCTGCCGCACATGCTTGGGCAAAAAGCCCAGTGCCAGAAGAATTTCAAATTCGTGGCCTTGGCCCCATCACGCTCAGCGTGCCAGATTTAGCTCCAACTGACAAAATTCTTACCCAAGTTATGGGCATGGTGCCAGCAGCGCGCTTTGACGACACCCATGTTTATCACATGAATGGCGCAGGCCCCGTGGCCGAGCTTCATGTGCGTGTTGAACCCAATTTGCCACCCGCTCAGCAAGGCGCAGGCTCGGTGCATCATGTGGCTTTCAATATTGACATGGATCAATATGCGGCCTGGACGGATCGTTTAAAATCCATGCGCGTGCCAAACTCTGGACCAGTTGATCGCTTCTGGTTCAAGAGCCTTTATTTCCGCGAACCAAACGGCATTTTGTTTGAACTCGCAACCAACGGCCCCGGCTTTCAAGCTGATGAGCCGATGGCAACACTGGGGGAAACCCTGTCGCTGCCACCGTTCTTGGAATCAAAACGAGCGGCCATCGAAGCCAAGTTGAAGAAGCTGTAAGCCAATTGCCGGTGCTTCGAGGCTCGCAAGAGCTCGCACCTCAGCATGAGGATTTGGCTTGCCTCAGGATGAGGGCTGTGTGGATTTCCCTCATGCTGAGGTGGCCCTGCAAGGGCCCTCGAAGCATCGACCACGAACGAAGACATAGCATCACGGCAAATTATTGCGCATAAAAATGTCAATGCGAATGCGTTCCTGATCTTCGATCAGTGGCATATTATCAGCCTTGGCCATGAGCACGCGCACGGCACTTCGCACTTCATGGCCCGCATCCTGATTGATGATCACATCAATCGTATCGCGGATCAAAGCGCGGCGCGAACCATCCGTCACCTCATGCGCGATAAACACAATGTCTTTGGCGTGCGGGCTTGCATCCAACGCTGCCACGATGCCTGCGGTGCCACCGCCCACATTGTATATTCCGACAAGATCAGAATGTTCCATCAAAAGCTGCCGCGCCAATTCCTCACTGCGTTCAGTATCGTCGCGAGATTCACGCACCGGCAAAATCACCAGATCAGAAAATTCATGTGTCATCACCTGCTCAAAGCCAAACTGCCGTTCAATGTGATCGCGCAAAGCAAGCGAACCAGCAAACAACCCAACCTTGCCTTTGCGCCCGCGCAAAAACCGCCCCATCAGACTGGCCGCCGTGCGCCCTGCCGATGAATTATCAATGCCAGCATAATGCGTGCGCTTAGAACCCGGCACATCAGAAACCAACGTCACCACCGTCACACCTTTGGCAACCAGTGCGTTAATTGCCTCACGCACAGCCGGATGATCAAGGGCCACCACAGCAACGCCGTCAATGCCCTCTTCCAATTCATCGAGAACTTTTGCCAGCAACGGCCCATCAAAAACGTCAACGCGTTTTACCATAATGGAAACCCGCTCGCCCGCCATGCGCTGCGCCGCAGCTTCCACTTCATGGCTCACCCGGTTCATAAATTCACCAGCCGTGTTCGGCAGCACAAACCAAAAGCGATATTCGCGGCCCCGCGCCAGCCGAGCGGCAATCCTATCGGGTTGATAATTAAGCTCGCGAATAGCCGACTCTACTTTTTCAACGGTACGCGTTTTTACCCCCGGCCTGCGGTTCAACACACGGTCAATCGTGGCCACACTCACGCCCGCCTTCTGAGCAACATCCTGAATTGTAATTTTCACCATGAACCTTATGAACCAAAACTATAAGCAACTGTCAAATAGCTTA
>JANOUE010000161.1:0-3516 GCA_031416755.1 Hyphomicrobiales bacterium
ACGAAGAGTCCACGTTCGTCTTCGTGAATATCAAGCCAGGTGCCAACTGGTTCGGCGGGGTCATGCTGAAACAACATGCGAATATTCTCAGAGCCTCGCTTCTTGAGCGAGGCCGCAAAGGCGCCCGGCATCACCATATCGCCGGTGCCATCGCGTTTACCAAAAAGACTGGCGTAACCAGTAAACAAGCCGAGCCCGGGGAAAGCCTGCAACGGCTGCCCCAGCCCGCGCCGAGAAAGGCGAAGGGTCATGAAATATCCTTTAATTAAATTGAATAACCAATGGCAATGCGCTTTTCGTCTTGGCTCAAAAAGCTTGCATCATTCACGCGCTTCCACAGCGCGTCTCGATCTGGTGCCAGCGCTTCAACCTGATCGAGATCGAACGTCAGGCGTAAATCAGCTCCAAATTGAGACCCGGTAAAATGTGTCAGCGCCTCAGTCACCCGGCCCAGCAGCGGCACCACGGCTTGCCGCCAGAAGGTGCGATTGGCTTCTGCGTAATTGGCAAAAGTGTTGTCTCCGGGAATGCCGAGCAACATCGGAGGCACACCAAAGGCCAGAGCGATTTCTCGTGCGCTGGCATTTTTTGTTTCGGTGAATTCCATGTCCTTCGGGCTGTAACCCATTTCTTTCCAATCGAGTCCGCCTTCTAAAATCATGGGGCGGCCTGCATTGCTGGCTCCCTGATAGGTGGATTCAAGTTCAGATTTTATGCGTTCAAATTGATCATTGCTGAGCCTGCCTTCGGAGGCTGCAAACACCAGTGCACCCGAGGGCCGCGCGGCATTGTCGAGCATGGCCTTGTTCCAAGCGCTGGCTGAATTATGCGTATCAATTGAGCGCTGTGCTGCTTCCAGTGGAGACTGCCCGTAATAGTCATCCAATGGATTGAACATTTTTATGTGCAGCACATTCTCGGCTGGCAATCGCACTGATGCTCCGTGTACGGAGTATTCGTAAGCGTCTGGCCAACCATTGTGTCCAGCAATCACTTTCACACGGTCTGGGCACAGCGAAACCAGCTCTCGGGGGGTGCCCTCCAAACTTGAGACTTCAATATAACTATTGCCTGCAACTAACAGATAAGAAATGATATTTTCGATCAAATCTCGGCCGGTCTGAGAGGGGTTCGGCCGCTTCAACAAGGTGAGAAATGGATGCTTGGTCAATTCCACATCAGCTTGATAAAGCAACAGGGGAATGGAACTCGCGGCTTCAGCAATCATGCGCACGCAGCGATAGCCGATGGCGTTGCCGGCAAAGCCTTCGCGCGCCAGGGCTGCATAGTTGCGCGGTGTCCATTGCGGTTGGCCAACAGTTTGCAGAGACACGATGGGTTGGGCACGAAATTGCTTCTGCTCGGTGAAGAGCGACGTAATTTTTTTGAACATTGGTTTTCCTTCTTTCTTGCTGATGCTTCGAGGCTCTCCGCTCACGCTGCGAGCTCCTCAGCATGAGGGAGTATGAGACCCTCACCCTGAGGTGCCCGTGGATCACGTGCCTCGAAGGGCAGCTTCATGTGAGTTAAATCACCCGCACTCTCGGCTCTGATCTTTTCTTCAACATTAAATCATGCAGTGCCCACACGAGAGCATCCAAGCGGTCAGGACTTTTGCCGCCTTCGCCGATCACATTGCACATCTCGTCTTCCAACTCGGCAAAGGTTCCAACGTGACTCACCCTGCCCTGCTCATACAAAGCAGCCACGGGTTCGGCGCGGGCCTTTTTCCCGCGGGTTGCATGTACGGCGCGAAACGATAATTCGTCGTCCACTTCGCGCAGCACTTGTTCCACCATGGCACCGCCTTGGTTCACTTCGGCCACCACGCGATCAGCTTTTCGGGCATGATAGAGCGCTATGATTCTTGCCGCCCATTTGGCAGGTCGCATGCCTTGAACAGAAGCATCATCCAAAACATAGGCCCGACCATTGATCCCGAGGCCCACGCAAATGATGCCGCTGGCATTGCTGGCTTTGCCATGGCCTGCAGGTGGATCAACAGCAACCACAATGCGTTTGAGCTCTGGGCATTCACGAACCCGGTTCAGCTCTAAGGTGTCGCGCTTGAACAGTGCGTCTGGGTGGTCGTCAATTAACTCTCCGTCTAATTCCTGACGGCCCAAACGGGTGCCGGCATATTTTTCCGTCACCGCTTCCATAAACGGTTTTGCCAGATTTTTGCGGTTATCAAAAGTTCTGGCACGCGTCACTTTGGTTCCGGCATCCAGTATTAATTTCTTGATCAGCGGAATCGGGCGCGGTGTTGTGGTGATCACGGCAACCGGGTTTTCGCCCAGCCGCAAGGCAAACTGCAACATGTTCCAGGCTTCATCGGCGTGTTTCCATTTCGCCAGTTCATCGCACCAGGCTGCATCAAATTGAGGCCCGCGCAATCCATCATAGTCTTCGGCTGAAAACACTTGTGCCTTTGAACCATTGGCCCAGGTGATGGTACGCTTGGACGATTCGTAAACTGGCTTTTCGTCTGCTCCGTGTACGGATAATAATCCTGATTGACCTTCAATCATCACCAGCCGTGCTTCTGCATGAGTGGGGGCAATCAATGCAATATGTTTAGCACGCGTTCCCCAGTCGCCTTGGGCAATGGCGCGCACCCATTCCGCACCGGAACGAGTTTTGCCTGAACCACGGCCACCTAAAATGAGCCATTGCCGCCAAGCGCTGCCTTCAGGCGGAAGTTGATCCAGCCTCGCCCAGAGGGGCCAATTCAGTCTCATCCCGGTCACTGTCCTCTGGTCCAGAGTCTTGATGAATTTCCTGATTTTCCATCCGGAGGTTCTCAATGCGGCGCGCAAGGTCTTCACGCTCGGCGTCATTGAGTTTGCGGTTTTGGCGGGCTCGGCTTGATCTTTGCTTGCGCTCTTTGTGTTCAAGTTCCAAAACCTTTTCCAAAGTGCGCACCAAGGTGTTGGTGGCGCGAATGTCGCGTTCACTGGCGAGTGCTGAGATTTCTGCCCCAATTTCACCAATTTGAGCTTCAAGTTGTGAGAGGCGATTTTGTAAAAGATCTTTCAAGCGCTTGATTGTGTCGCGGGTTGAATGATTTTTCTTTTTTCCGGTTGAGCGCAACAACCACCCTTCCGCCCGCGCGCGAAGCGTGAGCTTATGCGGCGTGGTTTCAATATCAGCCGCAATCTGCGCTACTGTTTCTGTGGCCTGTTCATAGCGCAAGCGAATGGCCGCCCAGGCTTCGGGGGTGTGTGGCATTTCAAAACTTTCAATTGAATTTCGGGGAGACGAGGAAGTCTTCACCCAGTTCTGGAGTGTGATCAGGAATACAGAGGCTAGTTGTTCAGTCTATAATTTGAGTTCGGCGCGCTAAGCTGCTCGCGAAACCCTAAGCCTTCCTACACGGTACCTATTTTGCCCTTTGGTTAATTTGACTTCTATATGGCCAACACCTTGTATATTTACGGGCGAAAGCACCATATTCAATGAGACCGAAAAACGAGTGTCATCATCCCTCGCCGACATTATTTCAGGGGGCGTTGG
>JANOUE010000162.1:0-7689 GCA_031416755.1 Hyphomicrobiales bacterium
CTCAATGCCAATGTCGGTGGGGCTCAACACGGTGTGTTCACCAAGAAGGTTGATACGTTGAGCACAGACTATTTCGTCAACCTGCTCAGCATGGACACAACTTGGAAGGCAAAGTCTGATGCTGCCCAGCTTTTCGAAGGCGTTGATCGCCCAACAGGCAATCAGAAATGGACGGGCACACGCGTTGATCTGGTGTTCGGTTCAAACTCGCAACTACGCGCCATCGCTGAAGTTTATGCCTGTGAAGACAGCGGCGAAATGTTCGTGAATGATTTTGTTGCGGCTTGGACGAAGGTGATGAATTTGGATCGGTTTGATGTGAAATAATTGCACGTCAAAAATAACATTCTGTTGTCATCGCCGGATTTGTTCCAGCGATGACAATTATTTTGGAGTTTTCAATCTTAAACTTTTTAAACTCAAGCTTGCGCCAATAGCGTGCAAGTTCGATATGCGGTTGCGCTCGTAAAATATGGCCCCTATAACTCGTTCGGAGATCAAAGGGGGCTTGGTCAATGTTTAAGAGGCTTGGGGTTTTTACTGTCATTTTATTGGTTGCTATGACGCAACTGACAGTTGGCAAAACTGCAAAGAAAAAACGCGTTATTCCGCAGCCACGGGTTTCCACTGAAAAACTTGTCGATCCCGCAGCTGCAAAAGCTGCGCTTGCGCAAGTTCTTTTAGAGCAACCTGGCTATGTTGCCACTTTGGGCGAATTAGATGCTGAAGCCCACGTTGCTTTGGCGCTTTATCAAACGAGGCATGCAGCAATTGCCCGTTCCCATCTGAGCCATGGCGATGCAATTATACACAGGCGCTTGCTAAACCGCGTGTTGGCGCGACGTGCGCAGGGTTTCTCGGCAGAGCTCAAAGCCTTCACCAAAGCTATCGAACGCGGCCAGTCTTTTAAATCTGTCCAAAAAAATTACGTGGCATTGGAGGCGGCAATTGCGGCAAGTCGAGGCAAAGGCGACTTGGTCAAAGCGGTTTCGATGGTCGCGGCAACTGGCCTGCTCATTGGCAGATCGGCGGACTATTACAGCTCCGGGGTTGGCAATGGAAAGATTATCGACCAAAGCCAATATCAAGACGCATGGGGGTTCATGAAGGCCGCAAAAAATATAATGGCTGACATTTCAAAAAATGAGAAAGCCAAGCACGCTGAAGAAATGGTGCAATTGGACAGTGCTTTGGCAAACCTCAATGCCCTTTGGCCAAACCTGACTGATGGAGATGCAAATCGTGATGGTGGTCAAATCTTAAGTGATGCGGCGGTGAGAGTGAATGAAATTTTGACACGACTACAAAGCCAATAGCTAAATTGCGTTCCTTACTATTGCGGCGACCCAGAGGATCGGATGGTCAACTAGAATCGTCACGCCCCCCCATCCCCGTCACCCCCGCGTAGGCGGGGGGCCAGCTAACTTGTTGTAAGAAAGCTGGATTCCCGCCTTCGCGGGAAAGACGGTGTTAGGCGTAACGCAAATACATTTGAACATCCGACGCGCTAAGCAAATGCAGCTTATTTGGTTTAAGTTGATCTGGCGGTCGTGGGGCAATCAGCAATCAGGTGTTGAGATGATTATTACAAAACTGGACATAGCAGAATGACAGGGAACGGAAATATCCTGATGGTTAACAAGACCTGCAGCTTAATTTGACTTCGTGACCGAATAGTCCTATTGCGCACCAATTCCGGCTGCTGGCAATGGCGAATGCCCCTGATGTGCCGTTTGATTTTTCTTCGCTAGATTGGTTTTTCTGATACTCATGAATTTTTCTGACCTGGGCCTTAGCCCTAAAGTGCTAGAAGCCGTAACCGCCGCCGGTTATACCACGCCAACTGCCATTCAGGCAGAGGCTATTCCGCATGCCTTGCAGCGCAAAGACGTGTTGGGCTTGGCGCAAACAGGTTCCGGTAAAACGGCCGCTTTTGTTTTACCCATGCTCTCCATGCTGGAAAAAGGCCGTGCCCGCGCCCGCATGCCGCGCACGTTAATTTTGGAACCAACACGCGAACTTGCAGCACAGGTGGAAGAATCATTCGCCACGCTTGGCAAAAACCACAAGCTCACGGTTGCTTTGCTTATTGGTGGTGTTGCGTTTGAACCTCAGGCTGCAAAGATTGATCGCGGTGCGGATGTGGTGATTGCTACACCCGGCCGCTTGCTTGATCATTTTGAACGTGGTCGCTTGTTGATGAATGGCATTGAAATGCTGGTGATCGACGAAGCTGACCGGATGCTTGATATGGGCTTTATGCCAGATATCGAAAAAATCTGTAAGCTGCTGCCTTTCACCAAGCAGACCTTATTCTTCTCAGCCACCATGCCGCCGGAAATTCAGCGCGTTACGTCTCAGTTCTTGCATAACCCGATCCGCGTGGAAACTGCGGCCCGTGGTTCGACTGTTGAAACTATCACGCAAATGCTGGTGAAGGCGCCGCATGAGGCGGCCGCCAAACGCGATGCTTTACGCAATTTACTCCGTACACAGACAAATGTTCAGAATGCGATTATTTTTTCCAACCGCAAAACGACTGTAGCACTTTTGGAAAAATCGCTCTCGCGTCATGGTTTTAATGCTGGCGCGTTGCATGGCGATATGGACCAATCTGCGCGGCTTAAAATGCTGACAGCTTTTCGCAACAATGAAGTCACCTATTTGATTGCATCCGATGTTGCCGCGCGCGGACTTGATATTCCGGAAGTGAGCCATGTGTTCAACTTCGATGTGCCTATTCACGCCGAAGACTATGTTCACCGCATTGGCCGCACGGGCCGTGCTGGTCGTGAAGGTGCTGCCTTTACAATGGTAACGAAGGAAGAGGCCAAGTATCTCAAAGCGATTGAAACTTTGATCAATAAGGAATTGCCTTATTTTGACAATGGCGCAGTGGATGATGTGGCTGAGGCGCCAAAATCTGACCGTCCAGCCCGAGGCGCACGCCGCGCTAAGACCGTAAAACCACCTCGCGTTGAAGAAGGTGTTTCAGTCGCTCCAATCGTAAAACCGCAGCGCACCAAAGAAACTCACAAGCCATCGCCTCGTCCTGAGATTTTGGCGGATGCGCCCAATGATCAAGGGTTCCACGAAGGCAATATGCCAGGATTTTTAGTGAAACGTTAAGTTATTTGCGGATCACACTCTTGTTAACCTTTCGCCATTATACTGAAGTCGAAGAGTTTATTTAGGTAAATGGTCTCTTGTGACAGCTGACAACAAAAGAATTACGCCGCGTAACCGTGTGCTAAAAGGCGCTAAAATCGTCAGCATGAACCATTGGTCGGTGGTTGATTGTAAGGTGCGGGACATGTCTGAAACGGGTGCCAGAATTATCTGTGGCGACCAAGCTTCGGTGGCGAATGAGTTTCAATTTTTGATGCCATCTGAAAACTGGATGCGCACAGCCAAAGTTGTGTGGCGGCGAGACACCTTGTTAGGCATTGAGTTTACAGGTGAGAAAACTCCGGCACTTGTCGTAAAATTGCAATCGGATTCTTAAGCCTTCTTCTTTGCTTTCTTCACTGGCTTTTGTGTGCGCAGTGCTGCGTCAAAGGCTTTGCTGGCCCATAATTTCATTTCATCAGCATCATCCAAGCAGCGCTCGGGTGCCAGCCAATAGCTCATCGCAGTGCGGCCACCAGATTTAGATTCGTAAGTGAATTGACCTAAACCCTCGGTTTCAAATTCAGCTTTGCTGGCGTCATCGGCCTTCAAATACAGCAGATCATCATTCACCATGCCGAAGATGAGGCCGGCATGATAAAACGCCACTGCGCCAAACATTTTCTTGGTGGTGACTTCAAAGCCTGCCATTTGTTCTAACACATGTTCGACTGAAGCGCTCATTGCGAGGCTGGAACGATCTGCACGCTTTCGCCGCAACCGCAGGCCGAGATTTGATTGGGGTTGTTAAAAACAAAACCGGATTTCAATGCTGAGCTTTGAAAATCCATTTCGGTGCCGAGCAAGAACATGATGGCTTTGGGGTCGATCAGAATTTTCGCGCCCTTATCCTCAACCACTTCATCAAACTTGCCCTGCTCTGCGGCCCATTCCATGGTGTATTCCATACCAGCGCAGCCGCCGTTTTTAACGCCTACGCGAAGGCCAACACCATCACCACGCGCCATGAGTTCAACAATGCGGGCTGCAGCTGCATCTGTCACTTTCATCACTTGGGGTCTTGGTCGTGCTTGAGCTTGTGCCATGTTGGTCATCCTACCACATATTCATTGCCATGCGAGCCTCTTCACTCATGCGTGAGTGATCCCAAGGCGGGTCGAAGGTTATTTTGGCTTTAACGCTGGCGACACCGCCCACTGTAGAGACTGCATTTTCCACCCAGCCTGGCATGTCGCCAGCCACGGGGCAGCCAGGTGCTGTGAGCGTCATATCAATTGCCACATTGCGATCATCATCAATATCGACTTTGTAGATTAGGCCGAGCTCATAAATATCAACCGGAATTTCGGGGTCATAAACCGTTTTGAGGGCCGCCACGATATCATCGGTCATCCGCGCCAGTTCATCGGCGGGAATGGCGCTCATATCTGGTGCATTAACGGTCAAAGTGTCGGTCACGAGAATATCCTTTGAGCAGAGATAAGTGCTTCAGCCAATTTATCAACCTCTTCCATGGTATTATACATGGCAAAAGAGGCGCGGCAGGTGGCGGTGACGCCGAAGCGCTGGAGCAGCGGCTGCGTGCAATGGGTGCCAGCACGCACTGCAACACCTTGGCGGTCAATTACCGTGGCCACGTCATGGGCGTGCGCTCCGTTCATCATAAATGAGATGATAGGGCCTTTTTGATGGGCTTGCCCGTAGATTTTGAGTGAATTGATTTCGCGAAGCCTGCTCATGGCATGATCGTGCAGCGCCTTTTCGTGAGCCACTATTTTATCCAAGCCAATGGCGGTCATATAATCCAGGGCCGCGCCGAGACCGATGGCTTCGACAATGGCCGGAGTGCCTGCTTCAAAGCGATGTGGTGGATCATTATAAGTAATCGTGCTTTCAGTGACCTCTAAGATCATCTCGCCACCGCCTTGATATGGCGGCATATTATGCAAATGCTCAGACTTTGCATAAAGAACGCCAATGCCGGTTGGACCATAAGTTTTGTGGCCGGTAAACACCAGAAAATCCGCATCCAGCGCTTGCACATCAACATGACCGTGAACAGCTTGTTGGCTGGCATCAACCAAAACCGGAATGCCCTTAGCGTGGGCGATCTTGATAATTTCTGCCACGGGAACCACAGTGCCCAGCGCATTGGACATAGCCGTAACCGCAATCATCTTGGTGCGTGGGCTGATGAGTTTTTCAAATTCATCGAGTAGAAAGTTGCCTTCATCATCAATGGGGGCCCATTTGATCACAGCTTCTCGGCGCTCACGGTGAAAATGCCAGGGCACGATGTTGGAGTGATGTTCGAGGATAGAGAGAATAATTTCATCGCCTGCACCGATCACCATGCCACCAAAGGATTGCGCAACAAGATTGATGGCATCGGTGGCGTTGCGCGTGAAGATGATTTGATCCTTGGACGGAGCATTGATGAAACGGCGCACGGATTCGCGCGCATCTTCAAAGCTTTGCGTTGCTGCGTTGGAGAGGAAATGCAGCCCGCGATGCACATTGGCATATTCTTGCGTCATCGACTTCATCATCGCATCGAGAACAGCTTTCGGCTTTTGCGCGGAGGCGGCATTATCGAGATAGATCAGCGGCTTGCCATAAACCTCTCGCGTGAGGATGGGGAAGTCTTGGCGGATTTTTTCTACGTCAAACATTTATAGCCCCTCACTCTGAGGTGCGAGCATCGCGAGCCGCGAAGGGCTGGCTGCATTATGTGTGGCTGCCCCTTCGAGGCCCGCGACAAGCGGGCACCTCAGGGTGAGGGAATTTGTATTCACTTTGCCTTCCTCAGCGTCAACCAATTCTCAGCAAATGCCGTCATTGTATCGCGTATAGCATCATTGACAATGGCATCGAACGCCTCGCCCACAAACGCGCCGATCAACAATGATTTGGCTTCTGCTTCGGGAATGCCGCGCGACATGAGATAGAACAAGTGATCGTGGTTGATGTCGCCGGCTGTGGCACCATGGCCGCAGACTACGTCGTCAGCATAGATTTCCAATTCGGGCTTGGCGTCGAACTCAGCTGCTTCGGATAACAACAACGCATGGCTGGATTGTTTGCCATCGGTTTTCTGCGCATGTTTACGCACGATAACTTTGCCTTGGAAAATGCCGCGGGCATTTTCGTCCATTACACATTTGAACATTTCGCGGCTGGTGCAACGGGGCACTTTGTGGTCAATCACGAGGCAGGTGTCGGCGTGTTGTTTGCCATTCAGCAAATAAGCGCCCGCGATATAGGCATTGGCGTTTTCGCCGTCGAATAAATAATTGCCGTTCTGGCGGTTGAGGCCAGCGCCGGAGGTGAGCGTGAACTCAATCAACTTTGCGTCCTTGCCCAGTGTAACATCGATGTATGAAAGATGTGTGGCAGAGTGGCTCTCAAGTTCCACTTTAACGCGGTCCAATCTGGCGCCGTCACCTTGAATAATTTCGGTGACGCTGTTCACCAGATAATCACCTTCACCCACAAAGGTTTCAATTAAGGTGGCAGATGCGCCATCGCCCACTTCAATGCGGTTGCGAATGGCCATGGCGCGGGCGGCACCTTGAGTTGCTACGTGGATAATTTCAACCGGCACGTCCATGGCCGCATCGAAACGCAGCGTGAGGCCAGATGGTTCGATGGCGGTGTTCAAGTGCATGACTGGATCATCAACCGCTGTTGGCTGCGCACCCAATTCAAAGGTGAGGCCTGAGAAATTAGACCGCGCCTGATCTAAGTTGCCATTAACAAACACGATTCGATGGTTGGTGAGTTTGGCGAAAGGTGAAGATGCAATGAGGCGCGTTACGTCTTTTTCGACGGCTATAACATTTTGATTGGAATATGGTTTATCAAGACGGGCGCGCAAGTCTGTCCAACGCCATTCTTCCATGCGGCGGTGCGGCAATGATAGGCCGAAGGCTTCTTCCGCGGGAGTTTTGGTGAGCACAACGTTCACGCAACCTTCTCCACAAATTCGGCGTAGCCTTTGGCTTCCAATTCCAACGCCAATTCTTTGCCACCCGATTTAACAATTTTTCCCGCTGACAAAACATGCACAAAATCTGGCACGATGTAATCGAGCAGCCGCTGATAGTGGGTGATTATGATTATGGCACGGTCTGGTGAGCGCAACCCATTCACGCCATCAGCCACCACTTTCAGGGCGTCAATATCAAGGCCTGAATCGGTTTCATCGAGCACGCACAGTGATGGTTCAAGCACAGCCATTTGTAAAATCTCGGCACGTTTTTTTTCACCGCCAGAGAAGCCGACATTGACGGGGCGCTTCAACATATCTTGGCTGATATTAAGTTTGGCCGCACGCTCTTTAACGAAGCGCATAAAATCTGGAATCGAAAGTTCCTTTTCGCCTCGCGCTTTGCGTTGGGCATTGAGCGCCACTTTGAGGAATTGCATGGTGGCCACACCGGGAATTTCGATGGGGTATTGGAACGCCAGGAACACGCCCTTGGCGGCACGTTCATGGGCTTCCATGGCCAGCAAGTCTTTGCCTTTGAAGGTGACTGAGCCTTCGGTCACTTCATAGCC